>NZ_JBMPPI010000003.1:0-386478 GCF_049340245.1 Undibacterium sp. TC4M20W
CTTGCGCCAAAACAAGCTTTACGGCTTCTTCTCGCAATTCCGGTGTGTATGTCTTTTTCTGTTTCATTATTTCTCCTGATCGTTTATTTTAACAAACAAGAGTGTCCGAAAAAGTCAGGATACCTCACTGTTATTGGGCGACGAGCAATTTGTCGAAAAGTACCAGCATCAACCACATCCAGAAGACCTCAGGGATATCTCCATCGCCCATCGTCGCGCCATCGCCCAGCCACTGTACGCTTACCAAGGAAAATTCCCCGACCGCAATGAAGCAATGGCCCAGGCATATCGCTCAGGCGATTACACCATGGCAGAAATCGCTGCTTTTTTTCGCAGTCCACTATGTGACAGTCAGCAGGGCAGTGCGGGCATTCGAGCAGAAATCTTGAGTTGAAAAAGTGGGATTTTATATTCACATTTTCAAGGATATGTCGTAATGTAAGACCTGACCCTATTTTTCCCGCCTCTAAATGGTGTATGGTTGCCGGGAAAATATTCACCAAAGGAGTGGGCTGGCGCAGTACATAATGGACGTCATTTTGATGATTATGGGCGAATAGTGTCAAGGCGTATCGAAGAGGCAGACGCACGCGGCGGGCTTTTGGGTGTGCTTGAGGAACTACAAAAAATCCGTAATGAGTTATTCGAAGATGGTAGTGTCTTAGCGAATCTTATTTGAGGGTGATATGAAAGTGTACGAACTTAGTAGTGTTGGCAAAGCATCGAAAATAGGGATTCATGGAATTACGCTCGAAACTCGAGAACAATTAAAGTTCATGAATCCTGATGATGGCCCGAACCCTGCGCCAACAGCACGGCAGGTAGCTGCTGACCAATGGCCAGGTTTGCAAGTCGTTGCAAAGCGTGAGCACGATAAAAAAGCGAAACCATATTTTCTGGATGTAGTCGGGCCAGGATTCGTAGTGCCTGGTTGTGAGATTGCTGTTAGCGATCATGCTCGTAAAATATTGGAGCCAATTTTAGAGGAGCAAGTACGATTTTTGAGTTTGGATATTGTCGGCGCTCCTTGCCAATACTGGGCACTTTATGTGACCCAATATTATTTCGGTGAGTTAGATCAAGAATTGTCGCGATTTGATGAACCTTACAGTTCAGCTAAGGATCGACGTAAAATGCTGCGTGCGCCTGCGTTCAAGCAATCGGCTATCTTGGATGATCTCTATATATTCAGGCTTCCAGGTACATTAGATTATGTTGTGTCAGATTGTTCCTATGCGACAGAAAAATTTTACGAACTTGCTAAGTTGCATAACTTAGGGGGATTCAGTTTCCTTAATATTTATTACAAAGGCTTTAAAGCTGATCCTTTAGTAGGCCCGGTGTTAGTAACAAGTGGTACCAAATATCCTGTGGATTTGGATTAAATGGGAGTGACCTTGCTGCTTGCTGCCTTGTTGATTGCCCTGTTCGGCGTTCGATTGACCAGAAACATTCTGTCTGACCTGCATTTTTTTGCAGAAATCGACAGACGTTTTGGCACAATTGAACGTCGAGCTGATTAATTTTTAATCAAGATGGCCCAGATCTTTGGCTCGCTTGCTTAAAATTTGCGCAAAACCTTTGCTAAGGACGAACATTTTCCCGAACAGTCTTGCTGTCCGTATCTTGATGTGATGACTCTTTTGGGTCAGAGCGAGCGTCGCTAACGCCACAAATAATACCCTCGCAACAAACCATCCCAAGCCGTAAAGTACTGCACCGATTTCGGTGCGGTTTTATATGGATCAATTCCACGCCATACTTCAGCAGGTGTCATCCCAGATAAATGCTGATGCGGCCGTATCACGTTGTACCACGTCGCAAATTCCGCAGAAAAATAGAGTCAGGTCTTACATTCATACATTTCAAAAATCGTACTAAGCTTGAGTTATGTACCCAGCGTTTCAACCGCGGCCACAAGCAGGTAGGGCATTTGTGTCAGGGTAGGTATAAAGCCATCCTCGTGCAAAAAGAAGCTCATCTACTGGAACTGGCATGTGACGGTAAGCAGGGCAGTGCGGGCATTCGAGCAGAAATCTTGAATTGAGAAAATAGGATTTTATATTCACACATTTTCAAGGATATGTCGTAATGTAAGACCTGACCCTATTTTTCCGAAGAAGATAATTTCGATAAATATAATAATGTTTCATTGAGAATGGTTCTGTCAATTGAGCAAAAAATTCAAGGTGTACAGTTGAGACATTTCTGCAATGAATTTGCTAGAATTGCATGGGATGGCTATAGCAAACAGTCTCTGTTTATCGCTCTTGGCATTCCAGGGGTAAGGTCGTTTGCTATAAATCGCGAGAGAAAAGTTAAAATTTGGTAGGCGATAGTATGAATAAGCAGCTAGAAAAAATATGGGAAGAAATTGAATTTTGGAATTTGACTCATTTGAACGAGTCGCTTGGGTCATACCTCAATGCTCCCGCAACAGTCGATGTTATAAATGATTTAAATAGTCGCTTGGAAAATAAGCTACCTGACGATTTTTTGGACAGTTTGCGGCGACATAACGGAACTGTTAGCTGGACTGTTAAATTTTATGAGGGAACTCTGCTTGACGCTAAATCGATTCTACTTGAGTTGGATGAAGTAAGGGGTGTTGCAAAAGACCTTCATGATGCAAATCTTCGAGATGGCGATAACTCCATGGATTCACTAATTTGCTTTGGCCCTGTAAAAAATAATTTGTGGTCTGACTATTGGATTCCGTTCCATGTTACTGATTGGTCACAAACTTGCTTTGACTTTGACCCCGACATTGGCGGAGAAATGGGGCAGGTTATTTCTGTCAATTGGGAAGGTAATTCCATTAAAGTGATTGCGAAGAATTATTTGGAGTTCCTTCGTTTATGTGCAAACAATTTACCAGATGAGATTGAAGAGTAAAAACGTGTTATCTTGAATTTCTTAGAATATAGCTGTTGCCATACATACCCAATAATCAACCGATCATTGTACATGCGTACACTACGCAAATTTCTCGCCACAAATTGACATCTGTCGCTTGGTCAAATGGTCAGCTATTACGATAAATATCAATTTTTATGAAAGAAGTAATTGATGTTTGCATTTAAGTTTAAAGCTATAGATCGTCAGAATCATACTATTGTCGATAGAGTGGAAGCCAGTTCGGTTGAGGACGCATATGATAGATTAGCTGGCCAGCCCGGTATTAGGTAGCTTCAACGTCCAATTCAAGCAATTTGATTTTTTCGTGCTGTATTCACGCCAAACAGATAGGTAATTTGTTTCATGTCTTTTTGCTGTATCAATTTTATTCCTGCGGCCAGCATGATCACGCCTGTCACCAGGAAGCAGATGTCCCAATAAATTGAATGCGCGATAGCGGCTAATCCTTCGGTACGGTGTGTGCTCAGGAGGTAGTGGCCGATGATGCCTTCTATCATATTAAACATGCCCCAGCCAGTGAGCAGGCTTCCTTTCAATAATGGTGATGACGTTTGCAAGCTGTATGTTCTACTGGCCTGCCAAAACAGGATGAATGCAGTGATGAAGAAGACGTAGGTGAGGGTGTATGCAAGGCTAGCTGTCATGCTGCCTGTGAAGTTGCTGACGGGGAGGTTTTTAATGGATGTGATAGGGTGCACATTGCTTGGGGTGTTGTGCCAGTTGAAGATGCGGGGGAGTATGACTGTGTCCACCAGGCCTCCAAGACCCAAACCATAGAAGATGCCTGATGCGGTTGGGAAGCTGCTTTCTTTATTGGTGAAAATATTTCTGGACGTAGTCATTTTTTTGATTTTCTTAAAATTCAGATTGAGATATTGACGGCAAAGTCAAGGGTGTGTGAAGGGGGAATTTTCTGCGCTTCCTCCACTTTCCTCTACTTATTGCCGCGCTTTTATTTCCAAAGCTGCGCTTTAGAAATCTGACATGGATGATCTGGACATATCATCAAAAATCATGGCGTCGGATAAACGCAGGTCGTCCTGATAGTCCTCATCCATAAAGACATACAGGTCGTCATCATCAAATTCTTCTCTTGGTTTTTTCACTTCTTTGTTTGCCGTATGGCGAGTGAGGCTGGCTGTCAGTTTTGTGGAGCTCTCAAGAAAATCATGTTCTTCATCAGCAAATATGCCGTTTCTTTGGAGGTCGTCATTGAACGATGACTGTGCCCTTTGGTTGGCAGCATCTTGAATGACAGCGTTGATGGTTGTATTCATGATGGACGCAAAGCGTTTGGAAGAGGCTTGGTTGTTGCTGATGGAATTTGATGACATTATTTTCTCCTCAATAGATTCGACCCAAGGTCGCCAATTTGTCATGGTGGTTTGACGCGGTGGTTTGAAATAACCAGTAGCGCCATCTTAAATAGATGTTTTATTGCTTTCAGTCAGTGGAGATGTAGGCGTTTTGTCAGACAACGCGCAGTGCTGTGGGGCATCGATACTTACAAGGCTTATAACGCACGGTTTTTTGACTTTGCCTGGCTGGCAAAACGTATGTCTTTAGAGAGGCATACTATGTAGTTCGCCTGATTCATTCACTTACTGTAGCGAGCGTCAGCGCGGGCAGCGTAATGAGCCGGGTGCGTGCTCAGGCCACCATTCAGGCATTTTCATGCTTGTGAGCGATGACGCGATTGCCAGCATGGTCTGGTGTGTTCTGCATGTTGCGCGCCTATGCTTACAGCATAGCAAGGTCGTCTTCATGATTGGCAGAATGGATATGTTATTCGATTTTTGAGTCAGCGTAGGAACTGACTGACAAGTTTTGTGGCCTTGGTCTTGTAGATGTGGCGGGAATTGATTGGTATCTTGCCTTACGTTTTAAATATTTCTGCAACAGCGAAGTAAAAACCTATGCAGTGGATCTGCTGGGTTCTTCTAAAGTTCTCTTGAGAAATATTTAATTGGACAATCGACTCACTACTTGATTCAGGAGTATCACGATGACTACCATGCAAACCAATACTGCATCTAAAAAAGCGGCAATCAAATCCAGTGCACTTGCTTCCAGGCCTAAGCTGACAGAAGAAAAAATTCTGCGCATGGGGGAGATGGAGTACATGAATGATGCGCAACTGGCGTTTTTTAAATCTCGCCTGGAGGAAATCGAATTGACTCTGGTTCAGAATGCCAATGAGACGACGATGCATCTGCAGGAAAACGACATCATTGCAGACCCTTTTGACCGTGCCACGATAGAAGAAGAGCATGCGCTGGAATTGCGTGCGCGTGACCGTGAAAGCAAGTTGCTCAAAAAGGTCAGGGCTGCGATAGCGCGTATAGATGAAGGGGATTATGGCTGGTGTGAAGATTCTGGCGAGCCTATTGGTGTTGAGCGTTTGCTGGCTCGCCCTACTGCAACACTGTCTCTGGAAGCACAGCAACGCCATGAACAAAGACAAAAATTATTTGGTCATTGATTTTTAACGATGACGATCTAGTAAATAGCAGCGCAGGATAACTAACCAACTCGGAGGGCATATGGAATTGATTTTTTGGATTTTTGTCGGTGGTATCGTCGGCTGGATTATTTTGACGACTTCGACGGGGGATCACCAGAATATTTATCTGAATGTGCTCGTTGGTATTGCGGGTGGTCTGATCATAGGTTGCCTGATGCCCTCATATTTAAATGTTGATACACCCTACAATAGTGGTTTTGACTTTCAGGCGCTGGGCAGTTTGATCGTTGGCGCACTGGCGATACTGAGCGTAGCCAGCCTTTTTATGCAGCGAAATTCGCGCTAAGGCCAGCAGCGCACCTGAGGACTTTTCATCATAAAACAAGCCCTTGTTGATCAAGGGCTTGTTTGTTCTTGCTGCTCTGGCAGGTATCGTGCATTTACGAAGTTGTGCAACTGACCGGCGGTAATCCAAAGAAAGATAAATAATTGGCTTGCTCATGCTGCGCGGCCACCTGGTCAAACCATTGATCTATCAGTGCCTTGCTGGTATCGACAGAGTGCAATGATTTTGAGGTGTTCAGCATGACACTGCCGCTGGCCTGATTGGTCTGGGTGTAATACGAGCCGTAACCAAGTTGGGAAGCGTCGATTACATCGGCAATGAGGCCTATGCCTTCTTTGAGCGTGACGGTGATGTTGTCGTAGGTGGTTTCTATGCCGCTGGCTTCTGGTGCTGGTGAGTAAAGTAAGCCGGCAGAACGTAAATTGTCCGATGCCATGGGGACGAGGTCTATTTCGTTATAGTAGCGCCATGAATTGGAGAAGCTTTTGTCGTAGGCATCTGCAAATGCCTGGTTGCCAGCGGTGGGTGCGGCAAAGGTGAACACAGGGAAAAGTTTGGGCGGGGTTATATTGTTTTGCTGGAGTTGATACAACAGCCAGGGCGCAAAGACTGTCGTCAGGTTGCCGCCCAAGCTATGTCCAACCACGCCGATAGAAATGTCACTGCCGATGGCATTTGCAGTAAGGTACTGGTATATCGTTTGACCAGTCGCATCGACCAGCTGCGTCAGGTCACTGAGACCATCTGACGAGCCCTGTGAGATCATGGGGTTGGCGTCGCTGCCTGGATATGTCCAGGCAGTTTGTTCAAACACATTGAAATCCTGATCAAACCAGTTGTCAAAAGCCTGCCAGCTAAAGTTGAGCAGTGAACCGCGTATCCCCACCACATATTGTGAGCTGCCATTATAGGCAACGAAGGCGATATTGCCGTTGATGTCAGTTTGCGCTACCCAGACTGCGCTCCAGCCATTGTCCATGCTGTTTAATGTTGAGGCTGGATCAGCGCAATATGCTACTGCCGCCAGCGTCATCGCTAATCCTGGATTGGGGGCGGATGTATTGCCTATCGATGTGCTCATACTATTTTCCTCGTAGATGTGGGTTGGTATGCGGGGGGGGAGGGGCAGATTTGTCCTGGCCGGGTCAATATGCGCATCGGGCAAATCAGTTTTAAATTCCGATTTGACAATGTAGTTGATGATGGTTAAAAAGACAAGTTCATTTTAGAGATCTCGTGTCATATGTGCGGTGCAGCTTTAGTGATTTGCTGTATCTTGCGAGGGAGGGCAGGACTGGATTGCAGCGACTCTGTGAGATATTCTGGAACCTATGCAATAATTAATAGCCTATCAAGTTTGCATTTGAATTTTCGTCGTCAATCTTTTTATATTGACCAGGGAATTCAAAGTTTCAAGGGAGTCATGGAGTTTGAATTGTTGAATCTTTCCCCGATAAAAAATGCCATTATCGGCTCTTCGATCTGGGCGACGATGCTTTTGTCAGGTTGTGCTTCTTTGCACCTCGATGAAAGAAATCCTCATATAAATGTCAAGGCTGCTGGTGGTGACACCAGCGTTCCACGGGCGCATTACGCGTCGAGGCTGGGATGTGCAACAAGTACTGCGGCTGAGACTGATCCTTGCCCCCATCCCATGTTTGTGGGAGTCGCGATTTCTGGAGGAGGATTGCGGGCGGCAAATTTTGGCCTGGGGGTGATGTCGCAGTTGCGTCATTTTGGTTTGTTTGATGAAGTCACGGCAGTGTCATCAGTCTCTGGTGGCTCACTTGCGGCAGCTGCTGTCAGCCTGAAGCCATTGACCAGTGACGCAGATTTTGATGTGATGGCGTCCCAATTGCGCCGGGACTATTTGTCATCATGGGTATACCGTTCGGCCAATCCTATCAATTTTGTACCCACCCTGACATCCGGTAAGAATGCCACCCGCATTCTGGCAGATGTGTTTGACACGGGGATATACAAAGGCGCGGTGTATGGTGATTTGGGTGAACGCAAGCCGGGCAAGCCTTCGCTGTATATCAACAGCTCGCATGCACACCGCTTTGTCGGCGCAGACAGCTTGACGACCAGGGGGCTTAATTCTTCAGAAGCGAGCCTGCAGGGCTTCACTTTCACTGATGCGGCATTCAAGGAAATTGGTTCAGATTTAAATCAGTTGCGTTTGGCAGATGCAGTGGCTGCATCTGCTGCCTATCCTGGTTTGTTCGTGCCTCTGGCATTAAAAAACTTTAATGCTGACACTGATATTTATCATCAGGCCAGCCCCAAATTTTTGCATCTATATGATGCCGGTTCGTCTGATAACCTGGGTGTCGATGCCCTGGTCCGTGCCTATTCAGAAATTTTGGTGGGCACTCAGGATTTGTCTTGCCTGCTGATACTGGTAGATGCGCACGTCAATGACAGGGGAGACTTGAGTGGTTCATTGGCAGATACCAGGAGCAGTATGATAGATTATGTCATCAGCCCGTCTATCTATCGCGCTTTCGATTCCTTGCTCGAGCAACGCAGGGAATGGCAACTGGAGATGCTGGGCGTGCCGTTGGCGTCTGATCAGTCATTCAGGTTCAACCCTAATGTCAATATCCCTTTAAAGAATTATGCATTTTCTGGAAAAGGAAATACTGTTGAGCGCGGGCGTCATTTGGCATTGAATGAATCCGCAGGCCGCTCTATCAATAATGCAAATTGTGCGGTCTGGCATATAGGTCTGGATCGTTTGCTGGAGTTGACTAAAAAGGGTAATCCGCGCAAGCGTAATGCATTTTTCCAGCAGGCTGCGGCTGATGAATACAGAGATGATTCCTATCGGGATAACCAGCTCATCAGACTAGACCGTTTTGTCAATTCCATACAAACAAATTACAAGCTTGCCTTGAACGGGCCCGGGCGTTGCGACGAGGTGCCGATACAAAATTCTCTTTTTGAAGCGGCAAGAGTGTTGATGACCACGGATACTGATTCCAGCACCAAGCTGGTGACATGGCTGAGAGAAAATCACCGCGAAAACCTGTCGCAGAATATCGTCGATGTGCTGGCATCAAAAACGATGCAGGACCAAAA
This sequence comes from Undibacterium sp. TC4M20W, assembly GCF_049340245.1. Classification (NCBI taxonomy): domain Bacteria; kingdom Pseudomonadati; phylum Pseudomonadota; class Betaproteobacteria; order Burkholderiales; family Oxalobacteraceae; genus Undibacterium; species Undibacterium sp. TC4M20W. The sequence continues at coordinate 8,814 of NZ_JBMPPI010000003.1, forward strand.
AGAGGTAGTGCAGGTACCACGCTATTCAGTGCAAGAGCCAAATTCTTCGCATCCGCTGGCGTCCTGGATCAATTGCATTAAGTAATTCGCCTTGCCAATAAAAAAGACCTGAGCTAGCTCAGGTCTTTGCATTTGCTGGTGTCATATTGATAGTGGCGTTGATATGTTTTTGTATCATGCCGCGATCTTGTGGTCGGCCCAGTGATAATCTATTGCCGCACTTGGCACACCGACAGAATTGGTATTTTCTGACGACATGCTGATGTGGCGTATATATTCTCCTGCGGCCTGTCTTTGTCTCAGATTGTCAGCAAATTTGAGGGCGGCAATCATGTCGCCGGTATCAAATTCCCTGCAGTGAGACATCTTAATTTGCTTGTGGATTTCTATCCAGAATACAGCAAACATGTTTACCTCCCTTCCTTAGAAATAAAAATAACGTCAAGCTGGTGGGATTTCCCCTTTAAGCCCGGGCTTGTCCTTGCGATTCAGTAAGCAAGGAGAAGCTTGATTAAATGCATATTGTTACTTGCGGAACTGTTATCAGTACCGGTGTTTCCGTGGCCCGACTGCTAGTTACTGGCCACGACCGCTTGCGCGGGTTTTACTGCTGGGTCTGTGCTTTTTTGATAAAAAACAGCAGATGATTAAACAAAAAGCCCGGAGCTTTTAAAGGCATCCGGGCTTTTCAGCTTTAAGTAAGGAGGAGCGGGTTTTAATTTGCTCCTGCTACCTGAAGGGTTGGCCTTCGGATGCGGTGATACTGGTTAGAATTAAACGTAAAATTAACTGGCTTGGACTGCTCGCTACGGGTACTCACATGCTTGGCGACTGTGCGAATAATGTTGTTGCTATCATCGCGTTTGGACGTTGTGCCAGACGCCGCCAGAGTTGTAAGTGCATCACGATAATTCAATCCCGCCACTGCCTTGGCCGACAATGCTGACAGCAAGCCTTGTGCGGTTAAGCACATGTCTTGTTGCAGTTGTGGGAGCCAGGTAGATTTCACGTATCGTTCCTTAAGAAAAAATGTTTAAAAGTCTTGCCAAATTCGATGAATTGATCTTGCCACAGCTTTTGGAAAAAATCCAGCATGGCGTGGAGAAAATTGAATGTTTCATGTTGTTTTTATGCGGTGACCGCAAAAATTGCTTATATCCTGTATCATCGCAGCCGTTGATTGAGGTTCAATCACGCTTATGACAAACCCAGTAACAATACTTTTCCCCATGTCCGGACACAAAATAAAAGCCGAGCTCAGAATCCGTGAGTTGATGGTTGAGCACAAGATTCGTTCGGTTTCTGCCTTGCACCGCCTGCTAATCGCAAGACGGGTGACCGTCTCGCATTCCCAGTTATTGCGTATCGTCGATAACAAGGCAGAACACTGGAAGGTAGAGTTTATTGAAGCTTTTGCCGAGCTTTTTAATTGTTCGGTGCAAGACTTGTTCCGCTTTGAAAAACTCGCCGTCACTGAGGCTTCTGCTGATGCGCTTGCGCAAGATAAAGACTCGGGTGTCAGTGTTGGCGAATAAAATCGCAGGCGGTTGATGCAGCACAAAAAGTGTTTCATGCAGCCGTCATAATTTTGCGCTATAGTATGTCTAGCTGCTGTACATACAACCGATATGTATGACGGTAGTGAGGTGCGCTTGGTTTGCGTTCAAGCAGACAAGCCACCGTCCAGAATTCAAAAAAAGCGTCAGTCGTATAAGCGACTCACGCTTTTTTTATTTTCGATTTATTTTTAGTTTATTTACGGCGCTGGTGTTTTTCTCTGTACGCACCCGGGCTCACGCCAGTCCACTCCTTGAAGGCATGGTTGAAAGCACTTTGCTCCTGATAGCCTAGCAGGAAGGCGATATCAGCCAGGCTGAAACCTGTTTGCTGCAAATAATCGATGGCCATGTCTTTCCGGGTTTGATCCAGAATTTGCTGGAAGCTGATGCCAGCCTCACTCAATTTGCGCTGTAGCGTTCGCTGGCTCAGCAGTAGCTCTTGAGCGATCAGGGGTAATCTGGCCTGGTCTTGCGCCAAAGTATTGCTGATAGCAGCCCTGACCTGGGCGACGATGCCGCCGTCTTGCTGGGCCTGCTGTTTTTGTTTGAGTAATTTTTCGGCATGATGTTGCAATATCGGGTACATGCTGACATCGGCATTGGGTACTGGCCAGCTCAGCAAAGCGGTTGGAAAGCGGGCGCAGTTGAGCGTTGCATCGAAATGCACTTCCATGCCAAACAGGCGGTGATGTTCGCTCAAATCATCTGGAGCCGCATGCCTGAAATAAACCGGGGCGTCGGGCAGTGTAGTGCCAGCAAACCAGTTGCCAAATACGCGTATGCCCGCGAATACGCTTTCAGCCAGATGCCTGCTGGCTTGTGGGAAATGGCTATGCCACTGATATTCAGTCATCGCATTATCAATGACCAATGCCGAGCGGCCAAGGTCATGCGCCAAGCCTTCATAGCGCATGGTTTGCTGGAAGGCCTGTTCAAAGTCCTTGCAGCTCATAAGTATCATGCCATACACATTGTAGGTGCCAAGCTTGACTCTTTCGCCTACATGCAAGCCAAAGTGCGGGTCTTTGCTTAGTTCTGCACCTGCATCAAGCAGGCTTATATAGTCCGCAGCAGCTATGCTTTCCTGCAGTCTGCTCAGTGCCTCTTCAGCCATGCCAGCCATGGTCGCCAGCATGCGCAAATTCAAACTACGTTCATTCGCCAGTTCAAGCAAAGGTTGCAGGTAGGCGGCAGCCACCCGCCCAGTGCTGAGCTTATTCGCGACTGATCCTGTATGTGAATTTGGCATATTAAAACAAGAACCTTGTCATGAAAGCGCAATACCTGAAGGTGACACTTGATTAAGCTACAAGTTAATTATTGAGTATACCAAGCTCAGGCTTAATTCAGGGATAGAAAAAATGCGACGTTGGAATGGTTGGGGTGATGACAGTATTCATTATGCGATCAATGCAGATGCCCTGAGTTTTTTGCAGGCACGCATAGGCCAGGGCGTGCCGCAGACAGATGCAGAACTGGATCAGGTATGCCAGCAAGTGCCAGAGAGCCGTTTGCTGGCTCATCCTTTGGTAGATACAGATGCGCTGGGCCGTGTCAGGCATAGCCTGGGGCAAAGCCTGCCAGACTGGCTCAAAATGCGCTTTGGCAAGATCAGCCATTTCCCTGATGGTGTGGCTTACCCAGAAAGTGCCGGAGATGTGCGCAGTTTGCTGGATTACGCCACATTGCATAATATCGCCCTGATACCTTATGGTGGTGGCACCAGCGTAGTGGGGCATCTCGCCGTCACAGAGAGCATGCAGCCTGTTTTGTCGGTGGATATGTCACGCATGTCGCAATTGCTGAATCTGGACAAGGAAGCACAACTGGCGACTTTTGGTGCAGGTGTCTTTGGCCCGGACCTGGAAGCGCAATTGCGCGCCCACGGCTATACGCTGGGACATTTCCCTCAGTCTTTTGAATATTCAACGCTGGGCGGCTGGGTGGTTACCCGTTCATCTGGTCAGCAATCATTGCGCTATGGGCGTATAGAACAATTACTGGCTGGTGCCAGGGTAGAGACCCCTGCGGGGAGGCTGGATATCCAGACCTTTCCGGCATCCGCTGCCGGGCTTGACTTGCGGGAAATGCTGCTGGGCTCAGAAGGGCGCATGGGCATAGTGACTGAAGTGACCGTACGCATCACGCCTTTACCTGCATGTGAAGAATTTCATGCCGTGTTCTTTCCTGATTGGGATGCAGCGCAAACTGCTGTGAGGTCTATCACCCAGGGCAAGCCCGGTTTATCAATGTTACGGCTGTCAAATGCAACTGAAACCCTGACCAGCCTGACACTGGCAGGCCACAAGAAGTTGATAGGCTTGCTGGAATCTTATCTGCGCTTGCGTGGCTGTGATGAAGGTAAATGCGTTTTGCTCATCGGTGCCAGCGGCGAAAAATCTCAAGTGCGCCATGCCATCAAATCTGCATTGAAGATGACGGGCCAGCATAAAGGTGTGCATGTAGGTAAAACCATGGGTGAAAAATGGAAGCAGGGGCGTTTCAGGAATGTCTATCTGCGCAACAGTGCCTGGCAGCAGGGTTATGCGATAGATACCGTAGAGACAGCTTGCGACTGGCCCAAAGTGAAGACCATGATGCTGAGCATGGAACAAGCCGGGCGGGATGCCATGGCAACAGAAAATGAACAGGTGCATGCTTATACGCATTTGTCGCATTTGTATGGCCAAGGAGCCAGCGTCTACTCAACCTTTGTCTATCGCCTGACTGGTGATTATGAACATGATTATGCACGCTGGCGCAGGCTAAAATCTGCAGTCTCTGCAGCTATCGTCGCTAATGGCGGCACCATAAGTCACCAGCATGGCGTGGGCAGTGACCATGCGCCTTACCTGGAAGCTGAAAAAGGCAGCCTGGGAATATCCGGCATGCGCCATCTGTTCAAACACTTCGATCCGCAAGGCATCATGAATCCGGGTAAGTTATTGCCTGCCGAAGATGTAAAGCAATGAAAACAGCCAAATCACGTGCCGACTTGCTTAAGACGATTGCCAGCCATGAGCAAGTCTGGGACATCATCGTCATCGGCGGTGGAATCACTGGTGCAGGTATATTGCTGGAAGCTGCAAGACGTGGCTTAAGGGTTTTGCTGGTCGAGCAAAAAGATTTCGCATGGGGTACATCCAGCCGTTCATCCAAACTCGTGCATGGTGGGCTGCGTTATATCAAAGAAGGTAAATTTCTCCTGACACGGGATTCTGTACGCGAAAGGCAGCAATTGATGCAAGCTGCGGCTGGCCTGGTAGAGCCTCAGAGTTTTGCCTTTGCCGACTATCAGGGTCGCAAGCCGGGGCGCTGGATGTTTGCGATGGGTTTGGTCATCTATGACTTTCTGGCTGGTTTGCGTGGCAAGCACTATTTCTCAGCGCAGGACTTCCAGATGCTGGCACCGCACATACCTGTGGTCGATTTGAAGGGCGGCTCCTGCTATCTGGATGCTAAGACTGATGATGCCCGTCTGGTGCTCAGGGTTTTGCAGGAGGCACGCGCTGCCGGAGCCACGGCATTGAATTACCTTGCTGTAAAAAGTGTCACGTATGAAAACGAGCAGGCCACTGGAGTGGTCTTGCGAGAAGAAGTGAGCATGCAAGAATATCAGGTCAAGGCCAAAGTCATCATCAATGCAACCGGAGCCTGGGCTGACGGCCTGCGTCAGCAGCAAGGGGCAAGTGCAAGATTGCGCCCTCTGCGCGGCAGTCATTTGCTATTACCTGCCTGGCGCTTGCCGGTGGCGCAGGCAGTAAGCCTGATGCACCCCCGTGATGGCCGCCCTGTTTTTGTTTATCCCTGGGAAGGCGTCAGTCTGGTGGGGACGACAGATGTGGATCATAGCTCTGACATGCAACAAGAAACTGCCATTACTGCAGACGAAGTCGCTTACCTGATGGAAGCGATGGACTTCCAGTTCCCGCAATTGCAACTCAAGCTCGATGACATCATCGCCAGCTATGCAGGCATACGACCTGTGATTGATACTGGCAAGGCGGACCCATCCAAGGAGGGACGTGATCATGCGATCTGGCTTGAAAAGGGTTTATTGACAGTCACTGGCGGCAAGTTGACGACTTTTAGGCTGATTGCGCAAGATGCGCTAAAGCATATTGCTCATTTATTTCCTGGTCATGAGTCTGATCAAAAGGTGAGCAATTTATTTACACGCTCATCAGATTTATCGAATGAAAAAAAATTAAGCCATACACAAAAATCACGGTTACAAGGCCATTATGGTGAATCCGCTGCTGAGATTGTAGAGGTTGCTCAAGATGGTGAACTGGATTACATACCAGGCACATTAACCATGTGGGTAGAATTGCGCTGGGCGGCACGGCATGAAGCGGTAGAGCACTTGCAAGACCTGATGTTGCGCAGGACAAGGCTGGGCTTATTGGTACGCCAGGGTGGCCTGGCATTGTTGCCGCGCATCAGGGCAATTTGTCAGCCTGAATTGGCATGGGATGACGAGCGATGGGAAAATGAACAGTCTGCCTATCTGCAACTGTGGAACAAGTATTATGCTTTGCCAGACAGGAGTAGTATCCCTGAATGGCGAAATCAGCGGCAGCCTAGATCAGATTAAAAATCATGTCCAAACAATATATCCTCTCCATAGACAATGGCACCCAAAGCGTCAGGGCTATCCTGTTTGATTTGCGTGGCAATATTATCGCCAAGTCCCAGGTACATCTCGAAGCTTATTTTTCAGATCAACCTGGCTGGGCCGAGCATCATCCTGAAGATTATTGGCAGGCAGTGTGCACAGCCTGTCAGCGTTTGTGGAATGAGCTTGGAATTTCTCCATCGAGTGTACACGGTGTCGCCGTGACCACCCAGCGCGGCACCATGATCAATCTGGATAAACAGGGTCAGCCCCTACGGCCTGCAATTACCTGGCTGGATCAAAGGCGCACGGATATAGTCCCATCTGTTAACCCCTTGTGGATGACAGCCTTCAAACTGGCAGGCGTTGCCAGCACCATCAATTTCTTTCGCGGTGAAGCAGAAGCCAACTGGATCAAGGCGCATCAGCCTGATATCTGGGACAAGACGGATAAATACCTGATGCTGTCTGGCTACCTGAATTATCGCTTGTGCGGCAATTTCATTGATTCCATAGGTTCGCAAGTCGGTTATCTGCCATTTGACTACAAGGGTTTGAAATGGGCAGGCAAGCTGGATTGGAAATGGCAGGCATTAGCGGTAAAGGCTGAAAGCTTGCCTGAGCTGGTGCCGCCCGGCACGGTCATGGGACACATCAGTCAGGCGGCTGAGGCAGCAACCGGCATACTCGCTGGAACACCTTTGCTGGCTGCCGCAGCGGACAAGGCTTGTGAAGTGATAGGCGCTGGCTGCCAGCAGCCTAATATCGGTTGCCTCAGTTATGGCACGACGGCCACCATCAATACCACCAGCAAAAAATATCTTGAAGTGACACCCTTCATACCGCCATATCCGGCGGCAATACCCAATTCATATAGTACCGAGGTACAGATATTCCGTGGTTACTGGATGGTCAACTGGTTCAAGGAACAATTTGGTCATCATGAAAAACTGCAGGCGGCAGAGCAGGGTGTCTTGCCAGAGGCCTTGTTTGATGAACTGGTGAATGCTGTACCACCAGGCTCCATGGGCCTGATGCTGCAACCTTACTGGACGCCTGGTATCAAGGTTCCAGGTGCTGAAGCCAAAGGGGCCATCATCGGTTTTGGTGACGTGCACACGCGTGCACACATGTATCGCGCTATCCTAGAGGGACTGGCTTATGCCTTGCGAGAAGGCAAAGAACGCATAGAAAAGCGTAGCGGTGTAGCAATCACTGAATTGCGTATTTCTGGCGGTGGTTCGCAAAGTGACGCTGCCATGCAATTGACGGCTGATATCTTTGGCTTGCCTACTTCACGCCCGCATATCTACGAGACATCCGGCTTGGGTGCCGCCATTGATGCGGCAGTGGGGTTGGGCTTGCACCCCAGCTTTGATGTTGCTATCAAAGAGATGACACGTATAGGCAAAACCTTCGAGCCTATTGCCCACCATCATCAGATCTACAATGAGCTGTATCACCGCGTCTATCAAAAAATGTACGCCCGTCTCCAGCCCTTATATAAAGAGATACAGCAAATTACCGGATACCCCAAAATGCACTGATGCTGCATGGTGGTTCCTGGGCTGCTATGATTGCCAGCATGATGACCATCGTTCTTTTGCCTGGCATGGATGGCACAGGCACTCTTTATGAGCCATTGCGTAAGGCCTTGGGTGGGTATTGCAAACTGATCGTTGCCAGTTATCCTGTTGATCAGGTACTGGATTACGCAACTCTGGAAACAGTGGCGCGTTTTTACCTTCCTTTAGATGAAGACTACATCTTGCTGGGCGAATCCTTTTCTGGCCCCATCGCCATTTCCATTGCAGCCAGCCGTCCTCAAGGCTTACTCGGTTTGATTCTTTGTGCCAGCTTTGCCTCTAATCCAAAACCTTGGCTTGCGGATTTCAGGTATTTGCTGCCTTTCCTGCCATTGGCAGCGGCTCCAATGGCAGCACTCAATTATTTTCTTTTGGGTAAATTCTCAACTCTGGAGCTACGTGAGTTATTAGTCAAGGCGCTGGCAACAGTTTTACCAAAGGTGCTGAAAGCGAGAATGCGTTGTGTGCTGTTGATCGATAACAGGCACAAGCTTGCCAGTATCAAAGTGCCTGGGCATTATCTGTAGGCCAGGCGAGACAGGCTGGTCCCACTTTCTGCTTATACCGATATTCGCGACTATCTGCCTGCGACACTACTGCATGAGTTTGATGCGCCGCATTTTTTATTACAGACGAAGGCTACAGAAGTAGCAGCCCTTATTAGGGACTTGTTACCAACTTTGAAACGGCTAAATTTGCACAACCATGAATAAGGTCATTTGCTTTTAGTCTTTCTTTCTGCACAAATTAAGAGCAAGCATGCACTGGAATGTGGATTTTATTGCAGGGAGAATCTGCTGTCTCGTAATTTTCACCAAATTGGGTTTTATTCTGGTTTTGTTGCAATGCGGTAGTTGGCACGTTATCTGCTATCTATCCTGATGGAAGTTCGGTTTTTCTTTCCATGACCTCACCACTATCAGGAGAAAACATGTCACGTCGTACTGTTTTGAAAGCAACTGCTGTCGCCGCAATGACCCTGGCCGCTTCTGGCTGGCTCACGCAGGCACAGGCCGCCGATACCATCAAGGTCGGCATTCTGCATTCCCTGTCTGGCACTATGGCAATCTCTGAGACATCTCTCAAAGATGTGGCCCTGATGACGATAGATGAAATCAATGCCAAGGGCGGTGTCATGGGTAAAAAGCTGGAAGCGGTGATCGTAGATCCGGCCTCCAACTGGCCGCTGTTTGCAGAGAAGGCCCGCCAACTGGTGTCGCAAGACAAGGTATCCGTGGTGTTTGGCTGCTGGACTTCGGTATCACGCAAATCAGTATTGCCCGTTTTCAAGGAACTTAATAGCTTGCTGTTTTACCCGGTACAGTATGAAGGTGAAGAGCTGGAGAAAAATGTTTTCTACACAGGCGCGGCGCCTAACCAGCAAGCTATTCCAGCCACTGAATACCTGATGTCGAAAGAGGGTGGCGGTGCCAAGCGTTTTGTCTTGCTGGGCACAGATTATGTGTATCCACGCACCACCAACAAAATCCTGCGCGCCTTCTTGCATAGCAAGGGTGTCAAGGATACCGACATCGATGAAGTGTATACCCCATTTGGGCACTCTGATTACCAGACCATCGTTGCCAATATCAAGAAATTTGCTGCGGGTGGCAAGACTGCGGTCATCTCCACTATCAATGGTGACTCCAACGTACCGTTCTATAAAGAACTCGGTAACGCTGGCCTGAAGGCAACAGATGTGCCTGTCGTCGCATTCTCAGTCGGTGAAGAAGAATTGCGCGGTGTAGATACCAAGCCATTGGTGGGTCATCTGGCTGCCTGGAATTACTTCCAGTCTGTGAAAAACCCGGTGAATACTGAGTTCATCAAGAAATGGAAAGACTATGCAGCCGCCAAAAAACTGCCTAATGCCGCAACAGTGGTCACCAATGACCCTATGGAGGCGACTTATGTAGGCATGTACATGTGGAAGCAGGCCGTTGAAAAAGCCAAATCTACCGATACCGACAAAGTCATTGCTGCCATGGGCGGGCAGACTTTCAAGGCGCCATCTGGTTTTGAATTGACGATGGATAAAACCAATCATCACTTGCACAAGCCAGTCATGATAGGCGAGATCAAGGCTGATGGTCAGTTCAGCGTGGTCTACAAAACCAAGACACCTATCCGTGCGCAACCATGGAGCCCTTTCATCCCGGGCAATGAAGGCAAGCAGAAACTGTAATTCAAGAAGTGTTTAAGGATTGATGCAGACACTCAGGGCTTTCACATCAATTGCCCTGAGTGCTGTTCCGGATTTCCCATCCCTGACCTGGTTGCTTATGATATTTCGTAAAATCTGCGCGAGCATAGTCTTGTTCGTGTTCAGTCTGACAGCGCATGCGGCTATCGATGGCAAGCTTTTGCAGGCGCTGGCGGGTGAAGATTCTGATGCACGTATTGCCGCCGTCAATGCCATTGCAGCCTTGGGTAATGAAGAGGCTGTGGAAATATTGACTGCACTCAAAAATGAACAATTGTTTGTCAGGGACGTCGTCTATCTGGTCGATGGTGAACAGGCAAAAGACCTTAGTACAGGGAAGATACAAAAACTGCCGGATGATGCCGAGGCGATCACCATCAATAATCGCCTGCGTGCCGCGCTGGATAGTGCGCTGTCAGGCCTGAGATTATTTTCACCGGACAAGAATACCCGCCTCGTCGCCGCCACTGCGCTGGAAAAAGAAGCAACGCCAGAACAATTGCCCTTGCTGAACAAAGCCTATCTGAAAGAAAACGATAGCGAAATCAAGTCCCGTCTGCAAATGCTGATTGCCACCGCCAATTTGCAGGCCAGTGATCCGGTGGTGCGCAAGGCGGCAGTCAAGGCTTTGCTGGACAGCCCCAATCCCAATTTAAAACCTGTGCTGCAAAAGATGCTGGCACAAAATCCCGATGGCAGTTACAACGAAGCCGATGCCAGCATACGCCTGGAGGCCGCCAATACATTGAATGCCATCGATGGCCGCCTGGCACGCATGGAATTTGTAGGCAATCTGTTCTATGGAGTATCGCTGGGTAGCGTGCTGCTGCTTGCTGCACTGGGTCTCGCAATCACCTTTGGCTTGATGGGCATCATCAATATGGCGCATGGCGAATTGCTGATGATAGGCGCATACACCACCTATGTCTGCCAGATGCTGTTCCGTAAATTCATGCCGGGTGCTGTGGATGCCTATTTATTGATGGCGCTGCCTGCCGCCTTTCTGGTCTCTGCCACCGTGGGTATTTTGCTGGAAAGAACGGTCATACGCTGGTTATATGGTCGCCCACTGGAGACCCTGTTATGCACCTGGGGTATCAGCCTGATACTGATGCAGACAGTACGCTCGATTTTTGGTGCGCAAAATGTCGAGGTCGCCAATCCTTCCTGGATGTCAGGCGGTATAACTGTGCTGGGTTCGCTGGTGTTGTCTTATAACCGCATCATCATTATCTTCTTTGCCTTGTTCGTCGTGCTGGCTGTCTGGCTGATCCTGAACAAGACACGTCTAGGTTTGTTCGTGCGTGCTGTGACACAGAATCGCCGCATGGCTGATTGCGTAGGTGTGGCAACTGGCAAGATAGACATGCTGACTTTTGGACTGGGCTCGGGCATTGCAGGTCTGGGTGGTGTGGCCTTGTCGCAACTAGGTAATGTCGGTCCTGACCTGGGGCAAAACTATATCGTCGATTCTTTCATGGTCGTGGTGCTGGGTGGGGTAGGGCAGTTGGCGGGTACCGTGATTGCGGCTTTTGGCCTGGGCGAAGTGAATAAATTTCTGGAGCCAGTGGCGGGTGCCGTCATGGCCAAGATCGTCATCCTGGTATTCATCATCATTTTCATACAACGCAGACCGCAAGGCTTGTTTGCGCTCAAAGGCAGGAGTGTGGAATGAGTGCGACTATGACTACAACTGCAACGTTTGCTACAGCAAAGGGGCTGTTTTCCAGGCCTGCATGGACTGGCATATTGGTGTGTGCGGTGATAGCTGTATTGCTACCCATTCTTAATCTGAGTTTTCCTGCTGGTCATGCCTTGCATATTTCCAGTTATACGATAGCTCTGGTTGGCAAGTTCATGTGTTATGCCTTGGCTGCGCTGGCGCTGGATCTGGTCTGGGGTTATACCGGGATTCTGTCTTTGGGACACGGGGTATTCTTTGCACTGGGTGCCTATGCGCATGGCATGTACCTGATGCGTGCGATTGGCCGTGATGGTGTCTATCAAAGCAATCTGCCTGACTTCATGGTCTTCCTGGACTGGAAAACTTACCCCTGGTATTGGGCGATGACCGACAGCTTCTGGTATTGCATGGCACTGGTGGTGCTGGTGCCTGGGGTGCTGGCCTTTATCTTTGGTTTCTTTGCCTTCCGTTCCCGCATCAAGGGTGTGTATTTCTCCATCATCACCCAGGCCATGACGTTTGCCTTCATGCTGCTGTTTTTCCGTAATAACACGGGCTTTGGCGGCAATAACGGCTTTACCGACTTCAAGCGTATTCTGGGTTTTACCATCACAGCACCTGGCACCAAGGCAGCGCTGTATCTGATCACCTTGCTGATCTTGTTGTCATCTTTGTTCCTGTGCCGCTGGATAGTCACTTCCAAGTTAGGCCGCGTGCTGCAGGCTGTGCGTGATTCTGAATCGCGACTGATGTTCATCGGCTACAACCCCTTGTGGTTCAAGCTGTTTGTCTGGACCTTGTCCGCCATACTCTGCGGTATTGCTGGTGCCCTGTATGTGCCACAGGTGGGCATCATCAACCCGTCTGAAATGTCACCAGCCAATTCCATAGAAATGGTGATCTGGGCCGCAGTCGGCGGGCGCGGTACTTTGCTGGGCCCTATCATCGGTGCATTTACTGTCAATGGCCTCAAAAGCTGGTTCACTACGGCTTTCCCTGACCTGTGGCTGTATGCCCTGGGCTTGCTGTTCATATTGGTGACCTTGTTCATGCAACAAGGCGTATTGGGCCTGGTGAGCAAATTCAAAAAACAGCGGGAGCCTGCATGACTTCTTATATGATGAGCGGCGTGTTGCGACCAGGGCAGCAGTACGAGGGTGCTACCGGTGACCAAGGCGTGTCTTATGGCCGTATCAAATCGGAGGGAGTAGATACCACCCATGGTGCCATCCTCTATCTGGAAGACATCGTTGTCTCATTTGATGGCTTCAAGGCTATTAATAATCTGAACCTGGATATCTCGGTGGGTGAACTGCGCTGCATCATCGGCCCCAATGGTGCTGGCAAAACTACGATGATGGATGTGATCACCGGCAAAACCCGGCCCACATCTGGCACTGCATTCTTTGGCCAGACCATGGACCTGACACGCATGAGCGAAGTGGATATCGCCCATGCCGGCATAGGCCGCAAGTTCCAGCGACCGACAGTGTTTGAACAACACAGCGTATTTGAAAATCTTGAGCTGGCCATGAAAATGGACAAACGCGTCAAGACCACCCTGTTTGCCCGCTTGAACAGCGAACAAAAAGACAAAATCGCCGCCATCCTGCAATTGATACGCTTGGATGGGCAAGAGCAAAGGCAGGCTGGTCTGCTATCACACGGTCAAAAGCAGTGGCTGGAGATAGGCATGCTACTGATACAGGAACCACAACTGATCTTGCTCGACGAACCGGTGGCTGGTATGTCAGATGCAGAAACTGCGCGTACCGCCGAATTGCTCAATGAATTGCGTGGCAAGCATTCCATCATGGTAGTCGAACATGATATGGGTTTCGTTACTGAAATTGCCCAGCAGGGCAAGGTAACGGTATTGCATGAGGGGTCTGTACTTGCCGAGGGCACCATGTCACAGGTACAGGCAGATGAGCGTGTCATCGAAGTCTATTTGGGACGCTAATGAAAGTTGAGCATGCTTGAAGTCAAACAATTACATCAGCACTATGGTTCCAGTCATACCTTGCGTGGCATTTCACTCTCGCTTAAAAAAGGGGAATGTATGGCCCTGCTTGGTCGTAATGGCGTTGGTAAAACCAGCCTGCTGAAATGCCTGATGGGTGTATTACCTGTTACCGAAGGCGCCGTCACTTTTGAAGGCCGCGACATCAATAAACTGTCGCCGCATGACAGAGCCCGGGCAGGGATTGCCTATGTGCCGCAAGGCCGTGAGATTTTTGCGCGCCTGACCGTAGAAGAAAACCTGCTCATGGGCATGGCCAATCTGCCGGCACGCAAGGCGGGCAAGATCAAGGATGAGGTATATCAACTTTTTCCTGTACTGAAAGAAATGCTGCACAGGCGCGGCGGTGATTTGTCCGGGGGACAGCAGCAACAGCTTGCCATTGCCCGCGCCTTGCTGGCTGAGCCCAAACTCATCATCCTTGATGAACCTACTGAGGGAATACAACCATCCATCATCAAGGATATAGGCCGTGTGATTCGCCTGCTGCGTGAACGAGGTGATATTGGTATCCTGCTGTGCGAGCAGTATTTCGATTTCGCCCGTGAACTGGCAGATCATTTTGTCGTGCTGTCGCGCGGTGAAGTGGTTGCCTATGGTGGTCAGGAGTTGATGGATGGTGATGACGTCAAGCGGCATCTGGCGGTATAGTGCAGTCTTTACCTATCGCTAGCTGAATATGGATGTCTGCAGTCCGGCATTACCTTCAAGTGCCACAAAATCACACTGGCAAGCCAGCCTGCAACTGGGCTTTAGCAAGGATGGTGATGTCACGCGCCTGACAGAACGTAAGCACAATGGCCCCCTGCGTGTGCAAAAGCCTTTGTATCCTGAAGGGGATGAGGTGTGCCATGCCATCATCATTCACCCTCCAGGTGGGGTAGTCGGTGGCGACCAGTTAAAGGTCGATGTGAAGTTGGCTGCTGACACGCATGCACTGATAACGACACCAGGCGCGGCGAAATGGTATCGCAGTAATGGCTATATATCCGCACAACATATCAATCTAAAACTTGATGCGGGTGCCAGGCTGGAATGGCTGCCGCAAGAAACCATCTTTTTTGACGATGCCTGTGTCGATTTGCACCAGACCATACACCTTGCGGCAGATGCGAGGCTGATTGCGGCTGATATTTTTTGCTTTGGCCGCACTGCCTCTGGCGAAACCTATAACAGCGGCAGAATAAAGCAGCATTGCAGCATTTATCGTGAAGACAAAATGATCTGGCATGAACAGGGCAGTTTGCAAGGTGGCAGCGCTGCCATGCAAAGCCCACTGGGTTTGAATGGCAAATCCGTGTCGGCGATGGTGCTGGCTTCTGGGGCCATGGTGTCTGGGGATCAATTGCAGGCATTGCGTGAACAAACATCGGCCTTGTTGTCTGAGCGTGAAGCGGATGCCATGTGTGGTGTCACGCAAATGAAATCTGTCATTGTTGCACGCTACTTGGGCAACTCCAGCGAAGTTGCCCGGCTTTGGTTACAGCTGGTGTGGCTGCATTTACGCCCTGTCGTGATTGGGCGTGATGCCAAAATTCCGCGCATCTGGAACACTTGATTCGTAACCTGCATTACGCTTGATGCAACCCAGACCTGCCAGGCTGGATCGAACTGCCACATCCAGCGGTGTACGTGGCTCCTCACCCAAAAAGTCTACCAAAGCCTGGTTCGACATTTTGACTTCTGTACGCCAAAGGTAACGCATTTCCAGCATTTCCTTCAAAGTCTGTTGGAAAGGTGCCAGAAGAGCGAAGACAGGCCATGGGAACCAGCTTGCCTTCAATGTTGGCTGAGCAGTGACACGGCCAATTGCTGCGACCATTTGCTTGCCGTCATGATCCCAATGGCCTTCCATATGGAAGCGGGCAAAATTACCGAGTTCTTTTTCGCGTTCCAGCAAGCGCACCATGGTTTCCGCCACGTCAGGCAAGTATGCCCATTGATGACCAACGCTAGCACTGCCAGGGTAACGTACTACACTCACTGGCTTGCCCGGTGTCACCAAACCTTGTGAAAACCAGTTGTTGGCTGCCTTGGGACCAAAGAAATCTCCGGCCCTGACGATGAGGGATTTGACACCCTTGCTGGCTGCCAGACGCAGACGGTGTTCCAGCTCTACCCGGATTTTCCCTTTCTTGGTGATGGGGAATTGCGACGCGTTTTCTGCAATCAGCGGGAAGGCATCGGGGCCGTAGTTATAAACCGTGCCAGGCAGCAGTATGCGTGCGCCGCTGGCCTGGGCTGCTGCGATCGTATTGTCTATCATAGGCAGTACCAGTTTTTCCCAGTCACGATAGCCAGGCGGATTGACAGCGTGGACGATGACAGATTTCCCGGCCACAGCCTGCACTACATCATCTTGCACCATGACATCACCTTTCATCCAGATATGCGCTGCCGTTTTGTCCTTCACCTGATCTGGATTGCGGTGCAGGGTAGTGACCTGCCAGCCGCGTTGCATCAGCAAGCGTGCGACTTCACCACCTACGCCACCAGTTGCACCCAATACCAGGGCCTGCTTATTAGCTTGAGTGTTGTTTTGGATGTTGCTGGAAGTTTGCTGGTTCATTTTGCTACTCCTTAATGTTTGGTTGATGTAGCCATTGTGTATCTTTGCTAAGCTATATACAATTCTCTAAAACTGCATAGGTGATATACATTTCTGTATGGATGATAAGAATATCCACTGGGACTACTACCGTACTGCCCTCGCGGTGCTGGAAGAGGGTTCGCTATCAGGCGCTGCCCGTGCACTGGGCTTGACGCAGCCTACGGTAGGGCGGCATATCGAGGCACTGGAACAGGCTCTGGGTACGAGTCTGTTTGTGCGCAATCAATCTGGCCTGTCGCCCACCATTGCCGCGCTGGCCATGAAACCTTATGCAGAAAGCTTGCGGGCAACTGAAAGTGCCTTGCTGCGCAGCGTGTCAGCGGAGGCAAATGAGGTAAGGGGTACAGTACGCGTTACCGCATCAGAAGTGATGGGGGTAGAGATATTGCCAGGCATGTTGGCAGGCTTGCGGCAAGACTATCCTGAACTGAGCATAGAATTACAGATATCCAACCACACTCAGGATTTGCTCAAGCGTGATGCAGACATTGCCATACGCAATACCGAACCCTTGCAGGATGCATTGATCGCACGCCGTGCGGGCATGATCAGTCTGGGATTTTTTGCCCATGCAGATTATCTGACACGTCACGGCATGCCAGCCGACATGGACGCGTTGAAAAACCATAGTCTGATAGGTTTTGACCGGGAGTTTCCCTATATCAGGGCTTTGCAAAAACGTTATCCGCAGATACAGCGTGCAGCCTTTGCCTTGCGTGCTGATAGCGATCTGGTGCAGTTTTCCGCCATACGCCAGGGTTATGGCATAGGCATTTGCCAGCTTGGCTTAGCCAGGCAGCACACCTACCTGCAACGCGTATTGGAAGATGAGTTTCAAATCGACTTTCCGGTCTGGGTAGTCATGCATGAAGATTTACGGTCCAGCCAGCGTTACCGGACTACCTTTGATCATCTGGTCAAGGAACTGCAAGCATTGCTGCAAAAGGCATGATTTGCTCAGGCTTTGACCAGCAAGTGCGGGTGCTGGGCAGACAATTCTTGCCAGGCATCAAAACCACCTGAAAATGGCCTGACATCCTTAAAGCCCAACTGCCTCAGGGTATGCGCTGCATGTACTGCACCTGCATCACCAGGGCATGCGCAGATGGTGATGATCATTTCATTTTGTGACCAGTGTTTGGCCGCATCGCCAACCTGCTTGACTTCGCTGACCATGGCATGCGGTATGGTACCGGTTTCTGCTATCAGCGCCGGGCTACGCAAATCGATGATATGGGGCAGGGCGCTGGTTTTCAATGTATCTGACATTTCAGTCGCACTGAAATGGGGTATGGACGCCAGCTTTTCAAAGCGTTTCTTCTGCCAGAATTTCCAGACCAGCCAGCTCAATACCAGGGCAATGAAAATGACAGCAATACGTATGCCCTGGGCCGACAAAAATACCAGGCCAGCTTCAATTTGCGCTTGCAAGGCAAAGCCTGCCAGCAAAGCCAAGCCTGCCCATAAAGCTGCACCTGCGGCAGAAGCCAGCATGAAAGAAGTACGGGGCATACCCAAAGCACCGGCTACCGGTGGTGCCACGGTAGAAAAGCCGGGAATAAATTTACCCACCACCAGCGACCATACGCCCCAGCGCAGGAAACGTGCTTCTGTCTGGTTCACGCATGACCCTGGGTTGATCGACATCTTGCATAAAAACTTCAGTACGCTGTAGCCGAACTTCTTGCCTGCCTGGTACCAGATCAGGTCAGCAATCAACGAAGCGCCTACCGCTGCCATCAACAACACCAGCAATTGCCCGGACTGCGTGGCCTGGCTGGCATTGAACATCATGGTCGGCACTGCAGGCACAGGCAAGCCCAGTTGCTGCAGCAAGACGTTGACAAACACCATCAAACTATCGTTTTGACGAAAAAAATCTGTCAGCCAGCCTTGTTGCATATGCAATTCCGTTAGTAATCATGAGTAATCATGCAGTGAACAGGCATGGAACGGTAAAAGTAAAATCCATATATGTTTATGCCCGAGTGAACCCCTATTGTAGGGCATTGCAAGGCTTTGCATATCAGGCATGTGATGCCTGTTGCAAACTGAGCAGTTACTTTCCAACTGTAGTCCAGATTCTCAGATCAGGCAGCCAGCCCATGCGCTGATGATCCGGCCCTGGCAAGCAATTCTGCATATCTGGCAGGATCGACATTGGAGCCGCAAACAATCACAGCCACCCGTTTGCCAGCAAGCCTTTGACGTAAAGGGCCAAACAAGCCTGCCGTGGCAACCGCTGCCGCAGGTTCAGCCACCAGTTTGACGTCATGATATAAATCCGACATCGCTGTACAGATTTCATCATCGCTGACCCTGACAATCTCATCTACAAAACGCTGGCATACCCTGAAACTGTAATCCATAGCATACGGTGCGCACAGGCTGTCAGCTATGCTGTCGACCTCCTTTAACTTCTCAGGCTGGCCAGACTGGAAACTGCGGTACATGGCATCTGCGCCATAGGGTTCAACGCCATAGACGGCGCAATGTGGTGCCAGTTGTTTGACTGCAGAAGCAATGCCGCCACATAGACCGCCACCACCGATAGGCACGATCACAGCATCGAGTTGCACCACCTGCTGCATCAGTTCCAGCCCCACTGTTGCAGTGCCAAGTGCAGTCAACGGTCCATCATAAGGATGGATCATGGTGCGCTGCTCTTCTTCCATAATACGCTGTCCGAGCGCGAAAGCCTTATGCATGTCCGCTTCCAGTATTACTTCTGCACCATCCTGCCGACAAGCCTTGATGCGGGTAGGGCTGGCATGCCGTGGCAACACCACTTTGCAAGACACGCCCGCCAGCTTGGCTGCATAGGCAACCGCCATCGCATGATTGCCTGCGCTGACAGCGACCACGCCACGCTCACGCGCATCTGCATCCAGCGCAGATATGCAATTCAACGCCCCACGCAATTTGAAAGTCCCGGTTTTTTGGAATAACTCCAGCTTTAGCCAGACTTCAGTATCAGGCTCCAGCTTGTCCAGGGCAGACCCGGTTTGCCAGTGCCAGACAGGGGTATGCAAAACCTGTTGGGATAAACTGGCAGCAGTCTTGCGGATATCTGCCAGCGAAGGATAAGGAAAACCTGGCCTCAATAAGGCGGATGATAAGGACGCAGGGGCGTGCAAAGGCCTGTCTGTGGCGACATGGGACATAAAAACTCCAGAATAGAAATCAGCAGAAAAAATCGGAGAAGGCGTGAGCGCGATGGTCACAACAATAAGTGACAATAATAAGCGACAGCAATAGCGCTCAAGACATCAAAATAGGATGAGCTGAAGGGCCGCCAGGCACCGGCATACGCCGTAGCTTAACGACCCGGAATAATTCGAATAATGGAAATGTCGCAGATGGAAGCAGCAGGCAGCGCAATCGTGCGCACGACAGCAGATGCGGCATTAATTGCGCATAAGTTCTTGCTCAGCAGGGGATGGGGAATTGCGTGCATGGAAAAACTATAACCAATCCCGGTAATATTGGCAAGCAACTTTAAAAAAGAGTGGCAGGGCAGGTCGGGAATCCTGGCCCTGTCCACTCACAAGCCCTGCAAAACGGCCCGGCTGGCCAGAGGGATCAGGGTTTCTTTTCTTCGCGTTTTTCAATAACGATTTTTTGTGCCAGGTTGACGTTTCTTACGGTGTATCCTTCCGGAACAGTAAACAGATTGGCGGCTGGCTCCGTACGTTTCAGGTTGTTCAGACGATAGCTCCATTCACCGGTGCGAGGATCACTTTGCTTGATAAGAACGGTTAATTGCAAGTCGGGGGAGTACCAGGCTTCAGAACTGACAGTAATCGGATTTTTATTGCCGATCTCTCCGGCAGGGATTTGATAAGAACGCATTTTCCCTTCTGCACGAACGCCATCGAATTCTTTTGTGCCCATATCTTTAGTGCTTGTTTTGTTACTCCAGCGAGTGTCCATGAACGCAGTCGGGAGGGGCGAGGTTTTTATGATGTTAATCAGATTGTCGGTTGCACTAATGTAAGCAGTATGAGGTCCTGGTACATAGCTGGCAGATTTTGCATTAATGACCTTGATTTCTTCTCGTGCTTCTTTGTTGCCTTCAGATTTATCATCAGTTTTCTTTTTCAATGTCTTGATAATGATTTCATCATCATTCGTTTGTAGATAAATCC
This sequence comes from Undibacterium sp. TC4M20W, assembly GCF_049340245.1. NCBI lineage: Bacteria > Pseudomonadati > Pseudomonadota > Betaproteobacteria > Burkholderiales > Oxalobacteraceae > Undibacterium > Undibacterium sp. TC4M20W. The sequence goes on from NZ_JBMPPI010000003.1 coordinate 29,246, forward strand.
GGCCTGTATTTCCTTCCTGTTTCTCTTTTGGGGCGATGACTTTCCCGTCTGGTGTTTTGGCCAGCATCACTTTGGTGACGGTCTTTCTTTCAGGGATGACGATGTACCGTGAGTTCTCCACCGGATCAGTGATGAGAATTTGCGATAAGTTCCCTTTGCTGTCGCGTACTTCATAGCGAGTGCGGCCAGCGTTGTCTCTATAGACCGAACTGGAAGTTTTATTGCTGATCTGATTGCCGTCAGCTAAAGTCTGTGTTTTTTCGGTAATGATTTCTGCGCTGTATGCCGCATTTTTAATCGTGTTGGAGATATGCATGTCCTGCATGCCTGAGAAAACAGCGTTCATGGCATCGCTAGCATTTCTTGCTGCACTCATTGCATCTGAGATAGTTTTGTTAATGGTGCCAGCCTCGGGTAAGTCGGCCAATGCTACAACTGCCGGCATGGTTGGCATGACAGGAATTGGAGGCATTGGAGGCATTGGAGGCATTGGAGGCATAGGTGCTAAAGGTGGCATCGGTGGAGCAGGTGGCATGGGGGCAAGCGGAGTAACGCGATGGACTTCAAGTTGCAGGCGTGTTTGTTTTTCTTCTGGCGCAACTGGTGCCGGACTGTCGTTGATGACATTTGCTTGTACCACAGTCCATGAATAACTCAAAAGGACCAATATTGGAAGTTTGATAGTCATGATGTTTCCCTCTTATTCATGGTGAAAGGTAGTTGAAATAAAAAAACAATGTCGAAATTAAAAATTTTGCTTAATCAGATGCACATTAATTTTTGAGCAGGCGCATGGCCAAAGGTGAGCCTTCCTCATCCACCAGCATCTGTGCCCGCACCGTTTCCCCAGCAATTTCTGGACTAACAGGCATGCCCAAACTGGCCAGCCACGCAGCTGGCACTTCAGTTTCCATCATGTGCGGTGTACCTTCTTCCAGACGTTCCATCGGCACCAGGGCGACAAAGGGAGGCAGTTCCGAGTTTGAAACTGCGCTGCTGTCCGGCGTTAATTGATGCTGCGATGCCGAGAATATGACCGTCAGCATGACCAGACCAAAGCTGCCACTCAGCGTCAGCAAACCTGCCATCCACGGGCGCAAGCGTTTGCTGCGGGCCTGTTTTTTATCCTTGACCTGTTGCTTGGCGAATGCTTGCAATAGAGTCTGCTTTATAGCCGCGGGCGTATTCAGCTCCTGCAAATCTTTGCGCAAAAGGCCGAACTGCTGATCCAGCAAGGCATCTGCATTGCTGGCGTCCTGTGGGGTATTCATATGGTCTTTCATCTCTGTGTTCCAGTTTTTGCTGTTGCGTCGGGTCGCCAGCCCAGTCTTTCGCTGTATTGCAATATCGCGGCCCTCGCCCGTGACAGGCGTGAACGCACTGTCCCTATATCTATGTCGCAAATCACGGCTATCTCTGCATATGACAGTTCCTGCAATTCATACAAAATAATCACATCACGGTAGTGAGGGCGCAGCACCGAGACTGCCTGCCGCACATGTTCAGTCATTTGCTGATGGAAGATGACGTCCGCCGGTTCTGTCGTTTCACTCATCAAAACTTCTTCTCCATCTTCTTCGCCAAATTCAGGCAAGGGTTGGTGGCGGCGTTCTGCCTGATCCTGTTTCAACAATAAATTCCTTGCTATGCCAAACAGAAAATTTTGCAAACTGCCCAGGCCTGCGTCATAACGGTAAGACTTGCTCAGCAAACCCATGAAAACATCCTGAACTACGTCAGCTGCCAGCGCTGCCTGGCCACAACGCATCAGGGCATAGCGATAGATGGGTCCCTGATGGCGTTGGTACAGGCGTTGAAATGCGGCAACATCACCGTCGCGCATTTGTGTCAGCAAGCTGGAATCTGTCTCTTGGTTATCCACGTTTATTTGTAGGTTGTTTTAAGGTATTACCTTGAGAGGCTTTGAAAGTTCCAATTATTTTCGCGCTATCTGCGTTTATTTGAAATGCACTAACTTGGTGAATTTACGCCTTTTTTTGGTGCGCATTCCGGTAATCCAGGCTATTTGCCCTTGGTTCGAAACTTGCTGTGTTGCTTTTTATAATGTTTTTAGAGCGTTGGTCTGTCACCTATGTGGACTTGCTTGTTATTTTGCAAAGGGCGATAAATAATAAGTTTGGTGATAGCACAGACAATAAGCGAAAGAAGATATGGATCTGACACCCAGAGAAAAAGATAAGTTGCTGATATTTACTGCTGCCTTGCTGGCAGAGAGACGCAAAGCGCGTGGCCTGAAGCTGAATTACCCGGAAGCAGTCGCCCTGATCACCGCCGCCATCATGGAAGGTGCGCGTGATGGCCGCACGGTGGCTGAACTGATGTCGGAAGGTACGCAAATTCTCAGTCGTGCCGATGTCATGGAAGGCGTGCCGGAAATGATTCCTGATATCCAGGTCGAAGCGACTTTTCCGGACGGTAGCAAGCTGGTTACCGTTCATCACCCCATTCCTTAGGAGAAAACCATGATACCAGGCGAAACCCTGATAGAGGATGGGGACATAGAACTGAATGTAGGCCGTGCCGTTGTCAGCATTACTGTGGCAAATAGTGGCGACAGGCCGATACAGGTGGGCTCACATTTCCATTTTTATGAAACCAATCCTGCCCTGCAATTTGAACGGCAACTTGCCTATGGCATGCGCCTCAATATTGCCGCTGGCACGGCCATCCGCTTTGAGCCGGGGCAGCAGCGCAGCATAGAGCTGGTGGCTTTGGCGGGTGACAGAAAAGTCTATGGCTTTAGCGGTAAAGTCATGGGGGCGCTATGAAAATTTCACGTCATGCTTATGCTGAAATGTTTGGACCAACCACGGGTGACCGCATCCGTCTGGCAGATACCAATCTATTCATAGAAATCGAGAAAGACTTTGCCATCTATGGCGAAGAGGTGAAGTTTGGTGGTGGCAAGGTGATACGCGATGGCATGGGCCAGTCGCAAAGGCCACATGCTGAAGTCATGGATACCGTCATCACCAATGCTGTCATCATTGATCACTGGGGTATCGTCAAGGCCGACATCGGCATAAAAAATGGCTTGATTGCCTGCATAGGCAAGGCGGGTAACCCAGACATACAGTCTGGCGTTGATATGGCAATTGGTGGCGCAACCGAGATCATTGCCGGTGAAGGCAAGATCGTGACCGCTGGTGGCATCGATTCACACATCCATTTCATTTGCCCGCAGCAGATAGAAGAAGCGTTGATGAGTGGCGTCACTACCATGTTGGGTGGTGGTACGGGCCCGGCAACTGGCACGGCAGCAACCACCTGTACGCCTGGCCCCTGGCATATGCATTCCATGCTGATGGCGGCAGATGCGTTTCCCATGAACCTGGGTTTTCTGGGTAAGGGCAATGTCAGCCTGCCTTTACCGCTGGAAGAGCAGATCAGGGCAGGCGCCATAGGTTTGAAGTTGCATGAAGACTGGGGCACGACGCCACAAGCCATCGATAATTGCCTGACCGTGGCTGACAATATGGATGTGCAGGTTGCCATCCACAGTGACACGCTGAACGAAGGCGGCTTTCTGGAGCACACCCTGGCGGCATTCAAGGATAGGACTATCCACACCTTCCATACCGAAGGTGCGGGCGGTGGCCATGCGCCGGATATTATTGCTGCGGTGGGTGAGGCGAATGTACTGCCATCATCCACCAATCCTACCCGCCCATACACCGTCAATACCCTGGATGAGCATCTCGACATGCTCATGGTCTGTCACCACCTGGATCCGGCAATTGCAGAAGACATTGCCTTTGCTGAATCACGCATACGGCGCGAAACTATAGCGGCTGAAGATATTTTGCATGATATCGGTGCCATCTCGATGATGTCTTCCGATTCCCAGGCCATGGGCCGTGTTGGAGAGGTCATCATGCGTACCTGGCAAACGGCAGACAAGATGAAGCAACAGCGTGGTTCGCTGGCAGAAGATAATGCGCGTCACGATAACTTCCGTGTCAAACGCTATATCGCCAAATATACGATCAACCCGGCGCTGACCCATGGCATTGCCCATGCAGTAGGCTCACTGGAAGTGGGCAAGATTGCCGACATCGTCTTGTGGAAGCCCGCTTTCTTTGGCGTGAAACCATCGATGATCATCAAGGGTGGCATGATCGCCGCTGCCCAGATGGGTGACCCGAATGCATCGATACCAACACCACAACCTGTGCATTACCGCATGATGTTTGGTGCCTTTGGCGGGGGATTGAAAAAGTCGTTCACCTTTGTCTCGCAAGCGGGGTTGGATGCTGGGCTGGCAGAACAACTGAAGCTTAACAAGACCCTGATTGCTGTCAAGAATACGCGCCATGTTCGCAAGAAGGACATGATACACAATAGCCTGACGCCGAAAATGGAAGTCGATTCCGAAACCTATGAAGTCCGTGCCAATGGCGAATTGCTGGTATGTGAACCGGCAAAAATCCTGCCCATGGCCCAACGTTATTTCTTATTTTAAACAATGCTGACATTACAAACAAAGATAGAGACTGCCGACAGCATCGCCGGGCAACTGGTTTTGCCGTATGAGTTGCGCGAAAAAAGCCGTTTGCGCGCTACTCTGGCTAGTGGTGAAGATGTGGCCGTGTTCACCGTGCGCGGTACAGTCATGCGCCATGGCGATCTGATGCTGGGTAATGATGGCCGCGTGATTGAAGTCATTGCCGCTGCTGAACCTACTTATAAAGTGGAATGTGATACTGCCTTCAATTTATTGCGCTGTGCTTTTCATTTGGGTAACCGGCATACCCAGGCGCAGGTCGGCGACGGTTTTTTGCGCATACGCAAAGACCCGGTGCTAAAGGAAATGCTACAAGGTCTGGGCGCAGTCGTCACTGAAGAGCAGGCCAGTTTTGAGCCGGAATCTGGAGCATATGGTGGTGGACATCATCATGGTGGCGATGATGGGCATCCGCATAATCCCTTGGCACCGATACCTTTGCGCCAGCGCATACACCGTCCTTCAGACAACAAGGCTTGAGCATGCAATCTGCGGCCTTACTTCACCTCTTGCAACTGGCCAGCCCATCTTTGCCCATCGGTGCCTATAGCTATTCGCAAGGGATGGAAGCGGCTATAGAAAAGGGCCTGGTACGCAACGAAGCCACAGCCAGGGAATGGATCATCAATTGCCTGCATGAAGTGGTGGCCCGCTTTGAAGCACCGGTACTGTGGCGCTTGTTGCAGGCTTTTGTGGGCAGGGATTTGGCCGCCGTATCGCACTGGACCAGTTTGTTCATTGCCGCCAGGGATACGGCAGAGTTTAGGGCAGAGAGCATACAGATGGGTTACTCGCTGGGCAAACTGGTGAGCGACCTGAAGATTGCCGATGCTGAGCTACTGGCGATATTGCTGGCACAGCATGAATTGCCTTTGCCAACGGCCATGGCAGCCGCAGCAGTTGCCTTGCAGGTGCCGCCAGAATCGGTTTTGCTTGGCATGTTGTTCTCATGGGCAGAGAATCAGGTGCTGGTAGGGGTGAAATCCATTCCCCTTGGTCAGGTGTCAGGACAACGCTTATTGCTGTCGCTACGGCCAGAATTGGAAAAAGCTGCAAGGCTGGCGCAAGAGCTGGAAGATAATCAATTATCGAACTGGGCCCCAGGTTTGTCTTTGCTGTCCATGCAGCATGAAGTGCAGTACAGCCGCTTGTACCGGTCATAAAAATTAAAAACAGGAAAAGAAAAAATGAACACCCAGAATTTAAGCTCACCAGAACCAAATCCCTTACGCGTAGGCATAGGCGGCCCGGTCGGCTCCGGTAAAACTGCACTCTGTGAAATGCTATGCAAAAGCATGCGAGATCATTATGAAATGGCCGTTATCACCAATGACATCTACACCAAGGAAGACATGGAAATCCTGCTGCGTGCAGATGCCTTGCCTGCCGAGCGTTTGATGGGTGTGGAAACAGGCGGTTGCCCGCACACCGCCATACGTGAAGATGCCTCCATCAACCTGGAAGCCATAGCCCGCATGAGCGCAGATTTTCCTGACCTTGATTTGATCCTGGTGGAATCTGGCGGTGACAATTTGGCAGCCACCTTCAGCCCTGAACTCTCAGACCTGACCATCTATGTCATCGATGTAGCCGGTGGCGAAAAAATCCCGCGCAAGGGCGGGCCAGGCATTACCCGCTCTGATCTGCTGATCATCAATAAAACCGACCTGGCACCACATGTAGGTGCCAATCTCGACATCATGGCACAAGACGCCAAGCGCATGCGTGGCGAACGCCCCTTTGTATTTACCAATCTGCGTACCGGTGATGGGCTGGAGGCAGTGGTCAGCTTCATTCGTCAGCAAGGCATGCTGGACGAAGTTAAAAACTAATTTTCAATCTGGATTTGGAGTTAAATATGAAACTTAATAAATTGCGTTGCCTGTATGTGGTCGCAGCCTTGGACAGTGCCATGATTTCATTGCCAGCTATGGCGCATGACAGTGTGCTGCATTCCATGAATGCCCTGCAGGATGGTTTTCTCCATCCATTTACCGGGTTCGACCATTTGCTGGCCATGCTGGCAATAGGTATCTGGGCGGCGCAACAAAAACATGGGCGTGCCTGGTTGATACCAGCCAGTTTCCCCTTGATGATGGTCGTTGGCGGGGCATTAGCTCTTGCTGGCATAGCTTTGCCTGGTGTAGAACACAGTATTGCAACTTCAGTGCTTGTTCTTGGTTTGTTGATCAGTTTTGCAGTCAGGTTGCCTGTTAGTGCAGGAGTGGCTTTGGTATCTGTATTTGCCATGGCGCATGGCTATGCACATGGGCAGGAAATGCCAGTGTATGAATCTGCCGTGTTGTATGGTGCCGGTTTTGTGCTGGCGACGGTACTTATTCATGCCGCTGGCTGGTTTGCCAGCAATGCGGCTCAAAAGATGCTGACCAGTACATTGCCACGGTATGCAGGAGTGATGATTACTTTGGTAGGTGCTTTTTTCCTTTCAGCACTTGCTTGATACCCAATAGTAGTTAATTAAATTTCATCTGCCAGGCAAGGAGAGGTAGTTTCTCCTTGCCTGCTGCACCTTGCTGGTCCCGGCTTACCCTTGTCGCGCAGTAATAATCGACTGTGCCGATTTCGTCTTTCAAAATGCATACAAACATCAAGACTGGGCCTCTTTGCGGGCTTACACTTTGTCATGTTCGAATCTGGCAGCGCGTGAAATAAGTTTGCAAATAGCTTATATTTACTGTGATCGATTTCTTCGCGATTTGTCAGCATCAGGTTCTTTGATTGATTTTCAAAAATTGACCGGTTTTATCCGGAGACAAGGCAAATATCATGTGGCAAGGCGTCATTCCCGCAGTTACAACAAAATTCAACCAGGACGATACGCTGGACTTCAAGGAAATGGAGCGCTGTTTCCGTTATTTGATGGATGCCGGTTGTGATGGTCTGATCGCTTGCGGTTCTCTGGGCGAAGGCCCTTTGTTATCCCATGCCGAGCGTATTGATGTGCTGAAATTGACGAAAGAAGTGGCAGGCAACAAGCCTGCCATTTTGACCGTCGCCGAGGCAGCAACACGTGATGCCTGTGCCCTGGCTGAAAAAGCCGCCAAAGCTGGTGCCGATGGCTTGATGGTTGTGCCTAGCACCATCTATCACACTAATCACCGTGAAACCGTAGCAACCCTGCGCAGCATTGCCGCTGCCGGTGATTTGCCTGTCATGATTTATTCTAATCGCCTGGCTTATCGCGTTGATGTGACAACAGACATGCTGGAAGAGCTGGCTGATGACGCACGTTTTGTGGCAGTAAAAGAATCTTCTGATGATATCCGTCGCACTACAGAAATCATCAATCGTCTGGGTAGTCGTTATGACTTGTTCACTGGCGTAGATAACCTGGCTTTTGAGGCATTGACTGCTGGTGCCACTGGCTGGGTAGCTGGTCTGGTTGTGGCTTTCCCGCATGAAACAGTCGCCATTTACCGCCTCATCAAGGCTGGCCGCTATAACGAAGCGCTGGATATCTACCGCTGGTTCCGTCCTTTGCTGGACCTGGATGTCTCTACTTACCTGGTACAAAACATCAAACTGGTAGAAGCATTAGCCATTGATTCCAATGACCGCGTGCGTGCACCGCGTCTGCCACTGGAAGGTGCTCTGCGTACCCGTGTAGAGCAAGTGGTCAGCGCTTCTCTCGCCAATCGTCCGGTTTTGCCAACATTTAACTGATATTTTTAAGTTGATGTGATGGCACAGGAAACATATCAATGAAAACGACAGTATGTGTCATTGGTGCCGGCATAGTCGGCACCACCTGTGCCTTGAAAATGCAGGAAGAAGGCTATCAGGTCAGTTTGATTGATGCGGCATCCCCTGGCTGTGGAGTAACTGCAGTAGGTATGGGACACCTGGTCGCTTTGGACGAAACTGAGCAAGAGCTGGACTTGTGCCTGCTGTCTTTGCGTATGTGGAAAGACTTCTTCACTGAATTTCCAGGTGCCGGTGAAGTCAGTCAATGCGGCACCTTGTGGGTGGCAGAAAACGAAGACCAGCTTTCGGAGGCACATCATCGTGCGCAAGCAATGAATGCGCGGCTATGGCGTGCCGAAGCCTTGACTGGTGAGCAGGTGCAAAAACTGGAACCTGCTTTGCGTCCCGGTCTTGCTGGTGGCGTCAGGGTGTTTGGCGATAGCGTGGTGTACCCGCCCAAACTCGCACATTTCATGGCTCAGCTTTTGGTCAAGCGTGGTGGTAATCTGATTCTGGGTAACAGTGTTGCACAGCTAGCAGCAAACCAGTTGATTTTTGCTGATGGCAGCAAGCTGACTGCAGATATCATCATCGTCGCTGCCGGGCTGGAAGTAGCCAGGCTATTGCCTGAAATTGCCGTGTTTGGCCGTAAAGGCCATTTGGCGATTACTGACCGCTATCCCGGTCGTCTTTCACATCAGATTGTCAGCATGAATTATGGCCAGGCGGCGATGTCTGCAGATGCACTTGCCGTGGCGGCCAATGTGCAACCACGCAGTAACGGGCAATGGTTGATCGGTTCTTGTAGACAGGATGGGCAAACCAACAACAGCCTGGACCCCAAGGCGCTGGGAGCAGTCTTGCAGTCCGCCATGACGCTATTACCTTGCCTGGCCGACATGCAAATCATACGCGCCTGGGCAGGCATGCGTCCGGCATCACCCGACGGTCATCCGATTATCGGGCCTCATCCAGAATTGCCAGGCGTCTGGCTGGCAGCAGGGCATGAAGGCCTGGGGGTGACGACGGCCATGGCGACAGCAAAAATGCTGGCAGACCAGATTGCCGGGCGAGCAGGAGAGATCGATTATCCGCATTATTCGCCTGAACGTTTTTTTCCTGTGCAGGAGTTGAAATATGCGTGAGCACGCCCCAGACACAAAAATAATCGCAATCTGGATTAACGGCTCTCCCTTTGAGGCGACAACAGAGATGAGTGTAGCTGCTGCCCTGATGCGGTATGACAATATGCAGACACGCCAGTCGATTTCTGGTCAGCCGCGTTTTGCCGTTTGTGGCATGGGCGTATGCCAGGAATGCAGGGTACGCATTAATGGTCAGCCGCATAAACTGGCTTGCCAGGAATACTGTCGCTCGGGCATGGTGATCAATACCGGAACCACTGGTCTGGGAGTGTGACGATGGTATCAGCGATTCTCCCGTTTTCGACGGACATACTTATCATAGGTGCAGGCCCTGCGGGCCTGGCAGCGGCGCTGGCCGCAGCTGAATTGTCATCCACCGTCACTGTGATCGATGAAAATCCCGCTCCTGGCGGGCAAATCTGGCGCGGTGGTCCAGCAACATGGCGCGACCAGCGGGCGCATGACTTGTGGCAGGCGCTGGCAAATTGCCTGAATGTACGCATGGTGTATGGCGTGCGTATAGTTGCCGCCCCTGCTGAAAAAGAATTTCTGCTGGAAACAGCAGGCGGCGCACAAAAATTAAGCTGGAACAAGCTGATTATCTGTAGCGGTGCCCGCGAGTTGCTCTTGCCTTTCCCCGGCTGGACTTTGCCAGGTGTCACTGGTGCTGGTGGTTTGCAAGCCTTGATCAAGGGCGGCATGCCAGTGGAAGGCAAGCGCGTAGCCGTTGCAGGTAGTGGCCCCTTGCTGCTGGCAGTAGCTGAGACAGTCATACGTGCTGGCGGTCAGGTCGTCAGTATCATAGAAACAAAAAGCAGCAAAAATTTACGTCAATTTTTCTGGGCCTTGCTCAAGTCGCACCGCGGCAAGTTATTGCAGGCACTGAAATTGTTCTGGCAACTTAAGTTTGTGCATTACCGGCATGATGCCAGAGTGGTCAAGGCACATGGCGAGCAGCGCCTGCTGGGCATCAGCCTGCAACATGGTGACAAAAAAATTGACTTGAGCTGTGATTTACTGGCCTGTGGTCTTGGTTTGTTACCCAATCTGGAAATCGGTACCCTGTTGGGGTGCCAGATCAGGGATGGCAGCATCGTTGTCGATGCTAATCAGGCCAGTACGCGTGCCGATGTATGGGTGGCAGGCGAGGCTTGCGGTATAGGCGGTGTTGACAAGGCTTTGGCAGAAGGGCACATTGCCGGTCTGGCTGCAATTGGGCAGGCCGCTGAGCAAGATGATCTTGCTCGCCGCACTCATGCAAGGCAATTTGCTGATTTACTCAAGCAGAGTTTTGCAACAGACGACAGCCTGCGCAAGTTATGCAAGTCAGATACCTTGGTGTGCCGCTGCGAAGATGTCAGTGCAAGGCAATTGCGTGAACATGACGACTGGCGCACTGCAAAGCTGATGACCAGGGCAGGTATGGGCGCATGCCAGGGTCGTATTTGTGGTGCGGCCTGCCAGTTCATGTTTGGTTGGGAGGCGCCGGGACTGAGACAACCGGTTTTCCCTACAAAAACATCAACTCTTGCCGCTCTGGGTGGTGTAGCGGGGAATGTTGAAGAATAAGGTTGAACAAAAAGCTTGAAAAGCAAGACTGAACAACAAGATTGAAAAATAAGGAAGAATAAAAATGAAACAACTGTATATCAATGGTAGCTGGCATGATGGCGCAAACGTGACTGTCACACACAGCCCCTCTGATTTGAGTGAAGTCGTGGGCGAATACGCCAGTGCAGGTAATGAACAGGTAGAACTGGCAATTGCCGCTGCGCGTGATGCTGCAGAAGGCTGGCGTAATTCTGGCGTGCAGCAAAGGGCAGATGCGCTTGATAAGATAGGCACAGAAATCAATGAACGCAAAGCTGAACTCGGCAGTTTGCTGGCACGCGAAGAAGGCAAGACCCTGCCAGAAGCGATAGGCGAGGTTGGTCGTGCAGCAGCCATCTTTAAATTCTTTGCACAGGAAGCCTTGCGCATACGCGGCGACAAACTGGCTTCAGTACGCCCGGGCGTGGATGTTGATGTCACCCGCGAACCGGTAGGCGTCGTCGGCATTATCGCGCCCTGGAATTTTCCTATGGCTATTCCTGCCTGGAAAGCTGCACCGGCGCTGGCCTATGGCAATACCGTGATCTTGAAACCGGCGGAGCTGGTGCCAGGCTGCTCCTGGGCCATGGCCGAGATCATCAGCCGTTCCGGTTTGCCTGCAGGCGTATTCAATCTCTTGTCCGGCCCTGGCCGTATTGTTGGTGAAGCTTTAAGCAAAGACAGCAGGGTGGATGCCATCAGCTTTACCGGTTCCGTTGGCACCGGCAGCCGGGTGCTGGCTGCTTGCGCCGCACGCCGCGCCAAGGTACAACTGGAAATGGGTGGCAAGAACCCGCTGGTGATATTGGCAGATGCTGACCTCGATGTGGCTGTCAATGCTGCAATTCAGGGCTCTTATTTTTCTACTGGTCAGCGCTGCACAGCTTCATCACGCCTCATCGTCGAAGAGAAAATCTACCCGGCATTTGTCGCCGCGATGATCGATAAATTGAAGAGCCTGAAAGTAGGGCATGCCTTGCAGGCAGGTATAGATATAGGCCCGGTAGTCGATAAGTCTCAGCTGGAACAGGACTTGCGCTATATACAGATCGCCAAAGATGAAGGTGCCAAACTGGCCTTTGGTGGTGAGCGCCTGTCACGCGACACCGATGGCTACTTCCTTAATCCAGCCCTGTTCGTTGATTGCGACCCTGCCATGCAACATACCAGGGAAGAGATTTTTGGCCCGGTAGCATCCGTCATTCCCGCCAAAAATTATGAGCATGCGCTGCAACTGGCAAACGATACTGAATTTGGCCTGACAGCAGGGATTTGCACGACTTCATTGAAATACGCCACTCATTTCAAGCGTCATGCCCGTGCAGGCATGGTCATGGTCAACCTGCCTACCGCTGGGGTCGATTACCATGTTCCATTTGGTGGCAGCAAGGCGTCCAGCTATGGTGCCCGTGAACAGGGTAGTGCTGCCGTGGAATTCTTTACTACGATGAAGACCAGTTATACCGGTAGCTGATCTTTTATCGCTCTATAGCAGGCAAAAAAGCAGCTAACGGCTGCTTTTTTGCTTTTCGTGTCTATTTTTGCCTGTTTTTGTCCCATTCCTCCCTCCCTATCACTGTTCAAGCCGTGATTTGCGCATTCTGTCGCAAGCCCATGGAAGCGCCAGGTGTTCTTTTATAAGATGCTTACATCGAATCACAGAACACAAGAAATCATCAAATTCACACTTGAGCTAAAGGGAGCCTATCATGACATCTAATATCACATCACGCATTGCCTCAAACAAAGGTATCGCCATCGTCCTCCTGTCCATCCTGGTTTTTGCCATGATAATCATGTCGTCCTCTCATGGCGTCGATGTGCAGATTGATGGCGACGACATCGATGGCGTGGGTGGATTCTTTGGCGTCTTGTTCGGTTGCGGCATTACTGTAGTGGCGGTGGTGTTTGCGCTTGGCCTGACGGGCATGGTACTGGCAGGCGTGGCAATATTGTTGTGCGTGATTTTCGCTGTAGTACTGGGTTCGCTGGCATTGGCAATGCTGCCCTTGCTTTTCCCTGTCTTGCTGGTGGTCGGCCTGGTTGCCCTGTTTTCACGTCGTAAAACTGCTTGAACCGAATTCTGGATATGCATAGATTACGGAGTCAATAAATGTACATGCTTGACATTGTTAATCCCGTCAAGCCAGGCAAATTCAGGAAGTGTTTCACTTCCTTTTTGCTTTTGGGCTTGAGCTTACTCATCTCAGCCTGTGCCACAGGCACTAGATTGACACCTGCGCAAGTAGAATTGTCAGGTGACGGCGGTGAAGTGAATATATTGTGGAGTGCCATACCACGCCCGGCACCATTGCCACCCCTGGATCATGCCGCCTTGTTGCTACCGGTACACTTTGGCAGCAGCGAGGAAAAAATATTTTACATGCAGCTTGATCTTGGTCACGCATCGACTGTTTTTTATTCCAATAAATGGAAGGCGATTGCCGAGAAATATCAGTTCGTGAATTCTGGCGACAAGCTTGCCGCAGTTAATTTTAAACTCGGTGATATGCAGGTGCTTGCAAAAAATATTTCCATCATGCAGCGCGAAGGCGCAGGTCTTGACTGGAGCAAGGACAGTATAGAAGTAATCGGCACCATAGGTGCAGATTTGATTGATGGCAGAGTAGTAGTGCTGGACTTCAAGAAAGATATAATCCAATTTTCCCGCGAACGTGAAGGCTTGCATTTGGCAAGTAGTAAATTCCAGCCCTTCAGTTTTTCTGGCCGCAGGATAGTCATGCCAGTTACTTTTGACGGTGAAGAGAAAACGGTGATGTATGACAGCGGTTCCAGCGCTTTGTCCTGGATTAGTAATGAAAAAACTTTCCAGCGACTGGCAAAGCAGGATGCCAAGCCGGTGGTTTATGCTATTCGCCCCTGGGACAAGATATTGACTGCGCATACGGTAGAAACCAGCGCAGAGGCAATAGTAGGGGGCATCAAGCTGCCAGTGAAAGAGATCAGTTATGTCCAGGATATGGGCTTCTTGCAGGAGCTTGCAATCAGCAGTCTTGGCGCAGGAGGCATGGTCGGGAATAAGCTTTTTCTGGGTAAAAAGCTGATTATTGATACCCGTAAACTGGAAATAGCTCTGGAAGAGTAAGCCCTTGTGTTGCCCCTTACCCTGTCATTCAGATTTGGTGCGCAAGATGAACTGCAGCGCCTGTTCAGCCAGCTCATCTATGCTGATACCAGAACCGCGTCTATACCATTGTGCTGTCCAGTTCAGCGTGCCAAACATCAGCAACTTGTCTATGCGCGTGGGCATGGCCCAATCTCCTGATGCATGCAAGTCTGTGATAACTTTTTCCCACGCAGCTTCATACTTATCCTTAAGAGCAATGATACGTGCGCGTGCCGGTTTGTCGAGTGCGCGCCATTCATACAGAAGTACTGCAATAAAATCATGCTCCGGAGCCAGCAAGGTATTCAGATGAACCTTGACCAAATGCTGAAACGCCAGCCGCGGCGGCAAATCTGCCAAAGCCAGCTTTTCTATTTCTTCCAGCGATTTTTGCATGCCTTGTTCCATCACGGCGACCAGGATGTCTTGTTTGGTCTTGAAGTGATAAAACCAACTGCCAGACTGTATTCCCACTGCAGCAGCAATATCACGCACAGTGGTGTTGTCGTAACCCTTTGTCCTGAACAGCTGTGCTGATTTCCTGATCAAATCCTGGCGTATGCTTTCTGAGCCATCCAGCACTGGGCGACCGCGTTTCTTTGCAGTTTGTGTCCCTGGCAATGCTCGCCCTGTCGTGTCTGTAATGATTTCTTTGGGCATTGCTATTGGGGATAGTCTTCTAAAAAATGGGATGGCGTGCTTTTCTGATAGCTCTTGATGGTAACCTTAAATAAAGCTGCCATCAATCAGGCCAATAAAAATCAGGCACAAAAGCCTGAGTTCATTACATAGGAGACACAGTATGCAAATCAAACCACGCTGGATGACACCTGAGCTGGAAACTTTTCGCGATGCAGTACGCCGCTTTGTCGCTGCCGAAGTAACCCCGCATCAGGAGCATTGGAAAAAACAGCAACATGTAGATCGTGATGTCTGGGACAAGGGCGGTGCCATGGGCATCTTGCTGGCTGACATACCAGAAGAATATGGTGGCTCTGGTGGCAGTTTTGCCCATCAATCCATTGTTTTTGAAGAACTGACTTATGCCGGTGACATGGCCTTTGGCATCCATGTGCATGCTATTGTCGCGCACTATATCTTGAATCAGGGGACAGAAGAGCAAAAGCAAAAATACCTGCCCAAGCTGGCCTCTGGTGAAATGATCGCTGCTATCGCCATGTCTGAACCTGGTGCCGGGTCTGACCTCAAAGGCATACGCACCACAGCGAGGCGTGATGGTGACAGCTATGTCATTAATGGTTCCAAGACTTTTATCTCCAATGGCTATATGGCCGACCTGGTAGTGGTCGTGACCAAGACTGACCCCGAGGCTGGTGCCAAGGGAGTATCACTGATCATGGTAGAAACCAGAGACTGCCGCGGTTACCGGGTAGGGCGCATACTGGAAAAAATAGGGCAAAAAGGCCAGGATACTTGTGAATTGTTCTTTGACGATGTGCGTGTGCCGTTGGACAGAGTACTTGGTGGTGTCGAAGGCAAGGGTTTTACCCAGTTGATGACTGAGCTGCCTTATGAACGCACCATACTCGGCGTCTCTGGCGTCGCGGCTATAGAGCGCGCACTGGATCTGACGATCACGCATACACGTGAGCGCAAGGCCTTTGGCCAGGCCCTGATAGAGATGCAAAATACCCGCTTTGTATTGGCGGAGATCAAGACCGAGGCAACAATTGCCCGTACCTTCATCGACCGCTGTATAGTCGATATGATGGAAGGGCGCATGGATACCGAGCTGGCATCAATGGCCAAATACTGGATATCTGATTTGCAGTGCAAGGTCATCGATCAGTGTCTGCAATTATTTGGCGGTTATGGCTATATGCTGGAATATCCTATAGCGCAAATGTATGTCGATGCGCGGGTACAGCGCATTTATGGTGGTGCCAATGAAATCATGAAAGAAATCATTTCCCGTAATTTATAAACGAGAAAAAGCGGAGAGCGAAACATGGCTGGACCTTTACAAGGCATACGTGTCATAGAAATGGTGGGCTTAGGCCCATGCCCTTTTGCCGCAATGATGCTGGCTGACATGGGGGCAGAAGTCATACGCATAGACCGCAAGCTGGCTCCGGGTGCGAATAATCCTTTCCCCATGCTGGGCACCAAATATGATGTCATGGCCAGAGGGCGGCGCTCGCTGGCGCTGGACTTGAAGCAAACGGAGGCCAAAGCCGTCTTGCTGGATCTGGTAGCGAGTGCCGATATCCTGCTGGAGGGTTTCCGGCCAGGTGTTATGGAAAGACTGGGCCTGGGGCCGGAAGTCTGCCTGCAACGCAATCCACGTCTGGTATATGGCCGTATTACTGGCTGGGGCCAGGATGGTCCGCTGGCACAGGCGGCAGGGCATGACCTGAATTACATCGCCCTCAGCGGCATGTTGCATGCCATGGGGCGGGCAGATACCCCACCTGCACCGCCCTTGAATCTGGTCGGCGACTTTGGCGGCGGTGCAATGATGCTGGCTTTTGGTGTGGTCTGTGCGGCGCTGGAAGCACGCAGCTCTGGCAAGGGACAGGTGGTGGATGCAGCCATGGTCGATGGTTCAGCCTTGTTGGGCGCGATGATTTATGGCTTCCGTGCTTTTGGTGCATGGTCAGACCAGCGTGAAGCAAATATGCTGGATGGAGGCGCGCATTTTTATGATACCTATACCTGCGCCGACGGTAAATTCATTTCCATAGGCGCAATAGAGCCGCAGTTTTATGCTTTGTTGCTGGAACGTGCAGCTATCACTGACCCTGCATTCACTGCGCAAATGGATAGCCAGAAATGGCCAGAACTGAAAGAAAAATGTACAGCGCTGTTCAAAACTAAAACCCGCCAGCAATGGTGTGAATTAATGGAAGGAACAGATATCTGTTTCGCCCCGGTACTCGATATGGCAGAAGCGCCTGAACATCCGCACAATCAGGCCAGGGCCAATTTTACTGATATTGAAGGCATAGTCCAACCAGCACCTGCGCCACGTTTCAGCAGGACTGCGCCAGAAATCAGCATGCCGCCGGCAGCACCAGGCCAGCATAGTGCTGAGATTTTGCACGACTGGGGGATGAGTGAAGAGCGTATCGCTGCTTTAAAAGAAAATAAGGTAATTTGAGGCTGCTACTGTTGCTCTATGAGTTTTGCTGCAGCTTCAAATTCAAACTGATGCATGAAATGCCTGAGTTGTATCATGGCATCCTGGTTGAACTGAGTGGCAATGGCAGTTTCGTTTTCTTCAAACAGACTTTGTGCATCCGCATCCGAGGCTGCGAGCAGTGCGCGTAGTTCATCCACAATATTCTTTGCCTCGGCTTCATCGACGATGACTTCTTCATGCTGAGGCAAAATTCCTGGCAATACTATTTTCAACTCATCCAGCACCGCATTGAGCGACTGGGTAAGTGGCTCCAGGGTATTCAATATAAACTCCCTGTCTTCTTCCTTGCTGAGTTTGTATTCCAGTTCTGCCGCTATTTTTTGCAGTTTCGTCGCGCCTATACTGCCTGCCAGGCCTTTGAGGGTATGGCTGAGCCTTTCTGCATTACCGTACTCACCAATTTGTATGAACCTGTTTAAATCATGCAGAGTATCTGCCTGGCTTTGTTCAAATCTATGCAACATATTGATATAAAACTCGTGACGCCCACCCATGTAATGCAGGCCGAGGCTGGTATCGAGTTCATTGAATTGCGGGAATCCCGCATCTTCATCATCAAACACGGTGCTGGTGATCAGGCTGCCGGGCACCGGTAGTTCATGTTCGGTATCCATCCAGTGTGAGACTATGCTGAACAAGGCGTCCGGTTGTATAGGCTTGGTCAGATAATCCTGCATGCCTTCACGCATGCAGCGCTCGCGAATGTCACCGACTGCATGCGCAGTCAGGGCGATGATGGGCGTGTCATCCAGACGGGCATCTAATCTGATTTTTGCAGCAGCTTCATGACCATCCATGATGGGCATTTGCAGATCCATGAATATCATGGCGTAATACGCCGGTTCGTTTGCCATGATGAGGCGTACTGCCTCTTCACCATTGTCGG
Organism: Undibacterium sp. TC4M20W; assembly: GCF_049340245.1. Classification (NCBI taxonomy): domain Bacteria; kingdom Pseudomonadati; phylum Pseudomonadota; class Betaproteobacteria; order Burkholderiales; family Oxalobacteraceae; genus Undibacterium; species Undibacterium sp. TC4M20W. The sequence continues at coordinate 47,387 of NZ_JBMPPI010000003.1, forward strand.
CAACATCAGCGGTAATGCCTACCATGCTCAGCAATTCGATGGCAATTTGCTGATTGACGGGGTTATCTTCCGCCAGCAAGACACGACGGCCCGCATGGTTTTGTGCTGCAATATTGGCGCTATGGGTCACACGTGATTCTGCATGGGAGTCTGATTCACCATTCAGGCTGAAGTCTATTTCCAGCGGCAAGGTGAAGGCAAATGTCGATCCATGATTTTCCTGACTGTAGACAGCAATCTGCCCCCCCATTAATTCCACCAGACGACGTGATATGGATAAGCCCAGGCCCGTTCCCCCATATTTGCGGGTAGTCGAGCCATCTGCCTGGGTAAATGGCTGGAACAGGCTTTGTTGCTGCTCGGCGGACATGCCTATGCCCGTATCTCTTACTGAAAATGTCAGATCAGTTGTTTCAGAAGGGGTGGGCAATCTTTTGACACTGACTTCAATTTCGCCGCCGCTGGGAGTGAATTTGACAGCATTATTGACCAGATTGGTCAGTATCTGGCCCAGCCTCAGCGGGTCGCCGCGCAAACGTGAAGGTACTTCTTCAGAAATTCGCACAATATAGGCGATCTGTTTTTCTATGGCTTTCTGGCTGGTCAGGGTCGATACGCTATTGAGCACATCCTTGATGGAAAATGGAATTTTCTCCACATCCAGCATACCCGCTTCTATCTTGGAAAAATCCAGTATGTCATTGATGATGCCCAACAACGATTCGCCGGCATGATGGATCTTGCTGACATAGTCATATTGTTTGGGGGTGAGCCTGGTTTGCAGGGCAAGATGCGCCAGGCCTATGACTGCATTCATCGGCGTGCGGATTTCATGGCTCATATTGGCCAGGAACTCACTTTTCAATTTGGTGGCATCTTCTGCTTTTTTGCGTGCCTGTCTTTCTGTGATACTTGCCTCTTCGAGTTGTTGCTGAGTCTGACGCAATTCGCGATAGGCATTGGCATTATCCAGCGCAATCGCGCCATAAGAACACAGGCTACGAAAGATCAGGCATTCTCTTTCACCATAGGCATATTCACGCGGTGTTTGTATGCTCATCACACCCAATATGCGTTCACCTATGCTCAGCGGTGCAAATAGCAGACTCAATGTTCCCAGCGTATTTGGCACCACGGGAAAATCATTGTCTGGCAGCAGTTCAAGCTTGACTTCCCGTCTCTCACGCACACAGCGTGCACTTGACGCACGTGTATCTGTCAATGCGACTTCATGGTAAGGGTGGGGCATATTTTCTTCTATGCCAAATGCCTGTGTCAGCGTCTGCCCATCTGCTGACAGCATGTAGATAATGAAGGTTGTCGCGTCCAGCAAATCCTTAAGATGATAATGTATGGCTTCAAATACTGCTTCGGGATCAAGGTTGGATGTGATTTCCTGACCTATTCTGCCCAGTCGTTCAAGCGTGGTTCCCGCTTCCTGCAAGGTGGCAGCGCGACGGGCTTCAGAAACAGCAATCAATCTTTGTTGTTCTGCTTCTGCCCTGATCAATTCAGTTTCATGCCTGACCTGCGCCATGGCAGTACGGTTATTTGCCTGTTTTTTGCTTTCCCGCTGTTCTGCGGCTATGGCCAACCGTGCATAAAGTAAAGCTTTGTTGCTGTCTCCTGCATCAGCCCATGCATCGCTCAAGGCCATCAGTAATTCTGTGCTGGCTTGCCAGCCCTCTGTCAATTCACCCGCCCGCAAAGATTCTTCAAGATAGTGGATGATGGCATTCGGAGCATCCATTGTTTCTGGGCTGCTAATAACGTGACGGGCATGTATTTCAGCGAGGGTCTGATTAAGAGTGACGCCCAGGGCGGTGAACTGGTGCTGGACTATGAAGGATTTTGCCTCGGCGATGGTGGCTAATGCAGCATCAGCCTGGTTTGAGGCGGACAATGCCCGGGCATAGCGTATCAAGGCTTGCGGTAAATCGTCCATGGATTGAGCCGCCCGGAATAGCAGGATTGCCTCGTTAAAACAAGCCAGGGCTCTATTGGTTTCGCCCTGAATGAGCAGACATTCTGCTAATTCCGCATGGGCTATGGCCTTGTTAATTCCGCCGGGCGTTTTTGAGAAGCTATTCAAGGCCTCTTCAAGTATTTTCTGACTACGTTCGTATTGACCCAGTTGTCTTAGCAAACTACCCAAATGCGCCATGGCATTGCCTATCAATGCAGGCCATTCTGTTTTACGGGCACGCTCCACAGCCCAGTCGAAGACGCCGGCTGCGCCTTCCAGGTCACCGACAGTCTGCATGGATTCACCAGAGTTGCCGGCAGAGACAATCGCCAGCCTGACCATGCCAGTCTGCCGGGCCAGTTCGCTGGACTGCAGATAATAAACCGATGCCCTGGCCGGTTCACGACGGCCATGAATCACCCCATAGGCTGCTGCCATATGGGCCGCAACTGCAGGATGATCGCGGTGCAGATATTGTTCGTCAAAATCGGCATGGCGGCGCGAGGCTGCCAGCGGATCATAAAATGCCAGTTCATAGATAACCCAGGATTCAGCAATTGCTACCCTGAGCGTGTCATTTGCCTTGAAATACCATGTCTTTGCTGCTGCGCATGAGCGGGATTCTCTGCCTGCGTCACCTTGTTCCAATGCGAGGCTGGCGCTGGTCAGGCTGGCATCACCCAGCCCGATGGTATCGCCGAGTTCATTGAATATGGTGATGGCTTGTGCCAGCAATTGCTCGGCAACGGTCAGGTCACAAAATAATGCTGCGATTTCAGCTTCAATCAGGCAAAGCCGTGCATGAAATTGATTTTTGAGTTTATCGGAGATATTTGCGTCTGCAAGATCGGCTTTGACTGCGATCACCAACTCGCTTGCGCTTTGACTATCCCTTTGCCGCAGATACCAGGCTAACGTCAGTTGACTGATCAATTTTTCCAAACCTTGCGCTGAAGCCAGCCCGTTGGCAAGCTGAGTCACTTCCTCTTCAGTGGCAAATAGATTCATGGTCGCAGGCGATATAGAATTGATCAAATAATACCTTATGACAAGCTGCTTGACGGATTAAGAAGCGCTCTTTGTTGCAAACTCGACAGGGACTAAACAGAGACGCTGTTTAGCCAGCTACAAAACAGGAACTTTTCAGCGGTCTATGAATCTGATTCCACTAGCTTGATATTCTATTGATATATTATCGCAATCACATCGATATTGATGAATGCGAGAGGATGCAGATAAATCCAGGCTAAGTCTGAAATCTGACAAATTAAATAATAAACCAAAGGGAAAATTTATGCGTGTGTCAAAACTGTTGCCGCTGGCTTGGGCTGTCGTGCTGTGCTTGCCTGCGCTGGCCGCCGAGCCAGCCACCAAGCCAGATGCAGAAAAAAAGAAATGGGATGTCAATCATCCACCAGGTGAAAGCAAAACAGTCAATATTGACACTCGCACTGGTACCTGGATGAGCGTAGACGTTAGCCCGGATGGCAAACAACTCGTATTTGACCTGCTCGGCGATTTATATACGCTACCCATCGCTGGCGGTGAAGCCAAGGCCTTGACGCACTCGATTGCCTGGGAAATGCAGGCGCGCTTTTCACCGGATGGCAAACAGATTGCCTATATGTCTGATGCGGGTGGTGGCGACAATGTCTGGGTTATGAATGTCGATGGCAGCAATGCGCATGCAGTCAGCAAGGAAGACTTCCGCCTCTTGAATAATCCCGTCTGGCACCCGAATGGTCAGTACATCGCCGCACGCAAGCACTATACCGGTACCCGTTCACTGGGTTCTGGTGAAATCTGGCTGTATCATCAAAGTGGTGGCACGGGCGTGCAATTGAATGAAAAGCCAAACTGGCAAAAAGACCTGGGAGAGCCGGCGTTTTCGCCAGATGGCCGTTATGTCTATTATTCGCAAGACACAACGCCGGGTACGTCCTTTGAATACAATAAAAATTCCAATGGGCAGATTTACCAGATTTTCCGCCGCGACCTGCAAGATGGTAAGGTCAAGGCGCTCGTCAGTGGCCCCGGTGGTGCAGTCCGCCCGGTGCCTTCGCCGGATGGCAAGTACCTGGCCTTTGTGCGCCGCATTCGCAACCAGTCGGCTTTGTTCCTGAAAAATCTACAGACGGGCGAAGAAACAGCAGCCTGGCCAGAGCTGGAGCGTGATATGCAAGAAGCCTGGGCTATTCAAGGTGTGTATCCAGCCTTTGCCTGGATGCCAGGTAGCAAAGAAATTGTGGTCTGGGCCAAGGGTAAGCTCTGGCGTCTTGATCCGTTCAGCCACAAGGCAGTCGAAATTCCTTTTCATGTGAAAGATACCCGGGAAGTGCGCAGTGCCTTGCGCTTCCCGCAAGAGGTCGCGCCTGATCAGTTCGATGTTCATCAGCTGCGCTGGGTAAATGTCGCACCGCAGGGGGATAAAGTTGTTTACTCGGCGCTGGGGCATATCTATGTCAAGGACCTGCCAAATGGCACGCCACGCCGCCTGACCACGCAAAACACACATTTTGAATTCTTCCCCAGCTTTTCACGCGATGGAAAGTCGGTCGTATTCAGTAGCTGGAATGATGAAAAGCTCGGCGCAGTCAGAACTGTGGAGCTTGCCAGCGGCAAGGAAACCATAGTGACCAAGGCCCCGGGTAAATACCTGCAGGCGCGTTTTTCACCTGATGGCAAGCAAGTTGCCTATGTCAAAGCCAAGGGTGGTTACCTGACTACGCCCTGGTATGGCATGGAAACCGGCGTATTCCTGGCGAATGCAGACGGTAAAACCGAGCCGCGCCTGTTGACGGAAGAGGGTGGTGCACCGCAATTTGGCAAAGATGGGCAGGCAGTGTATGTCACCCGTACACAATATACTGGTGAAGTCGATTGGACTACTTCACTGGTACGCGTACCTCTGGATGGCAAGCCCGAGCAGCCAGTTGCAAAAAGTGAATTTGCCGGTGAATTTGCGATTTCGCCAGATGGTGAATGGCTGGCTTTTGGCGAACGCTACCATGCTTATGTGACGCCATTGCCGCTGGCTGGCAAGGCCATCACTATAGGGCAGAAAATGGATGCGCTGCCTGTCAAACAGCTGGACGTCAATGCCGGTCAATACCTGCACTGGTCTGGCGATAGCAAGCGTATCAACTTCTCACTCGGCGATGAATTATTCAGCCGTGAATTGAAAGACGCTTTTGCTTTCGTGCCGGGCGCACCTGCTGAATTGCCTAAACCGGTAGAGCAGGGGCAAAAGATAGGCTTCCGCCAGGCTGCTGACAAACCTAGTGGTTACACAGTTATATCCGGCGCCAGAATCGTCACAATGAAAGGCGAGGAGGTCATAGAAGATGGCCGTATTGTCGTCAAGGATAACCGCATCGTCAGTGTCGGCAAATCTGCTGATGTGGCGATACCTGCAGGTGCAACTCAGATTGATGCCAAGGGCAAAACCATTTTGCCGGGCCTGGTCGATGTGCATTGGCATGGCAGCATGGGTGAGGGCGGCATTATTCCGCAGCAAAGCTGGGTGAATTATGCTTCGCTGGCTTTTGGTGTAACGACCATCCATGATCCATCGAACGACACTGGAGAAATCTTCACGCAAAGTGAATTACAAAGAGCCGGACAAGTACTGGGGCCACGTATTTACTCTACCGGCACTATCCTCTACGGTGCCAAGGGTAATTTTGCCGCCATCGTCAATAATCTTGATGATGCTTTGACGCATTTGAAACGCCTCAAGGCAGCAGGCGCGATTTCAGTCAAGAGCTACAACCAGCCAAGGCGTGAGCAACGCCAGCAAGTGCTGGAGGCTGCACGCCTGACACAAATGATGGTCGTGCCGGAAGGTGGTTCGTTGTTCCAGACTAATATGAGCATGGTAGTCGATGGCCATACTGGTGTTGAACATGCCTTGCCAGTTGAGAAAGTCTATGACGATGTCAAGCAACTGTGGTCGCAAACTCAGGTAGGCTATACCCCGACCCTGGGAGTCGCCTACGGTGGCCTCGATGGCGAGCACTACTGGTATGCACACACCGATGTCTGGAAACATCCTCTGCTGAGTAAATATGTGCCGCGTTCAGTGCTGGAACCACGTAGCGTAAGACGTGAGACTGCACCGGAAGAAGACTTCAATGTCATCAAGGTGGCGCAGACTGCAACCGCATTGCAACGCGCAGGTGTTCCCGTCAATCTGGGTGCACATGGTCAGCGTGAAGGCCTGGCAGCGCACTGGGAATTGTGGACCCTGGTTAAAGGCGGCATGACACCGATGGAGGCGATACGCAGCGGTACCATCAATGGCGCACGTTATCTGGGCATGGATAAGGACATAGGCTCTCTGGAAGTCGGCAAACTTGCAGACTTGATGATTATTGATGGCGATGTCCTCAAGGACATACAACAATCAGACAAACTCAGCCATGTCATGCTGAATGGACGTTTGTATGAATCTGCTACCTTGAATGAAGTGGGTAAAACCAAAAAAGTGCGTAAAGCTTTCTTTTTTGAAGGCAAGAGCGGCGGTGAAATGCCAATCGAGGCCGATGAGCATGCGCACGGCCACTAATGCCTGAATAAGCTACTCAGTGTAATGAAGAATGCAGCTATTGAAAAATAGCTGCATTTTTTACATCTTCTCACAGTCAAGATATACAGTTTCTTATAACGATTAAAGCGGCCTGTATCCTAAGTTGCTGGTGGCATGTGTCACAATAGAGGCTTGACGCATTAGTCTGGTGTATTTTATATTGCTTTAATGATATTAAGTTGCCGGCTTTGCAGCCTTGATTCTATGTCCAACCATCTGGAGTTCTATCATGTTTCAGCACGTCGAAGCCTATCCTGGCGATCCTATCTTGTCCTTGAACGAGGCCTTTGGTAAAGACCCTCGCACCAACAAGATCAATTTGTCTATCGGTATTTATTTTGACGATGCTGGCAAGATTCCCATGCTGCCATCCGTACGTGCAGCAGAACACAAGGTCGTGGCAGATGCTGGTGCCCGTCCTTATCTGCCTATGGAAGGCGCAGCAAATTTCCGCACGGCTGTGCAGGAACTCTTGTTTGGTGCAGATAGTGCGGCAGTCAAAGCTGGCCGTGTCGTCACTATCCAGGCGGTGGGTTCCAGCGGTGGCCTGAAGGTGGGCGGTGATTTCATCAAACGTTATTTCCCGACATCGACCATGCTGGTCAGCGATCCTACCTGGGATAATCACAAGGCAGTATTTGAAGGTTGTGGTCTGACTGTCAAAACCTATCCTTATTATGATGCTGCAACTGGTGGCTTGCGTTTTGATGCCATGATAGAAGCCTTGAAAGCCGCAGAAAAGAAAAGCATCGTCCTGCTGCATGCCTGCTGCCACAACCCTACCGGTGTAGATCTGACGCAAGAGCAGTGGCAACAACTGGTGCCGGTATTGAAAGAGCGTGAACTGATCGCTTTCCTTGACCTGGCTTACCAGGGTTATGGCGACGGTATCGTCGAAGATGCCTATGCCGTGCGCTTGCTGGCTGACCAGGGCTTGAGCTTCTTCGTTGCGAATTCCTTCTCCAAGAGCATGAGCCTGTATGGCGAGCGTTGCGGTGCCCTGAGTGTAGTTTGCCCGGATGCGGCACAGGCAGTGAATGTACTGGGCCAGATGAAGGCAACGATACGCCGCAACTACTCCAACCCACCTCTGCATGGTGGCCAACTGGTAGCCCGCGTATTGAGCGACCCTGAGCTGCGCCCTATGTGGGAAGCAGAAGTCGTCGCCATGCGTGACCGTATCCAGCTCATGCGCCGTAAATTGCATGATGTGCTGACAGCAAAATTGCCGGGCCGTGATTTCAGTTACTTCCTGACTCAACGCGGTATGTTCAGCTACACAGGCTTGACGGCTGAGCAGTGTGATCGCCTGAAAGAAGAGTTCGGTGTTTACCTGGTCCGTTCTGGCCGTATGTGTATTGCCGGTTTGAATACTGGTAATGTTGAAGCGACTGCGAATGCAATCGCGGCTGTTTTAGGCTGATTGTCATTGACCCTGTCCGCACATCTTGCGGGCAGGGACTTTCATCGTTGTGGCTTTATATGAAAAATAGTTACCTGTTGTCTTTGCTGGTGTTTTTGACCGCAAATGCTTCTTCTGCTGAACTGGTTTATAAAACCTATGTGAATAGTCGATATGGTTTTTCGATAGATTACCCAGATTACCTTATTCCTCAAGGCGAAGCTGCCAATGGCGATGGTCAGGTGTTTTTATCAAAAGATGGAGAAGCTGAGTTGCGCGTTTATGCCAGAGCCTGCATAGAAGAATGGGATACGACTCCGGCAGAATTCCTTAAAAAAGCTGAAACAGAAAAAGTAAAAGAAGGCAGGGTCATTTCTTATCGCGCCAAAGGAAAAGGTTTTGCCGTTGTCACCGGCACCAAGGGCAAGCAGATTTATTACGATAAATTACTGACTACTGGTAATTGGTGTACTTTCTTCCAATGGAATTACGCTGTCAGTAACAAAGAAAAATATGATGAGGCAACCAGGCTCATCGCCAACTCTTTTAAGCCCTGATCTTTCTATCTTGAAATAAAAAATCATCAAAAAAAATATCAAAAAAGATAATTCTTGCGATGATAAATTCAACTCCCAATGTTAATATGGCATCTCTGTCATTTTCATTCCATGTGGAGTAGTCATGAAGCCAGCAGTGCAATTATTGTGGTGGATGCGTGTATACCTGCTGGGGCTTTGTATTGCGCTCTCAGGGTGCGCAACCCAACTTGCACCCGCTTATGACAAAACAGTGGTTGAGGGCTTGGCCGCCGTCAATACTGACACCATGATTTTGCTCGCCAGCGTGTCTAACGGCAGCGATAAAAACAGCTTCCCCTCCCGCGTTGATAATTACAATTCATTGATTGGACGTCTGGACGCACTGAGTTTGCAGGCCGGTGCCCGGCCCATGCCAAAAAACAAGGTGACTGATACCATTAATCAATTACTTGATAAACGTGGCAGCCCAGCCATGTCTGGTGATGACAGCACACCACCTAGCGCCTATGCCATCAAAAAAATATCGGAAACCCTGAGTAAAATGCGTGATGTTGATCGTTTGCAAGGCGTGACTGCTTATGAGGCGCGGGCATTCAAGGGGCAGGTCGTGATCTATCTCGATCAGGCAATCACTTATGAAAATTTCTTGCAGCGTTAATCTGGGGGCATAAATATGGCACTTGATATCGATCAACTCGTGGCTGATATGCAAGCCGCAGCTTCTGGTGTTTTGCAGGCTGATGTGACGACCTTGCGCGGATTCACGCAGCAGCAGGTAAAAGCCATAGCTCAGCAGGCAGGACTGGTCAGTACTGGCATATTGACCAAGCAGATTACGCCTGAGACCCAGCAGTTTTTCCTGGATGGGCTGGAGGACATGGCCTTAAGCTTCGCCAAAACCTTGCGGGGTTTGCTGATGGTCACCATAGAAAAAGTCTGGAATGCAGTTGTAGGCGTACTCTGGTCTGCAATTTCCAAGGCGACCAATCTGGTATTGCCTGTACCTGTCATGAATTCTTGATGCTTCTTGGCACATTCCAAAGCCGATTTTTCTAAGACAAACTGCACGAGTCTTCATTGCATCCCATGGCCTGCTTGGGTTTGCCTTCATTCGCGCTGACAAGCTCTTCTGTAGTATCTGTCGCTGCCACCAACTGGCCTAGCATGCTGCCCAGTTTAAGATCATCAATGTGACCAAAGTGATGAAATCTGATGCGCCCCTGCCGGTCTAGGAGCAAGATGCTTGGTGTGCCGCGCAAGCCATATTTCTGCATGCTCAAAGGTATTCCACTGATAGGATCTGGCATGTCAATGGCAATCGGGAAGCGTAAACGGTATTCCTGGATAAAGGCTTTTAAGGCTTCTTTGCCCATCGCATGGTGATGCTCAAACACTGTGTGCAATCCTATCACTACAAGTTCTTGCTGCGAAAATGCATTCTTTACTGCGCTTGCCTGTGGCAAGCCATGTGTGACGCAGGCAGGACATAGCATTTGAAAACTATGCAGAAATATTACCTTGCCGCGTAAAGACTGCAAGCTGATAGTTGTATCAGTGTTGAGCCAATCCGAAGTAATGAGTTCAGGTGCGATGTTATTGATCATGGACATCTCCAATTTCCTTTTTATTTGAATTTATTTGAGCAGGGTGCGGAGTTATCCGCACCTTGAAAAATTGATTAATTTTTGCTGGTTGCGTTCAACTTGATTCTGGGAAAATCAACCGGGACATCCAGAGCCACATTGATATAATTGGTGTAAAGATTGAGAGCAACGTGCGCCATGATTTCAACGATGTGTTCATCGTCATAACCATGTGACCGCAAGGCTTCCACATCATCTTTATTGATTTGCGCCCGCTGGGTAACTACCTTCATTGCAAATTTCAGTACTGCATCAGTTCTAGCATCATCTGAATTGCCTGACTGGGCTGCCGCCATTTCTGCGGCACTGGCACCTGCTTTTTGTCCCAATACGGTATGTGCTGCCAGGCAGTATTCGCACTGATTCTGGTTGGCTATGGCAACCGCAATTTGCTCTCCCAGTTTTGCTGGAATAACACCATTACCCAAGGCCGCAAACGCAGACCACATGCTATTAAGGGCTGCAGTAGAGTTGGCGACAGCGCGGAACATATTTGGCGTAGCACCAAAGGCAGTATTGATGTCATTCAAAATAGCATGACGAGTACCAGAAGTTTCTTTGAGACTGATGAGTTGGACGTTGGACATGGTGATTCCTTGTTGGTTTGTGGTTTCCACTTATTGATTGAATTTACCTGGCAGGCTGAGATTGCCAGAGGCGACTTTGAAAACATTACTGACGCAAAGTAGTGGGGCATGGACACTGGCATTGACGCGCAGAGCAGCGGTGACACCATCAAAACCGGCAGATTGAATGCTGGCTATATCATCAAAGGGCACACGCACTTCCAGTGTCTTGCCTTTGAATGTGGGGCTCCAGCCAGGGCTGTCTATGAGTATTGGCAAGCCTGGCCAGGTTTTGGGCAGACGAGGTTTGCTACCCTCGGGAATATCAACTACCTTCAGCGAATCTTTGCCACAAGCCTGGTCGGGCTGCAAGACCACCCAGTGTGAGTGCCAGACATTGCCATCATTATTGGGATTACCATCGCCGTTTTCATCAAACAACGGGGTGTCATCAAAGTCAGGGTGAGAAGTTACGGCAAAAGCCAGGATGCCACTTTTAGGCTCGAAACCGACTACGGATGGGTCCAGGGTCGTTGGCCACACATAAGAGAAAACAGAGCTGCCCGCCAGCTTGCCTGATTTGGTAGGCCTGGTCTTGCCAGCCTTGCCAGAGACGGCAATATGAAAAATCGCCACATTGCCTTCAGTCGTGATCTTGGTATGGAAAATATCAAAGTCAGGTTTGATCTTGCTGCTGGCTTCGGTTTGTATGCCGCCATGATGTGCGTGATCATGCGCTGCTGCCCAATGCGTTGCGCTGGCCATTGTCAGGCTGAGACCAAAACCAAGACTGATGCAGAGTTTTTTGTATCTGTGTTCCATGTTTATCTTTCAAATGTCATGTGACGGTTCTGTTTATTGCCGCGCATTGCCAGGCTAATTTTTATGCGCGTACTGCTCAAATCCGATGCAAGAACCACAGCATCAAATATTATTAGTAGGAGTCCTAATTAAATAAGTTAAAAAAATAGGCGATCTGCCTTGGCTAACTCATCTTCAGCTATTCCATTCTTATTTATTTCAGTTTTTATTTCATTTCTATTTTTTTCCAGTTATTGCGAATGATGTTGCTTGCTGTTTGTTGATGCTCAGGGCAATCCAGGCGCAATTGCTCTTTGCGTAAAGGGGCATTCACCAGCGCACAATGGTGGGGCGCGAGCACATCGTCGTTTCTGTCCGGCATGAAGTGCGCACAAGTGACACAGGCGCGTATATCCGGAAAATGCTCGGCTTGCTGCAATTTGCCTATCAGGTTCAGCAGGCTGGTAAAAGTTTGCTCTTGTGCTGCAGGTGACAACTGCTCGATAGCGTCACTGGCAAAGTCGGTTGCACCAGCTATTTTTTTGACCAACGCATGACCATCGGCAGTAAGCCTCAGAGCGATGGCACGACCATCGTCGGGAGCGCGGGCTTTTTCTACTAATCCCTTGGCAGTCAATGAGCTCACAGAATCGCTGGCGCTGGCTGTGCTGACGCCCAATTGCTCGGCTATCCACGACAGCCTGACAGCATCTTTGCGTGCCGCCAGCATGTCTATGATATCGACTTGCGTAGGGTTCAAACCTTCTGACGTGGCGAATTGCCAGGTGCCCGAGCGCAATACGCCAGCAATTCTGGCAATCGCATCCAGTATGCGTTCACTGGTTGCTGGCGTTTCTTCCCAAGGATGGCTGGCTGGCTTTTTCATGTGAGCATTATGGCGCAATAAAATAGATATGTAAAGGAGTCCTAATTAAATTGTTTGTGTTTTGATTTATTGTGGATTTACCTGCTTCTATGATAGGGTTTTATCAGTGCAGTTGAAGAAGGATGAAGCTGGTGCTGAAATCAGTTGCTGAAGGTGGAGACACTTAATTTGTCTTCTGGTATGTCAATCCATTGAGTGCAGGCGTGTTTCAACTTATCTGGATTGCCGTTGGTGTAAGCATTAATGCGGGGAATAGCGCTGCTAGTATTTGTCAGATCGTGCTCAGCCAGCAAACGTTGCATTTGGGATGCAACGGCTTTTCCGGTATCAATGAGTGTGATGGGTTCACCGTCAGGAATATGCGCAGACGTGAGTTCCTGTATAAGCTTGGCTACAAAGGGATAATGGGTACAACCCAGGACCAGGGTATCGACTTGTGCGGTTAGCAAAGGGTTCAGATATTTTTCCAGCAAAAGCCGGGTTTGATCTCCATTTGCTTCTACTTTTTCTATTTGATCGACCAGGCCTACGCAGGCTTGGGGAATGAATTCCACGCCAGTCTCTGCACTTAACTTTGTGCTCAAGTGCTGATATTTTTCGCTTTGTATTGTGGAGAGGGTGGCCAGTACGCCGACTTTTTTTGTCTTGCTGAGCAGGCTTGCCGGTTTCAAACCTGGTTCCATACCAACAATGATAAGGTCTGGATAATGCAGTCGCAGATGTTTAATGGCTGCTGCGGTGGCCGTATTGCAGGCAACTACCAATGCCTTGATTTTCTTGCTCAGCAAAAAATCTGTGACGGCGATGCTGCGCTTCAGAATTTCTGCACTGGTCTTGTCACCATAAGGTGCAAAACCTGAATCTGCCACATACAGCAATGCTTCATGTGGCAGGGTCTGGCGTATGTGCTGCAATACTGACAGGCCACCAAGGCCAGAATCAAATACCCCAACCGGAGCAGAGCGTGCAAATTCCTCTGATGCCATCGGGGTATTTATTCCTGTTTCAGCCAGTAATATTCAACAATAATCAGGATGCGATCGAGACGTGATCAGGATGCACTGACAGGAATGATACCTATCTTCGCCTGCCATTCTTTAGGGCCAGTGTTGTGTACAGATATGCCGCTGGAATCAACCGCAACCGTGACTGGCATATCGACAACATCAAATTCATAGATCGCTTCCATGCCCAAGTCAGCAAAACCAACTACGGTCGCTGATTTGATGGCCTTGGAAACCAGGTAAGCCGCACCACCCACTGCCATCAGATATGCAGACTGGTGTTTGCGTATGGATTCGATGGCGACCGGGCCGCGTTCTGCCTTGCCTATCATCGAGATCAGGCCGGTTTTTTCCAGCATCATGTCGGTGAATTTATCCATGCGGGTGGCAGTCGTCGGGCCAGCTGGGCCAACTGCTTCATCACGTACGGGATCAACCGGGCCTACGTAGTAAATCACGCGGTTGGTGAAGTCGACAGGCAATTGCTCACCTTTGGCCAGCATGTCCTGAATGCGTTTGTGGGCAGCGTCACGGCCAGTCAGCATTTTGCCGTTCAGGAGCAAGGTCTGGCCTGGTTTCCAGGAGGCGACTTCTTCCTTGGTCAGAGTGTTCAGATCAACGCGCTTGGATTTTTCTGTATCAGGCGCCCAGCTTACATCTGGCCAGTCAGACAGTTTTGGTGGTTCTATATAGCTGGGGCCAGAACCATCCAGCACAAAATGCGCATGACGTGTGGCCGCGCAATTAGGGATCATGGCAACCGGCTTGGATGCAGCATGTGTAGGGTACATATTGATCTTGACGTCGAGTACTGTCGTCAAGCCACCCAGGCCTTGTGCGCCTATGCCCAGTGCATTGATCTTGTCGCACAGTTCTATACGCAATTCTTCAGTTTTGTTTTGCGGGCCACGTTGCTTGAGCTCATACATGTCGATGTCATCCATCAAGGATTCTTTCGCCATCAGCATGGCTTTTTCTGCAGTACCGCCTATACCTATGCCCAGCATTCCCGGCGGACACCAGCCCGCGCCCATGGTAGGCACGGTTTTCATGACCCAGTCAATCAGAGAATCAGACGGGTTCAGCATGACAAACTTGGTTTTGTTCTCAGAGCCGCCGCCTTTGGCTGCGACTTTGACATCTACCGTATCGCCAGGAACCAGTTCCATATGTACTACAGCAGGTGTGTTGTCCTTGGTGTTTTTGCGTTCAAAGTGCGGGTCGGCGACGATAGAGGCGCGCAGTTTATTGTCGGGGTCGTTATAACCACGACGCACACCTTCGTTGACTGCATCAATGATGGAGCCGCTGAATCCTTCAAAGCGCACGCTCATGCCGATTTTCAGGAATACATTGACGATTCCTGTGTCCTGGCAAATAGGACGGCGGCCCTCCGCGCACATGCGCGAGTTGGTCAGAATTTGGGCAATCGCATCTTTTGCTGCCGGGCTTTGCTCGGCTTCATAAGCGCGCGCCAGGTGGGCGATATAGTCGGCTGGATGATAGTAACTGATGTACTGCAGCGCGGCGGCTACTGATTCGATCAGATCGTCTTGCTTGATGACTGTCATGATTTGGCTCTGGGCTAGGTGAAAGAAAACTGGTGTTACAGATATTACAGCTGATAATTAAAAGTAAATTACTCAAACTTGTGTGTGCTGCATGACGGAATCATTCATTGCCATGCAGCTCTTGTTGTTAATTGTAGTTGCTAGTCTGCGACTCTCAATAGGTAGCTATCAATAGGCAACTATCAATGTTTATCGGCCGCCAGTGCGGTATCCGTCATGATGCGATCGCAATGCGCAATTGCCAGGGCCGACAACAAAAACACCATGTGTATGCCCGTCTGGGCAAGTATGACTTGACCGTCGTAATTGCCTGCATTGATAAAAGTCTTTAATAAATGGATGGATGAAATGCCAATAATCGCCATGGCCAGTTTGACTTTAAGTACTGATGCATTGACATGAGACAGCCATTCGGGCTGGTCAGGATGTCCATCCAGGCCCAGGCGAGATACAAAAGTCTCATAACCGCCAATAATCACCATGATGAGCAAGTTGGAAATCATGACGACGTCAATCAAGCCAAGCACGACCAGCATGATGGTGGTTTCTGTGAGTTTGCTTGGTCTCGTGCCACCGGTGGAAACTGCGTCCAAGATATGCTTCAGCGCGGATTCGTTACCCATTGCTGCACCTATCAAATCCACCAGTTCCACCCAGAAGTGAAATACATAAACGCATTGCGCAAGTATTAATCCGAGATAAAGTGGTAGCTGCAGCCAGCGGCTAAAGAAAATCAGGCTGGCAAGGGGAGATAGTTTGGCTGGGGCAACTGGTTTGGTCATGTCGGCAATCGTTGGTGGAAAGGGCAGTTTTTAACGCAAGTCAGTATTTTACATGTGCAGGGCCTGCTCGTGTAGCGCGGCAGATATAGCTATTTCAATATCAGGTATGTAGTGGAGATGTAATGGTATCTTTGTGGTATCATTTTTCAAAAGTGCAAGCGTAAGGCTTGAGTAAGTCTCCAAGTTTATGGTTTGCCCTGTGCTTAAAGGTGATAATTACTGCCACAATCTGGTGCAATGCCAGCTTGGGGTGAAGCTGTAGTGAAGATTTTAATCTAACGATAACAAGCTGGAGATAACAATGTCTGACCTCAACGCTGCGCAAGCTGAAGCTAAAACAGAATCCCGCGTTTTTTACCCCCCGGCCGCATTTGTTGCCAATGCAGCTATCCCAAGCATGGAAGCGTATAACGCACTATGCAAAGAAGCTGAACAGGATTACGAAGGTTTCTGGGCGCGTCTGGCACGCGAAAACCTGCACTGGCACAAAGATTTCAGTACGGTATTGGATGAATCCACCGCACCCATGTACAAATGGTTTGAAGATGGTTTATTGAACGTGTCTTACAACTGTCTGGATGTGAATCTGCAAAAAGGCAATGGCGATAAAGTAGCGCTGATTTTTGAGGCGGATGGTGGTGATGTTACCAAGGTAACGTACAAGGATTTGCATGCAAAAGTCTGTCAGTTTGCCAATGGCTTGAAGTCTCTGGGTATCAGCAAGGGTGACCGTGTTGTGATCTACATGCCCATGTCCGTTGAAGGCGTGGTTGCCATGCAGGCCTGCGCACGCATAGGTGCAACACACTCCGTGGTGTTTGGTGGCTTCTCAGCAAAATCCCTGCAAGAACGTATCGTGGATGTGGGTGCGGTTGCTGTTATCACTGCCGATGAACAAGTCCGTGGCGGCAAGCATTTACCCCTGAAGGCCATCGTCGATGAAGCGCTGGCTCTAGGCGATTGCGAAAAGGTAAAAAGCGTTGTCGTCTATAAGCGTACAGGTGGCAATGTTAATATTGCGGCTGGTCGTGATGTCTGGATGCATGAGCTGGTAGCTACGCAATCCGCAGTGTGTGAGCCTGAATGGGTCAGCGCAGAACATCCTCTGTTCATACTCTATACCTCAGGCTCTACCGGTAAACCAAAAGGTGTGCAGCATTCGTCGGGTGGCTATTTGTTGTGGGCTATCCTGACGATGAAATGGACCTTCGATATCAAACCGTCTGATGTGTTCTGGTGTACCGCCGACATAGGCTGGGTCACGGGCCACACCTATATTACCTATGGCCCACTGGCGGCAGGCGCTACTGAAATCGTGTTTGAAGGCATACCAACCTTCCCGAATGCCGGGCGTTTCTGGAGCATGATAGAAAAACACAAGGCCACCATTTTCTATACTGCGCCGACAGCGATACGTTCGCTGATCAAGGCTGCGGATGGTGATGCCAATATCCATCCCAATAAATATGATTTGTCCTCCCTGCGCCTGCTGGGTTCTGTTGGTGAGCCTATCAATCCTGAGGCCTGGATGTGGTACTACAATAATATTGGCCGCAGCAATTGCCCGATTGTTGATACCTTCTGGCAGACAGAAACGGGTGGCCATATGATGACACCATTGCCAGGCGCAACACCTATGGTGCCTGGTTCCTGCACCTTGCCTTTGCCAGGCATCATGTCCGCCATTGTTGATGAAACTGGCCATGATTTGCCGAACGGGCAGGGCGGTATCCTGGTTGTCAAACGTCCTTGGCCGTCAATGATACGCACGATCTGGGGCGATCCTGAGCGCTTCAAGAAAAGCTATTTCCCGGAAGAGTTCGGCGGCAAAGTTTATCTGGCCGGTGACGGCGCGATACGCAATAAAGATACCGGCTATTTCACCATCACTGGCCGTATCGATGACGTGTTGAATGTCTCTGGTCACCGCATGGGTACGATGGAAATTGAATCTGCCCTGGTGGCAAACCCGCTGGTCGCAGAAGCTGCTGTAGTTGGCAAGCCCGATGAGACTACTGGCGAAGCGATTTGTGCGTTCGTGGTATTGAAGCGTACACGCCCAACAGGTGATGAAGCCAAACAAATTGCGACTGAATTGCGCAACTGGGTAGCGAAAGAAATTGGCCCTATCGCCAAGCCCAAGGAAATCCGCTTTGGTGATAATTTGCCCAAGACACGTTCTGGCAAAATCATGCGTCGCTTGCTGCGTGTATTGGCCAAGGGCGAAGAAATTACCCAGGATATTTCGACACTGGAAAATCCAGCTATTCTGGAGCAACTGAAGCAAGCACAATAGGCAAGCGCAATAAGCAAGTGCATTAATTGAGTCGTAAAAAAATGGCGCTGCACTGCAGCGCCATTTTTATCATTGCATCTTGTTTAGCGATTAGTGCGTGACATATACACTAGGCGTTCAAATAAATGCACATCCTGCTCATTCTTTAGTAAGGCTCCATGCAGGGGAGGGACAATGGCTTTATTGTCCTTGCTGCGCATCGCTTCTGCCGGTATATCTTCTGCTAGCAAAAGTTTTAACCAGTCTATGAATTCCGAGGTGGAAGGTTTTTTCTTCAGGCCGGCAACATCGCGGATTTCGTAAAAAGTTTGCAATGCCTGGGCCAGCAAGTCTGATTTTAATTTTGGGAAATGCACATCAACGATCTTTTGCATCGTTTCCTTGTCCGGGAATTTGATGTAATGGAAGAAGCAGCGGCGCAAGAAGGCATCTGGCAGCTCTTTTTCATTGTTGGACGTAATAATGACCAGCGGGCGATGTTTGGCGCGCACCATCTCGCGGGTTTCATAGACATAAAACTCCATGCGGTCCAGCTCACGCAACAAATCATTCGGGAATTCTATGTCTGCCTTGTCGATTTCATCGATAAGCAAAACCACAGGCTCGTCAGCAGTAAAGGCCTGCCACAGCACACCTTTGATGATGTAGTTGTGGATGTCTTTGACTCTTTCATCACCGAGTTGGGAATCACGCAGGCGCGAAACAGCATCGTACTCATACAGTCCCTGCTGTGCTTTGGTCGTGGACTTGATATGCCATTGCATCAGGGGCATGTTCAGGGCGGCAGCGACTTCTTCTGCCAGCATGGTCTTGCCTGTGCCTGGCTCACCTTTGATCAAGAGTGGACGTTGCAGACTCAGGGCAGCATTGACTGCCAGTTTCAAATCATCGGTAGCGACATAATTGTCGGCACCGTCAAAGCGTAAAGTAGTTGGCGCTTGTGTCATGGATATAAACTCGACGTGTAGGGTTGCTTGAGAGTGTAAAGAGTATAAGCGAGAATTTGTCCTCTTGTGAACGGCTGTTCTTTTTTCTGTGCAGACAGCGCAGAAAGGCAATAATTTTTTTACCCGGAGTTGCGTAAGTGCAGCTTTTTTGCCCTTTGGAGAGGCGCGTGTACCAGGTTTTTTACGCAAATTTGATTGTAATCAGCTAAAATGCTGAGTTATATCAAAACACTGAATTTATTGATCTGCCTGCTAATTAATAATCGCTAATATGAAAAAATTGTTTGCACTCCTCGCTATGGCGAGCCTCGCTCAAGCTGCTACTGCGGCAGATCCGGTTGGCAATCCTAAAGATGCTGCTGATAAAAAAATCGCGATGTGTATTGGTTGCCATGGTATTCCTGGCTACAAAGCGAGCTTCCCTGAGGTGTATCAGGTGCCTATGATAGGTGGGCAATCTGCCAAATACATAGAGAGTGCTTTGAAGGCCTACCAAAAAGGTGATCGCAAGCATCCATCCATGCGTGGTATTGCTGGCAGTTTGACAGAGCAGGACATCGCAGATCTGGCGGCATATTACTCTCAACAAAAATAAGAATAGAAATAGGAATAGGATACGATCATGAAGAAAACTCTGTTGATGGCAACTTTGTTGTCCACTTTGTCTTTCGCAGCTCATGCGGGTGGCAATATAGAAGCTGGTAAAGAAGCGGCAAAAAAATTCAATTGCGCTTCTTGCCATGGTGACAATTATTCCAAGCCTATCGATCCCAGCTATCCTAAGTTAGCTGGTCAGCACGCCGATTACATTGCCCAGGCTTTGCACGCTTATCAGCGTGGAGGTGATGCAGCAAATGGCCGTTCCAACCCGACCATGGCAACACAGGCCAAGGCATTGTCAAACCAGGATATACAAAATATCGCTGCTTATCTGCATAGCTTGCCAAGCGAGCTGGTGTTGAAGAAATAAGCTCTTGCAAAAAACAGTTTTTGCTTGATACAAAAAAGCCACGATGATTCGTGGCTTTTTTTATATCTTTGCGCTTTAACTTGTTTGCTTCTTTGTTATGACTGTTTGCCTATTTCAAGGCGAAAAAAAACCGGCTGAAAGCCGGTTTTTCTTAAGTAATTAAAAATTACTTGGAAGCAGATGCAGAAGCTGCTGCTGGAGCGGAAGCTGCTGCAGATGCCGCAGGAGCTGCGCCAGATGCTGCAGCTGCGTCAGAAGCTGGAGCTGGAGCTGGAGTTGCTGCTGGGGCTTCTGCTGGAGTAGAAGCTGGTGCTGGTGCTGTTGCAGATGCGGAAGCTGCTGGAGCGGATGCTTCAGGAGCTTTTTTCTCGCCGCAAGCAGCCAGAGTCAATGCCAACAGGGAAACGAGCAAGAGTGATTTTTTCATGTTTGTACTTTCAATAAATAGATCAAAAAAGAAGATCAAAACTTTGCGATGAATAATTACCGGTAATTATCGCTCTATAGGTTAATTCGCGAGCTTCTCGCCAAAACGACATTCGGCCCCTACGAAAGTTTCCTAACCCGGAATTATAATGATTTTTCCATTAATGGAATAGGCATAGATGCATTTTTGCACTCAAATCAATCATTATTTCTAGACAAGACGCTATTTTTAGTAGGAAATTTCAGGTTTTCCATGAAAATAAACTACTTTTAGGAAGAAAATTTTCTTTCATATTTCAAAATAATGACGCGTTGCAGCAATCATTGACGTAGATCCAGCCAGCCGTCTTCATACCAAAGGCAAAAAGTTTCTATCGCATCTGCGGAAATATTCGCCAGATCAGCGCCGTCCAGCTCTCTTTGATTTGCTAATTTGTTCAGGCAAATTTTGTCTTCTTTGCCAACGGCGAACGACTCTCCGTTGATGAACACATGTTTGCCTTTATATAACATCAACGACTTGCGCGATAGCTTCAGACCATTTTTCAGGGCCGATTGATGGAAGCGTTTAGGTGCCAGTGGTTTTTCCGGTCCGCTGAAGAAAACACTGGGCTTGGGCTCGGTCAGGTGTTCACCCAGGAAAATGAGTACGTCATCATCAGTAAATTGAATCTTGGCAATCTCTTCAGCAACCTGCTCCAGCATTTCATTACTGATTTCTGCCGGTTTGGTACTGACTTTCAGGTCAGGGTCTGCATATCGTCCTGGCAAGTCTATCGAGTCAGACATGAAGTGCAGGAAGGATTCCCCCAGTTCCTGGTAAGACGGCGCACGGAAACCTATGGAGTAAGTCATGCACTCACCGATAGCGACACCATCATGGGCATATTTTGGCGGCAGATAGAGCATGTCGCCCGGCTCCAGCACGAATTCCTGTTCAGCCTTGAAGTTGCGCAAAATCTTGAGAGGCATGCCATCAATCAATGTCAGGTCTTTTTGTGCGCCTATGCGCCATTTACGCTGACCATGCGCCTGCAGCAGGAATACATCATAAGAATCAAAATGTGGGCCAACGCCACCGCCGTCAGCGGCAAAGCTGATCATCAGGTCATCAAGTCTGCTGTCAGGGATGAAGCGAAATTGCCTGAGCAGCGCATCAGCCTTGTCATCATGCAAATTAACCCCTTGGACAAGTAGGGTCCAGTCTTTCTTTTCCTTGACTGGTATGCTGGCCTGCGGGCC
Source organism: Undibacterium sp. TC4M20W (assembly GCF_049340245.1). Classification (NCBI taxonomy): domain Bacteria; kingdom Pseudomonadati; phylum Pseudomonadota; class Betaproteobacteria; order Burkholderiales; family Oxalobacteraceae; genus Undibacterium; species Undibacterium sp. TC4M20W. The sequence goes on from NZ_JBMPPI010000003.1 coordinate 69,016, forward strand.
AGACTTCATTTCCCAGTGTTTGTTGAAGAAGCTGATGAGCCTGGATTCAACATCCTCACGGCCAGCCATGTCAAACAAATCATCTTTGGGGATCAGTGGCTGGAAGTCAGGAATAGCCTGGCGTATCAGCAAGGGCTTCTTGTGCCAGTATTCGCTGAGAAATTCTTCTGCTGTAATGCCGCCCAGCAGGGGCAGGGGAGTGGTATTTTTTTTCATGCCCGCATTATAGGCTGAGGCAAAGGACTCGACTAGACAGGTATAATCGCAAGGCACATAAATTTTTAAGGAATTGCTATGAAGATAGGCAAAAATTCAGTTGTTACTGCAGTCTATACCTTGAAAGACGCACAAGACAATCTGATAGAAGAAGGTCAGGAGCCTATGGTTTACCTGCATGGCGGGTACGACAATGTGTTTCCCAAGATAGAAGAGGCTCTGGAAGGCAAGGAAAAGGGCTTCAGCACGATTATCCAACTCAATCCTGAAGATGCCTTTGGTGATTACGATGCCGCCCTGGTAAAGGTCGAGCCACGCGAGCGCTTCCCGTCACCGCTGGAAGTCGGCATGCAGTTTGAAGGCATGCCAGAAGAATCGGATGATGATGCCGATGAAGACAATGCCCATATTTTTACCGTCACGGATATTGCTGACGATAAAGTCGTGCTTGATGGCAATCATCCGCTGGCTGGCATCGCTTTGCGTTTTAGCCTGACGGTAGAAGATGTACGTGCCGCTTCTGATGAAGAAGTCGCCCATGGCCATGTGCATGGTGCTCACGGTCATCATCACGACGAAGATAATGAGGATGACGAAGGTACTGGCGATGAATATCGCAGCCACCCTTTGCACTAAGCAGTAATAAAAAATGCCGCTGATTGATTTCAGCGGCATTTTTCATTTGAAGGGACTTGTAGGGGCTTGTTTAAATCAGGCCTGCTTTGCCAGGTTTTTTAATTCGTACAAGGCTGCCAATGCTTCCCTTGGCGTCATGCTATCCGGGTCCATGGTGTCAAGCGTATCCATCAATTCAGTATTGATTGGTGCCTGTTCCACGACTTCCGCTTCTGGTGCAAAAGCTGCTGAAGAGAATAAATCAAACTGTGGCGTAGATTGCAGTGATTGCGCTTCCAGATCTGCCAGATGCTTGCGTGCAGAGCGGATAACTGGCTGAGGTATGCCCGCCAGTTGCGCCACCTGCAAACCATAGCTTTGAGAGGCAGGGCCGGCCTGTACCGCATGCAGGAAAACGATGTTTTCCTTATGCTCCACTGCCGATAAATGCACGTTTTCTGCAGACGGGTGCACTTCAGGTAATTGCGTCAGTTCAAAATAATGCGTGGCGAACAGCGTGTAGCTCTTGGATACCTGTATCAGATGTTTGGCAATTGCCCATGCCAGGGCAAGGCCGTCAAAGGTTGATGTGCCACGACCCACTTCATCCATCAATACCAGTGAATGGTCAGTTGCCCCGTTCAGGATGGCTGCTGATTCTGTCATTTCCACCATGAAGGTAGAGCGGCCACCGGCCAGGTCATCCGCCGCACCTATACGTGTGAAAATACGGTCTATCGGGCCTATCGTCACTTCAGAGGCTGGTACATAACTGCCGACATAAGCGAGCAGCGTGATCAGGGCCACCTGGCGCATGAAGGTCGATTTACCACCCATGTTGGGGCCAGTGATCAGCAATAATTTACGCTCGGCAGAAAAATCGCAATCATTCGCGATAAAGCGTTCTATCTGGTTTTCAACTACAGGGTGGCGACCCTGGACGATATGCAGCGTAGGTTCATCCACCAATTGCGGCGCGCACCAGTTATTTTTGGTGGCATGTTCAGCCAGGCTGACCAGGGTATCGAGTTGGGCAATTGCATTCGCCACTCTTTGCAGCAGGGGTACTTGTGGCAGCAAATCTTGCAGCAGGCGTTCATACAGCATTTTTTCACGCACCAGGGCACGCTCCTGTGCTGACAAGGCCTTGTCTTCAAACGCCTTCAGTTCTGGCGTGATATAGCGCTCAGCATTTTTTAGAGTCTGGCGACGTCGATAATTGTCCGGCACTTTATCGCTTTGCCCATTCGTGACTTCAATATAAAAACCGTGCACACGGTTATATTCGACGCGCAGATTGGCAATGCCGGTACGTTCACGTTCTGACACTTCCAGATCTATCAGGAATTGCCCGGCATTCTCAGACAGTGCGCGCAATTCATCGAGCTCTGCATCAAAGCCAGTCGCGATCACACCCCCGTCACGTACCATGGTCGCTGGTTGCAGCATCAAGCCACGCTCCAGCAGATCCAGGCATTCTGTTGGCGTGTCCAGATCAGACAAGACCTTGGTAAGCAGGCTGGTTTGGTTATCGGCAATACACAGGCTGACATAATTGCGCAAGCCCGGCAGGTTTTGCATGCCATCACGCAGCGCGGATAAATCACGTGGGCGCGCCGACTGCAGGGCAATACGCGTCGTAATACGTTCTATGTCAGGGATGGCTTTTAAAGTGGTCGCCAGGCCATCGGTGGAGTCTGCCTGTATCAGCGCCTTGATCGCGTCATGACGTGCCCTGGCGACTGCCTGATCGCGGCGTGCATGGTGCAACCAGTGACGCAGTAGGCGTGAGCCCATGGCAGTGCGGCAATGATCAAGCAAAGAAAACAGCGTAGGTGATTCTTGACCGCGCAGGGTCTCTGTCAATTCCAGATTGCGGCGCGTCGCAGTATCCAGTCCTATGAATTCATGTTCGCTCTCGACATTAAGGGTATTGACATGCTTCAGGCCACGGCCTTGCGTGCTTTCCGCATAGCGCAGCAATGCACCAGCGGCACCCAGTGCCGCACTCAGGTTTTCTACCCCAAAGCCCGTCAATGAGGCTGTGCCCAGTTGGTCCTGCAAGGCTTTTTGCCCCTGCTTGACATCAAAGTGCCAGTCGGGTAATTCAGAGAATTTGCCCGGGAGTTGAGCATAATGCTCATCCAGCAAAAGCGTACCGGCAGACAGCAATACTTCAGCAGGGCTGATACGTTCAAGTTCCTGTTGCAGACGTTGTGGCAAGGATTTTTCATCCGTCGATACTTCCATCAACTTCAGGGCGCCGCTGGCCAGTGACAGCCAGGCCAGGCCTATGCTGACGGTTTTTCTTTGCTGCAGCATGCACAGCGACACCAATGGGCGGTCAGATTTCTCAGGCAACAAATCAGTGTCAGTCAGCGTACCCGGGGTGATCACGCGCATGACTTTGCGCTCTACGGGCCCCTTGCTGGTCGCCGGATCACCGATCTGTTCGCAGATTGCCGCTGATTCACCTATCTTGACCAGCTTGGCCAGATAAGGCTCCAGGGAATGGAAGGGCACGCCCGCCATCTTGATCGGTTCGCCACCAGAGCTACCACGCTGGGTCAGAGTGATACCCAGCAAACGCGAAACTTTTTCGGCATCGCCAAAAAACAGTTCATAAAAATCGCCCATGCGATAGAACACCAGAGTTTCTGGATAGTCTGCTTTGATGCGCAGATATTGCTGCATCATTGGGGTGTGTTGTGTTTCCTTGTTGCTCATAAGTAGTTGATTCTTATTATTTATTCTTGTAAGTGCTTGATTTTAATAGTCAATGTGGCCTGCGTTACTATTTGTCTGAGTACCACCAAAACCCATCAAAACATCTGTACACTTCTGTTTTAGCGTAGCTTTTGGTCATGTTGTTTAACTAAACCTACGCCAATAAAATTTTGCTCAAAATTTCAGCAGTAAAACCTACGCCATTTGCTATGACATTCGATGCCCGACAAGCGAAGCTACTTGCTCCAGGTGAGCGCATTATAATCGACGATTGCCCTGGTCTATGGTTGTCGGGCTTTGTTGCTCCGACTCCATTAAGGATAACGGAATTGGATAAAGCACAAAGGGCCAAAATGGCCCTTTGTGCTTATTAATCCGGCTTGATCAGGATATTAACCGTTACCACGGCTGCCAGACCTGCGCGGAGCTGACTGTTTTACCGCTGGTCTTGGGCCTGCTGGACGAGGTTTGGCTGCCTGTGGTGCCGCTGCCTTGCCCGGTGTGCGTGCTGGCTGTCCGCGGCCATTACCTGCAGGACGTTGACCTCTGCCACCACCTCCGCCGCCACGATGATCAAAGCTGCGCAACTGTATAGGTTCGGCCTTGGCATGTGGGTCAGGGATGAAGCCATCGATGATTTCTTGCGGTATCTGACGCTTGATAAGTTTTTCTATGTCTGCAAGCAATTTGAATTCATCAACGCAAACCAGGGAAACTGCTTCGCCGGTGGCGCCAGCACGGCCAGTGCGGCCTATGCGATGCACATAATCTTCTGGCACATTCGGTAAATCGTAATTGACGACGTGAGGCAACTGGTCGATGTCGATGCCACGTGCTGCGATGTCGGTCGCTACCAGCACGGTCAGGCTGCCATCCTTGAATTCTGCCAAGGCCTTGGTGCGCGCAGACTGGCTCTTGTTACCGTGGATGGCCATGGCGGCAATGCCGTCTTTACCTAATTGTTCTACCAGCTTGTTGGCGCCATGTTTGGTGCGGGTGAACACCAGCACTTGTGACCATTTATGGGTCTTGATCAGGTGGGCCAACATCGGGTGTTTTTTATCGCGATCAACCGGGTGTACTTTTTGTGCGATGACTTCAACGGTAGAGTTGCGGCGTGCGACTTCTATCATTGCTGGGTTATCAAGCAAGCGGTCTGCCAGTGCCTTGATGTCGTCGGAGAAGGTGGCAGAGAACAGCAAATTCTGACGCTTGGCAGGCAAAATCGCCAATACCTTTTTAATGTCATGGATAAAGCCCATGTCCAGCATGCGGTCGGCTTCATCTAATACCAGGATTTCGATATTGCGCAGGTCTATCGTGCCTTGCTGGTGATGGTCAAGTAGGCGACCAGGTGTTGCCACCAGAATATCGACACCTTGCTTCAATAATTTGATTTGCGGATTGATGCCAACGCCACCAAAAATCACGCCAGAATTTAGAGGCACATATTTGCCATAGGTATTGACGCTTTCCTCTACCTGTGCTGCCAGCTCGCGGGTTGGTGTCAGTACCAGGGCGCGGATAGGGCGTCGGCTAGTTTTGTCTTTTGGCGCATTGGCCGAGGTCGATAGACGCTGCAAAATAGGCAGGGTAAAGCCAGCTGTTTTGCCAGTGCCGGTTTGCGCACCAGCCAGCAAGTCACCGCCTTTGATGACAGCAGGAATTGCTTGCTGTTGTATAGGCGTTGGAGAGGTATAGCCTTGTTCGCTGACTGCGCGGACAATGTTCTCGGATAAGCCGAGTTCGTTGAATGATGCCATGTGGTTTTACTGTGTTTCTTTATGACCAGACTGATTTTCACCAGTCCGGAGAGAGGGGCGTCCCGGTCAAATAACCGGGACGTGAGAATTTACTTTTTAGCGGAAAACGGTTGCAATGCATTGACCATCTGGGCAAAAACTTTAGGTGTGCCTGCTAATACATCACCTTTATGCAGATAATCGGAATCACCAGAGAAGTTGCCGACGATGCCGCCAGCTTCAGTAATAACGAGTGAACCGGCAGCGATGTCCCAAGGTGCCAGGCCTTTTTCAAAGAAGCCATCAAGACGGCCAGTAGCTACATAAGCCAGGTCAAGCGCGGCAGAGCCTGGTCTTCTCAGACCCTGGCATTTAGTGGTCATGACTTTGAACATGGCCAGGTATTCATCCAGACCAGACAGGTCGCGGGATGGGAAGCCTGTGCCGATCAATGCATCAGCCAGTTTGTCGCAGCGGGTAACGCGGATACGTTTGTCGTTCAAGAAAGCGCCAGCGCCTTTGCTGGCTGTGAACATTTCATTGCGGGTAGGGTCATAAATGACGGCTTGTGTGATCACACCGCGTTGTTGCAGGGCGATAGAAACGCAGTATTGTGGAAAGCCGTGGATAAAGTTAGTCGTGCCATCGAGTGGATCAATGATCCAGACATTATCATTTTCGTCATGCAAATTAGCGGAGGCACCCGATTCTTCAGCCAGAATGGCATGATCAGGATAGGCAGAAGTCAATACTTCGATGATGGCAGCTTCGGCAGCATGATCGACTTCAGTCACGAAATCATTGAATTGTTTCTCTGTGACCTGGACACGGTCAAGATCAAAAGATGCGCGATTGATAATCGTCGCGCCACGACGAGCGGCTTTAACTGCCGTATTCAGCATTGGGTGCATAAGGTTTCCGATAAAATGGCAGCATGCAAACGACTATCCCTCAAAAAGAGTAAGGATGTCATTAAGATGCTAGACAAAAATGATAAAGAGCGTGCGTAATTCTTGTCCGACTGCCATCCGTCTGATAAATAAGACGTATAACAAGACGCACAACCGAATAAAAAATTAACGCGGGATACCGCTATTTTAAATGAACTTGCCCAAAACTGACACATCTCTTTTTCAGCGCCTGCGTTTCGTCCTGGTTGAAACCAGTCATCCCGGCAATATTGGTTCAGCCGCCAGGGCCATTAAAACCATGGGTTTTAGTGAGTTAGTGCTGGTCAAGCCGCGCTTTGCTGACGCCCTGCAAAACCCGGAAGCGATCGCCCTTGCCAGCGGTGCGCAAGACATACTCGACAGTGCCCGTATCGTAGATCACATTGAGGAAGCTTTGGAAGGATGTGAATATGTGGCCGCCGTCAGTGCCAGATTGCGCGAATTTTCACCGCCCATTCTCACACCCAGGGTATTTGCTGAAACCATGGTGCAAAGTCAGCATGCCAAAATTGGACTGATTTTTGGCAATGAACGATTTGGCCTGCCTAACGAGATCGTCATGAATTGCCATGCCCTCATCAATATTCCCGCCAATCCCGCTTATTCTTCATTGAACCTGGCGCAAGCGATACAACTCTTATCTTATGAATGCCGGATGGCTGCTGATACTGGTGCGCCAGTTGCAGGGAATGTCGGCTTTCAAGGGCAGTTGGCAACTGTGAATGAAATAGATGGAATGTATACCCATCTGGAGCAAGCACTTGTCGCCATAGAGTTTTTGAATCCGGATAAACCCAAGAAACTGATGCCTCGCCTGAAGCGCATGCTGTCGCGTACGCAATTGGAGGTTGAAGAGGTGAATATCTTGCGCGGCATTGCAAATAAAATACTGGATGTCAGTAAAAAATAGAAAGTGCCTGAAAAATAATAGAATTTCTGCTTTAATAAGACATTAGTAAAGCATGAATAAGGCATAAATGATTTGAGCTTTGTGTCTTTTTAGCAAATTGTACTAAATGACTATATCCTGCATTTGCCATTGTTTTAATACGTAGTTTTCTTTCAAATGTATCGAAAATACATTAAGAGTTTGATGTATGCTGAGGGAAGTAGCAGTAGGTATTGTTGTTGCAATTGATAAATATGTTGAAATCAACAAACATTGTTACCTTTGTTTGCGTTTTACATTTGGTAACGACTTCAAGGATTGTTATAAAGCCAGTAAGATTGCAGTTAATATACATTCAGGAATAACAATTGATTTTCTGAAGTAATTACTTTCATTCTGAGGTCATTATTATTTTTGTTCCATTTCGCCGATCAACGCTACACCTGCTTTGCCTTGGTGCCCTGGCATCCGGCGCAACAGGGAATGCGTATGCACTGGGGTTTAGCAATCTGACTGTGCAGTCAGCACTGGGGCAGCAATTGCGGGCTCAGTTGGAGTTGACGGGAAATGATGCGGCAGAAATCGATCAGTCCTGCTTCAAGGCAAAAGTCGAAAGTCCAGATGGCTACGCCATCGCCCCAGTGAATGTCACTTTGGTGCAAAAGGGGGGGGGAGCACGTTTCCTGACTCTGGTCACCAGAAGCACCATCGCCGAGCCCGCAGTCAAGATATTGGTGAACATGGGTTGCGAAATTCAGTTGCATAGAGAATTTCTGATCCTGCTAGACCCACCTCTGTCTGCGCCGGCTTTGACAGCACCAACTGCTAGCTCTGCCAGAGGGAAAGCAAGTCCTGCACCAGCTTTAATTGGTAAAGATATCGCAGGCAAAGACGTCGCGACAGGCGATCAAACGCCTCAGGTAAAAATCAGGCCGCGCATCAGGAAAGAGAAGCAAGAGAAGCCCGCCAGTGAGTTGACAGAAATTGTTGCTATACCCGGTAATGCACCTGCAACAAAAAAAAAGCCAGCCAAATCGACTGACAAACCAATCAGCAAGCCCAGAGATACGCTGAGACTATCGGATGACTTGCCAGTGCTGGAACAAATGCAAGGTTTGCGTCTCAGTGACAGTTTGTCTATCGGTACACCGCAGTCCAATATTGAAGAGTTGCGCGCAGCGCAGGCACAGCTTGCTGCCATGTTACGGGATGAAAAACCAGGGCAGCTTGCTGCTGACAAGCTCAAGAATGAACAACAAAAAATTCTGAGCCTGCAACAAGAAGCACAACAACTCAAGCGTCAGAGTCAGCTGGATAAGGCGGCGCTCGAAGAGGTTCACGAAACCAGTTTTTCACGCAACTGGGTGATGGGCCTGAGTGTATTCATCGCTGCAGGCCTCGCCATCATTGCTTTGCTCCTGCTCTACGTCAGTCGCATGCGTAAGAGATTGCATGAGAGCTGGTGGCAGCAAAAAGAACCTGCTTCTGAGCCTGAATCTAAAAAGAATATAGAAGAAATCGTCGACAGCATACAGGCTTCTTATGGGCCTACCACAACCAGTTCACTGTATCAGGTTCATGATGACGACGAGCCTGGCTCCAGTCGCCCGGTGACAAAACCATCCAGAAAAGTTGCGGCAGATAGCAGTCTTGGCAAGCTCGACACGCCTTCCATATTCAGTAAAGCCTATGTCCCGACGCTGGAGGACAGTAATAGCAGTACCTTTAATTTCTTTTCCACCAAAGGTCAGTCGGTCAAGGTAGAAGAAATTTCTGATGTGACTCAGGAAGCTGAATTCTGGATTTCTGTCAACGACCCGCAAAGGGCGATTGAAATTCTTGAACCCCTTGCTGACGTTGATCACCCTGAGTCGCCAGTACCTTGGCTATACCTGATCGATTTATACCGGGTCACTGCGAATAAAGAAAAATACGACACGCTCAGAGACAGGTTCATTGTATTTTTTAATGCAAATGTCCCTGAATTTGAAGTCGATCCGGCGACCTTGCCTAGCAGACACCTTGATGACTTTGAGCACTTGATGAATCGCATCTGCAATATGTGGAGCTCAAATGACATTTTGCCTTTCCTTGAAAGTCTTCTGGTCGACGACAGGGATGGTAAGCGCATGGGCTTTGAATTGCCGGTTTACCGCGATATCCTGTTGCTGATCTCGGTTGCAAATGAGCTTGAGAAGTCGAATTCTTTTGGTGCGCCTGAAAGAAATCGCGCCTGGGCAAATGTGCCAGGTTTGCCGCCGGATGAGCCTTCCAGTCAGGAACAGCAAGCGCAACCAGATTCGAATGTCATTGATTTTGAGATGATAGACTTCCCGAAAGAAAAATAACACCTAATGATCCGGGTAAGCCCGAATGCAGCAGGCCAGTTTCTACTGACCTGACTGCAAATTTTTGTTGTACAAATAAAAATAAAGAATGGAGATATATGATCAAGTTATGCGGTTTTACAGTCAGTAATTACTACAATAAAGTCAAGTTGGCGCTTTTGGAGAAAGCTATTCCCTTTGAGGAGCAATTAGTCTGGACCGGAAAAGCACCTGAATTATTGCAGCATTCACCTCTGGGGAAAATTCCCTATATAGAAACTGAACACGGCTCGCTGTGTGAGTCTCAAGTCATCGTTGAATACCTGGAAAATCGCTTCCCTGATCATCCCCTGATGCCAGCAGACTCATTCGCAGCCGCTAAATTACGCGAATTGATTACCTTTATTGAGCTGCACATGGAGTTGCCCGCACGCGAGCTTTATGCCGAAGCCTTTTTTGGAGGCAAGATCACTGACGAGGTCAAGGCAAAAGTAGAAAAGCAACTGAGCCGCAATATCCCTGCATTTGCAAAGCTCGCAAAGTTTGAGCCTTTTGTCGGTGGTAAGGAATTCACACTGGCAGATTGTGCTGCCGTTGTGCATTTTCCACTGATATCCATAGCGACCAAGATTATTTATGGCAGGGATTTTCTGGCGGAATTGCCCACGCGTGACTATGTGAAATTTATTTCAGAGCGGCCGCACATGCAAAAGGTCAATGCTGACCGTAAAGCTAATCAGGAATTGATGGCAAACAAGGGTAAATGAATTTGACGGCGCTACAAAGCTGATTTGTAGCGCCATCAGCGCAAATTCAGACTGCTCTGCGCATTTTTTGTACTGTATATGTTTTGGCTTGTGCGGGCGGCTCTACCAGTTTGACAATCGCGAAGGTGCAATTGTCACCACGACCACTCGCTCTGTCCCTGGCTTTTCTGATCAGGAACTCTGAAGCCTGACGAGGGCTATTGGCCGCAACAGCTGCTGATAGCTCATGGTCTTCAAAATAATGCCAGAGGCCATCTGAGCACAATAAGAAACTGTCATGCGCTTTCAAAGGCGTATGCTCACCAAAGGTGATATAGGGGGCTGCAGTGCTTGAGCCAAGTACATTTACCAGGATATTCGATAGTCTGTGGGTCTTGGCTTCTTCTGCGGTAATCTTGCCTTCATCCACCAATTTTTCTACATAAGAGTGATCTTTGGTTTTTTCGGCATAATTCGGGCCGTCGAACCGATACAGGCGAGAATCGCCGACATAGGCCCAGATAGCTTCTTGCTGCGGGGTAATTACCAGTGCGACTACTGTACTATGTGGTTCTTTTTCTGATGAAACTCCAGACAGTTTAATGACTGTGTGTGCTTCATTGACGATATTTTCTAAAAGACTGCGTACATCATTCCCTGGGTAAAATTCATCAAATAATTGTTTTGCCGTGCGCACGACTTGCTCAGCGGCAAGTGCGCCACCGCTTTTGCCGCCCATGCCATCGGCCACCACGGCCATGACATAACCTGGCGCATGTGGTGCCGCAAAAAGTGCAGTGCGGTCTTGTTGTTCCTGCCTGTCGCCGATATGTTGTCCGGTTCCAGCTTCGATCTTATATTGGCTCATACGTCTTGGTAGATTAAACTAACGGGATAAACCCAAAAATGGTCTTTCCTTAATTAAACTTTATTTTACTGCAACCAGAAGACTATGAGCCACCCTGAACAAATACAACAACGCATTATCGAGCTCGAGGTTGAACATAGAGACCTGGATGTGGTAATCGAGACCCTGATTAAAGATCCCTCTCATGATGAATTACAACTGCGGCGTCTTAAAAAACGCAAATTGCAGCTTAAAGATCATATTACATTACTAAGAATGCAATTGACACCTGATGTCCCTGCATGATTATCCACTTTTCCTTAGCTTTATAGTTAGTTTCTGATTGCCTCATTTTGACTGAACCACTTGCCACACCGAATGCAAACGGCATTCATGATACAGAAGTAGAACATATTTTTGGCTTGACCGGACCATTAAGTGCGTCCATCAGTGGTTATCGTCCGCGCCAGGCACAGACAGAGATGGCAAAAGCCATCGCTGATGCCATTGCAGGACAAAAAACCTTGTTGGCAGAAGCAGGAACTGGAACCGGGAAGACTTATGCCTACCTGACGCCGGCATTATTGTGGGGGGGCAAGGTTATTGTCTCTACGGGGACAAAAAACCTGCAAGATCAGTTATTTTCGCGCGATATTCCTACGATACGCAAAGTGTTGAAGGCACCAGTATCGGTTGCCTTGCTGAAGGGCAGGGCAAACTATCTATGTCATTACCATCTTGAGAGAACCATACAAAATGGCCGTCTGAGCTCGCGTGAAGATGTTGGTTATCTGCGTGACATAAGTCGTTTCATTAAAACCACAATGACGGGGGACAAGGCCGAACTGGCACGGGTGCCGGAAAACGCCTCGGTCTGGAGCCTGGTGACCTCGACCAAAGATACTTGCATGGGATCAGAGTGCCAGTATTATCAGGACTGTTTTGTGATGAAGGCGCGCAAAGAGGCGCAGCAGGCAGATGTGGTCGTGGTGAACCATCATCTGTTCTTTGCCGATGTGGCCTTGAAAGATACCGGTATTGCAGAGTTATTACCCTCTGCAAATACAGTCATCTTCGATGAGGCACATCAATTACCGGAAACCGCAACCCTGTTTTTTGGCGATACCGTCTCAACCTCGCAAGTGCTCGAGCTTTGCCGCGATGTACAGGCAGAAGGTCTGTCGCATGCACGGGATGGAGCGGAGTGGTCCAAGCTGGTTGCCCCTGTTGAGCGGGCTGCACGCGATTTACGTCTGGCCTTCCCGCAAGATATCGTGCGCTATTCCATAGACCAGATTGCGCCATCCAGCCCTTTCTTTGAAGCCCTGGAAACTTTGAAATCCAGTATGGATGCCATGATTGCCGTGCTGGAGAAACAGGCCGAACGTGCCGAGACCCTGGAGCAGTGCCGGGCGCGTGCCATCACTCTGGCTGAGCAATATGAAAAATGGAATGCCGCAGATGACGGTAAATCCGGCGACTATGTATTGTGGGTAGAAGCGTTCTCTACTTCTTTGCAATTGCATCGCACTCCTTTGTCAATCGCCCCGATTTTTAACAAGCAGCGCGAAGGCGTGCCCCGTGCCTGGATATTTACATCCGCTACCATGGCCGTCAAGAATGACTTCAGCCATTATGTGTCGCAAATGGGTTTGTGGGATCAGCCGGCGCGCACCTGGCCAAGTCCTTTTAATTATCAGGAGCAGGGTTATTTGTATGTGCCGAACGGCATGCCACAGCCAAATTCCTTTGGCTACATGGATGCGGTCATTGATGCCGCATTGCCGGTCATAGAAGCAGCTGGTGGCAAGACCTTCCTGTTATGTACGACCCTGAAAGCAGTGAAACACAGTGCAGAACGTTTGCGCGAGGAATTTCAAAAGCGTGGCCTGGACTTCCCTTTGTTCGTGCATGGCGATGCTGGCAGGACTGAATTACTCGACCGTTTCAGGGCAGCAGGCAATGGCGTGCTGATAGGTAGTCAAAGTTTTTGGGAAGGCGTAGATGTACGTGGCGATGCCTTGTCCCTAGTGATTATCGATAAGCTGCCTTTTGCTCCACCCGATGACCCGGTATTGTCTGCACGCATAGCCGCGATGGAGAAAAAAGGTTTGAACGGTTTTGTTCATCACCAATTGCCGGAAGCGATTATCAATTTGAAGCAGGGTGCCGGTCGCCTGATCCGTGATGAGGGCGACAAAGGAGTTTTGATGATCTGCGACCCAAGGCTTATTTCAAAGCCTTATGGCAAGCGCATCTGGCAAAGCCTGCCGAGTTTCGCACGCACCAGAGAATTGGCAGATGTGCAGGCATTTTTCAAAAAAATAAAAACACCACCTGACACTGTTTAAGTCAGTATCCGTTGTAGTGGCAACCAGAGTGTGAAGCGCGTACCGGCAGGGTTTGAATCCCAACTGACCGTGCCATTCAGCGCCCTGGCGCGCCGCTGTTGATTGTGCAAGCCGCGACCAGCAACGGTATCAAGCGCTTTGGCAACATCAAAGCCCCGGCCATTGTCTGTGACTGTCACTTCCACACCATCTACTACACCTCCGTTTGCCACTGCAGTAGTCAGCCTGACTTCACTGGCGTGTGAATGACGCAGTATGTTTGCGATGCTTTCCTGGACAATGCGCAGTATATGCAAGGCACTCGATGGATCCAGCCAGGGCAGAGTAGGTAACTCCTGGACTTCCCACAGCAGTACGATGCCTGTGCCCTCCAGGCGCGGCTCCAGGCGAAAGCGCAGTGTTGCCAGTAGTAACAGCAAGTCTGCAGCGACTGGCTCCAGAGAATCTATCGTCAGTTTCAGATCATCCAGGCAATCTTTCAGGATTTGCGAAACCTTGCTATTGCTGATGTCGTGTCGGTCTACTGATCTTATCGCGCTGATCAGCGATGATCCCAGTCCATCATGCATATCCTGCATCAGGCGCTGGCGCTCGTCACTGATTTGCTGCTGCAATTCAATCTCGCGCAAACGCTGATAACTTAATTCCAGCTCGGCTTCACGAACTTGCAAACGATGCGCCAGACTGGCATTCAATAATTCCACCTCCAAGATGGCATTGAGATAGCGCCGGTACATCACAATACCGAAGATAGTGCAGGCGACGGCATTGGCATATGAACCAAGATACAAAGCCTCAGGGCTGATAAAATTATTTTGCAATAGCCAATCAGTAACGCCAAATAAAGTGCATATCCCTACACCGATAGCGACTAATTGCCCATCCCGCGAGCGACGCCAGACGTTCACTCCGCCAATTAGTGCTACTGCTGCGCCCATCATTGCCGCAATTACATAGATCAGTGGAGTCACTTTTGGCGTATTTGGCAGCACGGCAAGCACTGGGAGCGTTAATACCGCGATCAATACTGTCAAACCAGTCAGGATACGGCTAAGCCAGATCAGTGGGTTGCCATGCAGCAGGCGCAAATAGAAATGCACTGTAATGACCAGCCAGAACAGGGAATTGACCGTGAGCCAGGCAAACCAGTTGTTTGCAATGGGAAAACTTACATAAAAGTGCAAGCCACGTAAAAAGGACGCCGCGGCGAGGCTGAAAAAAAGCAGGTAAGCGATATCATGTCTGCGCCTTAACCATACAAAAAGCGCGAATATGCCCACAGCAAGAAATGCTGCACTGAGCATGGCAGGCAATTCTTGTTGCAGCCATTGACGCACATTGTAGCGGCCGCGTAATGATTCGACGCTCCCTATCCACACAGAAGACATTGCTATCTGCGTTTTTGCCGAATGCTCAAGCCGTATAAGTATTTCTTTTGGGTATGGGGCCCCGCTATTTTTGCCAAGAATTATCCATAGGGGAGTGCGGGTACTATTCCATAATGGGCCTTGTTGCTGCGCGCTGTGTATCAAATGGCCATCTGCATAGACGGCGATGCTGCCATCGGTTTTGATACGACTGGCATACAGTGCCAGCGGAGCAGCTTGCTCATGCAAGCCAGTAAGCGAAAGCTTGAGCCAGGTAATCGAGGTCGCCGCATTACTGCCTGTGCCTGATTTAGCCTGGCGCAACAAGGCAACGGGAAGTGCCAGCGGCAATGCCACTGTTTGCCAATTGGCTGGCAGACTGTTGCTGTTGACTATGGATGGCGGGGGAGTCATGCCAGGTTCACTTGCGAGCTGCCAGTGGGCTTCTGTCAGATGCAGGCTTGATGCAGACGATTGCGCAGTGTCTGCAGCCACATGCCAGATTACCGCACCAGTCAACAGAATCAACAAAGTCAGCAAAATGGTCAGCAGTATCTTCGCCGGAGAATAGCGGTTATTTTGCATCATAAAGAGATGATGCAGAGTGCGCAGAACAGGTTTGGGGGCGGCAAAATATGGACGCATCTACTTCAATCAAGTGACAAACCAAGTGCCCTTGCTTCATAGATGGCTTCCGTCCTGGATTTGACCTTGAGTTTGCTATATATCCTCCGTACAAAGGCACGTATCGTAAAAGGGGATAACTGCATCAGTTTGGCAATTTCATTGGCCGTAAAACCTTTGGTGATGAAATCCAGTACTTCTTTTTCGCGCGCTGATAGTAGTTGCGATGAGTCAGGCACTCGCTCTTGCGTGCCGGAGTTTTCATTGCTGTTATGCCTGAAATGGGCCAGAACCTGCCTTGCAATGATAGGGCTGATAGGACTACCACCACTAGCAAGGCTACGTATCTCAACCGCCATTTTTGTTGGTGAACTATCTTTCAGCAGATAGCCTGCAGCGCCTGCCTCAATTGAGCGCATGACATGTGTTTCATCACCAAAATTGGTGCTGACCATGATGTTGCAACTCGGCCAGCATGTGCTTGCTGCCTTGATGATGTCTATACCAGAGCCATCCGGCAGACCTAAATCAACCAATAGTACATCTGCAGGTGGCCCCTCCAGCATGACAAGACCAGCCAGGCGTGTGTCGGCTATACCAACCAGACGCATGTCTTCTGCTTCCTGTACCGCCTGGCTCAGAGCATTACAAAAATCGTGATCGTCTTCGACGATTGCGACATGAATGGGACCTGTTTCTGGACTGAGACTTGTTGGTTGCATATATGACATTGTACGACGTAATCGCAATCGGCATCTGTAGCACATTTGTTCTACATACAAGATTTGTTTGCATAAATACACTGAAAGCAGTTTTAAAAACTGAGTTCAGGATTCAATCCGGATCACTGAATATCAGATTCATGTGGAAAACAAATGCCACGCGGTGAAGAACTGACAGTCAGGTCATTCAGGTGATGAAGGCTGGCTTTTTATTTTGAAAGAGGAAAAGAAATGACTACCCCCAACTTTACTGTGCTCGTGCATGTGGAAGATAAAGGTGATTTAAGTTTTGGGCCGGATCAATTTGCCGGTGACACTGGCAAGATTAAAGCCTTGGAAGGTTTTCAAATAACTTTCCCGCCTGCCAGCGGTCTGGGGCTGCGCTACATGGCGCATGTCAGCAAAAATGGTGACACTGGCTGGGTGAACGACGGTGAATTTGTCGGCAATCGTGGCAAGCGACTGCCTGTTGAAGGTTTTGCGATTGAAGTGAACGGTGACAAACTGGCGAAATACGATATTTTTTATATGGCGTATTTGCGGGATGGCACAGAGACCGCCTGGTTTTCCAATGGAGCGTTTTGTGGAAGCCGTGGGCAATCCAGGGCAATCGACGGCATCATCGTCAGGCTTGCTCTCAGGGCGCCGAATTATGTATCCATCATTTCCAAGGCCAAGTCGGTTTCTGGAAAACCTTTACTCATAACGCTTAATCCTGTCCGCAACGAGCTGGAAGTCTCTGTCCGTACCGATGACGATTTACAAACCTGGGAAAAGCGCATGGTGAAAGCCGGGCAAGGCTATGCCTTGATCAATAAGGCAAAATCAAATTTATGCATAGCTCGTGGACAGGGTATGTCAACCGAGCTAAAAGACGTGAGCCAGATTGACAAGAATGATGCTTGTGTCTGGCGAGATGACAATGTTGCAGGTCTCTACAATGCCATTAACTCATGGACAAACTGGGAATTAAAATTAAACATCAGCGGTAATTATCCTTATCGGGATCAGGGTAATACTTTACTGGCGTATCCATGGGCAGCTGGTGCGGACAATGAGCTGTGGCGCACAGCAATGCGTACTTACAATGTTGTCGCAGGCAGCGATGAGATTGCATTGAACAGGGTTTCAGAGGCGATTTATCATGGTTGTTATCCGCAAGTGTTTAAAGAGTCCATAGACGTAGGCAACGAAGGCATCACGACCGTGGGTTTTGATATTGCTACCGTACCGGTTTTCAGTCTTCAGCCATCACGACTCTACCAGCAGCAGCTGGAAAATCAGCAAGATTTGCCAGAAGAGAAAAAAGCCTGGTTGACGGCTGCAAACTCGGCAAGTTTTTCAGTGCGGGTGGATGAGATCAGACTCAATGTCGGAGGGGGTATTGCCGCCGAAGTACACGCTACGCTGGATGCTTCTGCCCTTATTCACACTAATCCAGAGCATGGCCTGACGATACATTTGAATGCCGGCGCGTTGCATCTACCTGGTCATCAGATGGATGAGCATCTGCAAAAATTGCTGGAAGCATCCTTGAATCACGTCTTCCTGCCTCTCTTGTTGAACCACCTGAATAAAAATATTCTGGACCATATAGCGATCCCTGCTCTTGAGTTGAATGGTATTCCATTTGCTAATCCAGTTATTTCTTCCCAGCCACCATACATACTGGCATCAACCAGCATACTTCCGGACTCAGTCAACCCGCCATTTCCACAAGCATGGCCGCGCGGACGCCTGTTCTGTGGTGTAGACGCGAACGCTTTGGACGCCGCCGCTGCCAGTGTCTTGAAAGATTTTTCGATTGACGATAAATGGAGTACGCGCATCAACTTTGGCATACTTGGGTCTTTTGATATCTCTGCAAGATATGAGTTGAAATTCAAGAACCCGAATTTCACAGTGACAGCACGCTCTGGCAATACCTATAAACTCAAAATAGATATTTCAGGATATGCAGATTTTGCCATAGGCATTGTTAATCCAGGTGCAGGTGGCGATGGGTTTGCGCATGTGACGGCGTCAGTTGATGTTACTTCTGATAACAAGGTCAGGTTGATCTTCCAGTCACTGGACGCTATTGTCGTGAACTGGCATTTCAACGGCTTGCCTGGCTGGATGGATAGCATGATCAGTGGCATATTGAATGCCTTTGATCCCGTTGTGATGGCTGCCGTAAGATTGGGGCTGGGTGGCAAGACATTTGATGTGTACACCATCCCTGAGATCAACGCGACAATAGCCGGGAAAAAATTTGAGATTACCCTGGAAAATCTGGGTCTGAGCTCTACCGAAGATCCGACGAAAAAGGCACTCCTGCTTGCCGAAGGTGCCGTCAGAGTCAGGATCAAATAGCCGGGAAATAGCCGGGAAGTAGTCGTGAAATTGCAGGCAATCAGTAAGTCAAACTGATCAAGCCTGAATGCAAAAAGCCAGCACTGTTTTCAGTGCTGGCTTTTTAACTTAATGCAGACTTAAAGAACGGCAGTGATTACCAGATGCTGACACGCTCAGCAGGTGCCAGGAACATCTTGTCACCTTCCTTGAGTTTGTAGGCATCGTAGAAACCCTGCATGTTGCGCAGGCTGCCATTTGCGCGGATTTCTCCTGGGGAGTGATGATCTGTTTTCAAGCGCGCAATCATGGTTGCTTCACGCATTTTTCCACGCCATACCTGTGCAAAACCCATGAAGAAACGCTGATCGCCAGTCAGGCCACCAATGACTGGTGCTGGTTTGCCACCAAGTGACAGTTTGTAGGCTTTGTAGGCAATTGCCAGACCAGAATTGTCTGCAATATTTTCACCCAAAGTCAATTCGCCGTTGACCTTGTAACCTGGGATAGGGCTGAAAGCCCCATACTGCTTGACCAGGACAGCAGTTTTGGCCGCGAACTTGTCATGATCTTCTTTCGTCCACCAGTCGCGCAAATTACCCTGACCATCATATTGTGCACCTTGATCATCAAAACCATGGCTGATTTCATGACCAATGACGGCACCTATGCCACCATAGTTGACTGCGTCGTCAGCTTTAGCGTTGAAGAATGGCGGTTGCAGTATCGCTGCCGGGAAGACGATCTCATTGAGCTCTGGATTGTAATAGGCATTGACGGTTTGCGGCGTCATACCCCATTCGTCACGATCGACAGGTTTGCCAAGTTTGTTCAGTTCAAATTGCGCGGCATACATGCGGGCATTGCGCAAGTTGCCTACTGCATCACCTTTGGTAATGTTCAGGCCAGAATAGTCGCGCCATTTGTTTGGGTAGCCAATCTTGGGTGTGAAGGTAGCCAGCTTTGCCTGTGCTTCTTTCTTTGTTTCCGGGCTCATCCAGTCCAGCGTATCTATACTTTGTTTATAGGCCAGCAGTAAATTGCCGACCAATTGCTCCATTCTTGCTTTGCTTTCTGCTGGAAAGTGTCTGGCCACATAAAGTTTCCCCAAGCTTTCGCCGAGCGCAGAATCCGCCAGTCGCACGCCACGTTTCCAGCGTGCTTCTTGTTTTGGAACACCAGACAATACGGTGGAGTTAAACGCAAAACTTTCATCACTGAATTTTGTTGGCAACTGTCCTGCGGCAGAACGCAGGATATGCCATTTGAAATAGACTTTGAGAGTATCCAGGGACGTATCTTGTAAAATCTTGTTCAGGCCAGTCAGGTAACTAGGTTGGCTGACGATGATGTAATCGACCTTGCCTTTGACGCCCATTTCGGCAAGATAAGCATTCCAGTCATAGCCCGGTGTTAAAGCATCAAGTTTGCTTATTTCAATTTTGTTGTAAGCCTTGACTGGATCTCGCTTTTCAACCTCGGTCCATTGTATTTTTGCGAGTTCTGTTTCGAGGGCGAGTACATCTGCCGCATGTTTTACTGCCTCTTTGTCACCAGCCAGCGTCAGCATTTTTGCTATATGCTTCTGATACTTGGCGCGGAAATCTTTTAATTTCGCGTCGTCATTATTGAGGTAATAGTCGCGGTCGGGTAAACCCAAACCAGCCTGGGCTATGTCAAATACGTATTTGGTGGAATCCTTGTTGTCTTGATGAACCTGGAAATCGTAGGGCGCACCTATGCTGGCACGGTTCAGCCAGGCCATCAGGCCAGAAATCTGTTTTTTGTCCGTTATGCCATCTACTTTAGCAAATTCAGCTTGCAACGGTTTCAGGCCCAGGGATTCAATGTGTGCCGTATCCATGTAACTGGCATACATATCCGCAATTTTTTGCGCGTCTGTTCCGGGCTCATTTTTTGTTTTGGACAAACTTTCGATGAGAGCGTGCAAATGAGGAATGGTCGCTTCGCGCAAGTCCATGAAGGCACCTGCAGAAGATTTGTCGGAAGGGATTTTGGTATTTTTTAACCAGCGGCCATTTGCATGGCGAAAAAAATCATCCTGGGCACGCACTGTGGCATCGTTATGCATGGATTCTATACCTGACAACAGAACTGGTGTCGCCGATGCCGCTTTTGCTGGTTCTGCGGCAATTGCGAGCTGACTGCCAACTGTGCCGGCGATCATCAGCGCGATAGCGCTAAGTACTTGTGCTTTCACTTTGGGGTCTCCTGAGAGTGAAGGTAGGAATAAAAATAAGACAGCCTTTTAGGCTGTCTTTGGTAATTATTGCAAAAGTAAATAAATCGTTTGCAACAATTCCTTGTCTGCTTAAGACTGCAAGAGTTTAACGAAGTTCGCTAGATTTAGTAAAAGTTTCAGGTAATTTCTTCCACTCTGTGGCAGGCAACGAGTCGGTTATCAAATGGCCTCAATAATGGCATTTCTTGACGGCATCTTTCAATGGCATGCGGGCAGCGATTATTGAAGGCGCATCCTGGTGGCGGGGCCAGTGGTGAGGGCAATTCACCATCCAGCATCATTTTTTGCTGGCGCTGCGCCGGATCTATGCGTGGTGTTGATGCCAGCAATGCCTTGGTGTAGGGATGTAGTGGGCGCTGGAAAATGCTTTGCTTGTCGCCATGCTCAACGGTTTTCCCAAGATACATGACCAGCACATCGTCAGCTATATGCTCAACCACTGACAGATTATGGGAGATGAACAGATAGGCAACACCATTTTGTTGTTGCAAATCCATTAATAAATTCAAGACCTGTGCCTGTATCGATACGTCCAGGGCCGAGACTGGTTCATCGGCGACGATAACCTCAGGATCCAGCATCAGTGCCCTTGCAATAGCAATGCGCTGCCTTTGTCCTCCGGAAAACATGTGAGGGTAGCGTCCGTAGTGCTCAGGTCGTAAGCCTACCTTTGCCATCATGGCGCGCGCTTTTTCTTCACGCTCGGTAGATGGCAGGCGAGTGTTGATGATCAAGGGTTCTTCTAGCATGGCCCCGACTTTTTTACGCGGGTTCAGGCTGGCATAAGGATTCTGGAATACCATCTGCACCAATGGGCGCACTTGCTTGAGTGTGAGTTTGTCAGCATGGGCAATATTCTTGCCCCCCATCCATAACTCGCCGCTGCTTGGCGTTTCTATCATGGTGATCTGGCGGGCGAGGGTAGATTTGCCGCAACCTGATTCACCCACCACGGCCAGGGTTTTGCCTGCAGTCAGTTGGAATGAGACGCCGTCGAGTGCTTTTGCCAGCGCTTTGGGTTTGAGAAAACCTTGTGATACAGCGTAATGCTTGGCCAGGTTTTTTGCTTCGAGCAATACGGGAGTAGTAGTGGTATTTTGCATCATGCTGCCTGATCAATTTGTGGTGCTTGCCATCCATTACCCGGCACACCTTGCGCATCCAGAGGAAAATGGCAACGCACCTGGGCATTTGCCTGTCCTTGTAATTGTGGTCTGTCAGTTTGGCAGCGTTCGGTCGCATAACTGCAACGCGGTGATAGCAGGCAGCCTGTTGGTCTGTCATATAAACCTGGTACAACACCCGGTATGGTTTGCAGGCGTGCTTTGCCAATATTGTGTTCGGGCAGGGCTGCCAGCAATGCCTGGGTGTAAGGATGTTTGGGGGTATCGAATATTTCTGGCACGGTGCCAGTTTCCAATACCTGGCCTGCATACATGACCACAACACGTTTGGCAGTCTGGGCAACGACGGCCAGATCATGGGTAATCAGCATCAGGGCCATACCGCGTTCACGCTGTAATTGCAGTAATAATTCCAGCATTTGCGCTTGCACGGTAACGTCCAGCGCCGTAGTAGGTTCATCTGCAATCAGCAGGCGCGGGTTGCAGGCAATGGCGATAGCCACCATGACGCGCTGGCTCATGCCACCGGAGAGCTGGTGGGGATAGGCGTTCATGCGCCTTTCCGGGTCGGGGATGTCGACTTGCTTCAATAAAGCCAGCGCCTTGGCGCGTAAGTCTTTTTCCTTGCCGCCTTGATGCAGACGCAAGGTCTCCATCAACTGAAAAGCGACGGTGTAGCAAGGATTCAGGCTGGTCATGGGATCCTGGAAGATCATTGCAATATCCTTGCCCAGCAATTGCCGTCTTTCCTTGTCCTTCATCTTCAGCAGATCGCGGCCATCAAATTCCATTTGATCGGCACGCACACGTCCAGGAAAATCGATCAGCCCCATCAAGGCCAGCGAGGTGACACTCTTGCCTGAGCCGGATTCTCCGACGATGCCAACCACTTCACCTTGTTCTATGAACAGATCAAGACCATCAACTGCCTTGAATGGCTGAGCTTCCGAGCCAAATTCAACGCGCAAATTTTTAATATCCAATAATGGTTTCATGTTGAATCTTTTGTTCAGCGTTTTAACTTGGGGTCGAGTGCATCGCGCAGGCCATCACCCATGAGGTTAAAGGCCAGTACGGAAATCAGAATCGCCAGACCAGGGAATGTGACCACCCACCAGGCACTTTGTATAAATTCCATGGCGCTGGCCAGCATAGAGCCCCATTCTGGTGTTGGCGGCTGTGCACCAAGACCCAGGAAGCCCAGTGCTGCTGCGTCCAGTATCGCGGTAGAAAATCCCAGCGTAGCCTGCACAATGATAGGAGCCGCGCAGTTAGGCAGCACGCAATTAAACATCAAACGCAAATTGCCGGCGCCTGCAATGCGGGATGCATTGACATAATCCTTGTTCAGCTCACCACTGACAGCCGCACGTGTCAGCCTTGCATATGAAGGCATGAGAACAATTGCAATGGCATACATGGCATTCATCAGGCCAGGGCCGAGTATCGCGACGACTGCGATTGCCAGCAACAGGCTGGGCAGGGCTTGCAGGATATCCATGAAACGTACGATGATCGTCTCCAGCATGCGGGCAAAGCGCCCGGTCCAGCTACGTGAAAAACCGGCGATCAGACCCAGGGTCACACCCACGCCCATGGACAGGGTGACGGAGACCAGACCTATAAACAGCGACAGGCGTGAGCCATGAATGAGACGGGACAAGATGTCGCGCCCAACCGGGTCCGTACCTAGTATGAATTTACTGCTGCCAGTTGCTGTCCATGCGGGTGGTACCAGCGTGGATTCGCGAAATTGTTCTATAGCAGAATGCGGCGCTATCCATTCCGCAAACAAGGCACACAAACTCAGTATGCCAACCAGCACCAGGCCGATGACGGCACCGCGGTTTTGCTTGAAGTAATGCCAGAACTCAATCAAGGGATGCGGCGGTGACAAGTTTGCAATAACAGCTACGGCATTTGCAGGTAAATTGGTATTGCTCATAATTCTGCGATCAAATCTTTTAAACGAGGATTGAAGTTACGCATTGTATTAGTGGCGTATGCGCGGATTGATCACGCCATACAACACATCAACAATCAGGTTGACAGTGATGACGATGGTGGCGATCAGCAATATCCCACCTTGCACAGTTGGATAATCACGCCTTTGTATCGCTTCGATGAGCCATTTACCTATGCCTGGCCAGGAGAAGATAGTTTCAGTCAGGATGGCACCAGCCAGCAGCGTACCGACTTGCATGCCGATGACGGTGACGACTGGTATCAGTGCATTGCGCAAGGCATGCACCCAGACTACCCGCATCCAAGACATGCCTTTGGCACGCGCAGTACGGACATAATCTTCCTTGAGTACTTCCAGCATCGCAGAGCGGGTCATGCGGGCAATGACGGCCAGTGGAATCGTGCCCAGCGCAATCGCCGGCAAGATCAGATGCATGACGGCTGATTTGAAAGCGCCTTCTTCACCTGACAGCAAGCTATCGACCAACATCAGGCCAGTCACATGCGGCAGATCAAACAAAATATCGATGCGGCCAGACACCGGCGTCCAGCCCAGAGTCACGGAAAACATCAGGATGAGCAAGAGTGCCCACCAGAAGATAGGCATGGAGTAGCCTGTCAGGGACGCGCCCATGACAGAATAATCAAGAAAGGTATTGCGCTTCAACGCAGCCAATATGCCGGCTGGAAGGCCAAGCACAACGGCGAAAATAATTGCGCATAGAGATAGTTCCAGCGTTGCCGGAAACAGAGTGAAAAATTCTTTGCTGACCAGTTCCTGCGTGATGATGGAACGACCTAAGTCGCCTTGCAGAACTTTGCCCAGATAAGAAAAATATTGCTGGTACAGAGGCTGATCAAGCCCATACAGATGCATGAGGCTGGCATACCGTTCGGCATCCATGCCGCGCTCGCCTGTCATGGCTTCGACAACATTGCCGGGTATCAGATGTATCAAAGAAAAAACCAACAGCGTGATGCCAAGGAAAGTAGGGATGACTACACCCAGGCGTCGGAGAATAAAACCCAGCATCGAAAAACCTTTTTAAGACAAACCTGCAAACAGCATCATAAAAACTGAAAAAGCAACAAGCAGATACAACGATGGCACCAAATTGCAAGTGTTGAGCAAAATTGGTGCCACGAGTTGTTCACCAGTAAGCAGTACTCATTTATCCAAATCTACTTTTTTGAAATAATGATGGGCGGTGGAATCCATTTTGAAGCCGATCACATTTTTTCGTACAGGAGTGAAACGCAAAGAGTGTGCCAGCAAGAGTAAAGGTGCTTCTTCCCGCACTATTTCCTGGGCTTTCTCGTAAAGTTTGGCTCTTTCACTTTGTTTTGGTGTCAATTTGGCTTTCTGGATCAAATCCTCATAATCCTTATTGCACCATCTTGGAATATTGCCGCCGCCTTTGACAGCTTCACAGCCCAGAATTGGTTCAAAGAAATTATCCGGGTCACCATTGTCGCCAGACCAGCCAAACATCATGGCATGCTGTTCACCAGTTTTGCTGCGTTTTTTATACTCAGTCCATTCGTAAGTGGTCAGCTTGGTTTTGACGCCAATTTTTGCCCAGTCTGCCTGTATCAATTCGGCCATGCGCTTGCCGTCTGGATTGTAGGGGCGGGATACCGGCAAATACCAAAGTTCAACTTCCAGGCCATTCGCATAACCTGCCTTGGCCAACAATTCTTTGGCCTGGGCGACATCGTAAGGATATTCCTTGATCTTGTCGTTATACGACCACATCGTAGGCGGGATAACATTCTTTGCGATTTGTCCCGTACCTGCATAGACGGATTTCAGTATCGATGCGCGATCTACCGCCAGATTCAAAGCCTGACGCACCAGCTTGCTATCAAATGGCTTTTTCTCGACATTGAAGCCGACATAACCAATATTCAAACCTTGTTGTGTCAGCAGTTTGATATTTGGATCACTCTTCATCAACTCTACATCGGCCGGTTTTGGCAAGGCCATGACATGGCATTCGCCAGCCTTGAGTTTGGCATAACGTACTGATGCATCCGGGGTGATTGCGTAAATCAGATTGTCGATTTTCGGACGTCCATCCCAATAGCCATCATGTGCCTTGTAACGGATGATGGCGTCTTTTTGGTAAGAGACGAATTGGAAGGCACCTGTGCCTATGATTTCTTTATCAATTAGTTCTGGCGTTCCTGCCGCCTTCATTTTCTGCGCATATTCAGCAGAATGAACAGACATGAAATCCATCGTCAGTGTGGCGAGAAAAGGCGCTTCCTGACGTTTGAGTTTAAAGCGTACAGTCAGGTCATCGACTTTTTCGAGTTTATCAACGATCTTGTTAATACCCAGATCCTGAAAGTAGGCATAGGTTTGGCCTGGCGTGTTTTTATGGAAGGGATGATTTTCATCTGCCATGCGATAAAAGCTGAAAAGTATATCGTCGGCATTCAGGTCGCGGCTAGGTTTGAACTTGGCATTGCTGTGGAACTTTACACCCTTGCGCAGCTTGAAGGTATAGGTCAGACCATCGGCCGAAATATCCCAGGACTCTGCCAGTGCAGGCGTGATATTGGTGGTACCGGTTTCCATTTCTACCAAACGGTTATACATGGGCACTGAGCCGGCATCTGCCGTGGTGCCGGTAGTAAAGAATTGCGGATTAAAACCTTCTGGACTACCTTCAGAGCAAAATACCAAAGTCTTGGCGGCCATCGCCGCGCCTGCATGCAAACCTGCAAAAGCGCCAATCACAACAAAAGCGCCAGTCTTCAATAACCAATTACCTTTTTTCATCCAGACTCTCCACAGTGAATAAGTACCAGTAAAAATGACAAAACGATTGTGCCATAGCCGACCGCACAGATTTTTGTATTGTGCAGCAATTCGATAAGATTTGTATTATTTTGTTACAAGGCCGAAGAAAATTTTGAAAAAAAAATCGACAAATCATATAGCCACCATGGAACGCAATATCTTGCAAAGAAGATTTGCTCAGTGTTGCAAATATGATGCATAGTAGAGAATAAATTTTTTCACTTTTTTTGCGCGGAACCAAAAGATTGCTTGTGCCGTCAAAATCGATATGAGTTTCAGGTATAAGCAATTTACAAAAACAATGCACTTCACTATTCATCTCAGCGTTTCATGCATATCGACTTAGAAAAAATCAACTGGTCGGATGACATACTCCCCGATGTTATCGCAGGGTTCCCGGCAGGGCCTGGTCCGTTTCCTGCAGTGATATTGGCACCAGGCCTGCGCTATGACATGCACCGGCCAGTCATGGCGCAAGTTGCCCATCACTTGCTGTTGCAAGGTTTTGCTGTATTCAGATTCAACTGGTCTTTTTATACTTCTGACGCTGCCCATGGACAGCCTTCAGCAGATTTAATACCGGAGTTGCAGGACATGACATCAGTGTTGCGCCTTGCAACAAGCGATAGGCGCATACAACAACAGAATATTTCGGTCGCAGGGAAATCTTTTGGCTCCATAGTCGCCTGGCGTTTTTTTCAGCAACAGCCTGCTGTGAAAAGCTGTGTGCTATTGACGCCCTTATGTGTGGCAGACAAATCTGGAGGGGATGAACTCAGCCTGGTGAAACAGAATTATCCCGGTGCTGAGCTAGAAAAAAGGCCAGTTCTAATGCTGGCCGGGAATGCAGATCCTTATTGCGAACTGGATACTCTGCGGGAGTTTGCCGGGCCCATGGCAGCACGATTCAAAATTGTAGTGCTCGAAGGTAATCACAGCCTGGAGATACTTGATGAAGATAAGACGGTGGCGACCAGCAAACTGGAGCGCAACCTGGCTTTGCTAGCCTGCCACATCCAGGACTTCTTGCTTCAGTAAATGGAGCGCCACCAACACGGCGTTAATCTATGTGCTCCACCATTAACTGTACTCTGGTGACGCCATTGTATTCATTGGCATCAAGCCTGAAGGCGACGTGGACGTTTTCAGGCAGAGTATCAGTATGGCCGAACCAGATGGCATCATAGCGCAGCTTGTTTTTCTCCAGCACCAGCTTCAGATGGCGCTCTTTTAATATCCTCTGTGATATCAGTTTAAAGTCATCGCAAAATATGGGAGGCGGGAAACCCTGTCCCCAGACCTGAGTATCCAGCAGGCGAATAAAGTCTGTCGTGTAATACGCTTCTTCCAGTGGACCATCTGTTTCCACGACACGTTCAAGCTGGTGTGCTTGCAACCAGCTTTTCCCCACAGATTCAAAAGCTTGCTGGAATGCTGGAAAGTCTTCAGCCCGCAAAGTCAGGCCTGCTGCCATTGCATGACCACCAAATTTTTGGATCAGGCTGGGTGCGTGCTTGGATACCAGATCAAGTGCATCCCGCAAATGAAAGCCAGGTATGGAACGGCCAGAGCCCTTGATCAATCCCTCGCCACCAGGTGCAAAAGTAATGGTGGGGCGATAAAACTTGTCTTTCAGGCGTGAGGCGACGATGCCAATGACACCTTGATGCCAGCTTTCATCAAATACCGTAATTGTATTGCTGTCTTGCGGCTGGAAATCGTCCAGGTGCAGCAGAGCGACGTCCTGCATTTCACGTTCTATGTCTTTGCGGTCAGCATTGATGCTGTTTAGTTCCTGGGCGATTTGCCAGGCACGGCCTTCATCATCCGTGGTCAGGCATTCTATACCCAGCGCCATATCCGCCAACCGGCCAGCTGCGTTTAGCCTGGGGCCTAAGGCAAAACCAAGGTCAAAAGGGCTGGCATTGCGCGGCTCGCGGCCAGCAACGCGGAAGAGTGCAGCGATGCCTGCGCACATGCGACCAGCGCGCATACGCTTCAGGCCTTGTGCTACCAGGATGCGGTTATTGGCATCCAGTTTTACCACGTCAGCAACCGTGCCCAGCGCAACCAAATCCAGCAACGTATCGAGTTTGGGTTGATTTTGCTGGTCGAACACGCCGCGTTGACGCAATTCTGCCCGCAAAGCCAGCAAGACATAAAACATGACACCCACACCGGCCAGGTTCTTGCTGGGGAAGCCGCATTCAGGCTGATTGGGATTGACGATGACAGCAGCATCCGGCAAATGATCGCCCGGCAAATGGTGGTCGGTGACGACCACGGCAATGCCTTGGGCATTGGCCGCTGCAACGCCATCCACACTGGCAATACCATTATCGACGGTGACAATGACGTCTGGAGATTTTTCTTTTTGCGTCAGTGCGACAATTTCTGGCGTCAGGCCATAGCCATATTCAAAACGGTTCGGCACGATGTAATCAACATTTGCCCCCAGCATACGCAAACCACGCAAGCCTACTGCGCAGGCGGTGGCACCATCGCAGTCATAATCGGCCACGATGACGAGTTTTTTATTTTGCGCGATGGCATCTGCCAAAAACTTTGCAGCCTGGTCTATATGCAAGAGTCCGGCAGGTGGCAGCATGGCATTCAATTCGGTGCTGAGTTCTTTTTCACCTGTTGCGCCGCGTGAGGCGTACAAGCGTGCCAGTACTGGATGCAAGCCATTCTGGCGCAACATTTCAGATTCACGGAAAGGGCAGGGGCGTACTGTAATACGTGTCATGAAATCGAAAATAAGTGATGTAATGAGGGTTTGACCCAGAATTTACGCAAAGACCACGGAGTGACATCAAAGCTGGCGATTCTATGGGCATCGCTGAAGTTCAGTTTCAAACTGGTGATTTGTTTGTTCTGCATACCTGCCAGCAATGGAGAAAACCAGTTTTTTTCCAGCTCGTGCATATTATCCAGCCATAACGCCCAGTCGTTATTGATGGCAGCTTCACATAGACTACCGAGCAAAACAGGTAATTGTTGGTTCGCTGCTTGTGACTGAGACAGATGTTGCGTGCAGTCAGTTGCTGTACTAATTTTTTTCAAGTCCGGATTCAAACTCTGCGCGCCGCCTGATATCCACACAGAATTGATGACTTTGGCACCGCGCATCTCACGCTGGGCATTGACTTCATGGGTGAACCACTGCATTTGTATTTCATTTTGCAGCTTGCGCCATGGCCGTTCAAATTCGCCTTTAGGCATCCAGATGTCAATATTGTGTCCGCAAGCAGCATCTACTGTGGCGGTTTGCAGCTCAGCCCATTCATCAGCGCGCAAAAACCAGGTCTGCGCGTCGCCGAACGAGAGTCGCAGCCCCATTTCCTCGCAACTTGCTTTCGCCTGTTCAAACAAGGCATGGGATTCGGCTTCGATGATATTCAGTTGCCGTTGATCTGTTAGCACCAGATGATCACGGGCAATATGGATGTGCACGGGTTGCAAGATGAACCAATGACCGGCTTCAGGTGTCAGACCATGCGTTTGCATGCGGTTCCAGGCAATAGACGGGCTATTGACTTTTTCTTTGGGAGGAAACTCTCCGGCAAGCCAGTATTCATAGCTCAGTGCGCGTGAAAAATCGTCTGCAGACTGCGCCTGCGCTTTGCCCGCACAGGCAATTAAGCGGGCCAACGCAGAGGTATGCATTTCTTTTAACAGGTCTTTGGCAAAGCTTGCTGGCGGTATCCCGAAAGGGATTATCAATTCTAAATAGCTCATAGTGCTGTATTGTAGGGCAAACGTATGGCAAACTGCTGGCTGCCTTCATAACAAGTGTAAATGCAGTGAAAAATCTCTCTTTTGAATGGCTGGTCGGTTTGCGTTATACGCGGGCAGGGCGGCGCAGTGGACGTAATGGCTTTATTTCTTTTATCTCGCTGATCTCTATGGCAGGTATAGGACTGGGTGTAGCAGCCATGATTGTTGTCATTTCAGTCATGAATGGTTTTCAGAAAGAAGTACGGGACCGCATGTTGTCCGTACTGGCACACGTCGAAGTCTTTGATGCCAGCGGTGCCTTGCCTGACTGGCGGGCAACGGCACTGGAAGTGCAGAAGAATCCGGCAGTCACGGGTACTGCACCTTATGTCGATGGTCAGGCCATGATCATCCGCGAAGATGTCATGCGCGGCGTCATCATCAGGGGCATCTTGCCGGAGGAAGAACCCAAGGTTTCAGATGTCGCCAGCAAGATCAAGTATGGTAAATGGGCAGACTTGAAGCCGGGCGAGTTCAATATCGTACTGGGTTCTGCGCTTGCCAGCAGCTTGCGGGTACGCATAGGTGAAAAAATTACCCTGGCCGCACCAGAAGGGCAAATGACACCTGCAGGTGTCGTGCCTCGCTTGAAAGCCTTTAATGTGGTTGGGATATTTGAAGCTGGGCACTATGAATATGACTCTGGCATGGCATTCATGCATATAGAAGATGCGCAAAAATTCTTCCGCCTGAATTCTCCGTCTGGCCTGCGTTTGCGTATCAAGGAAATGCTCAAGGCACCTCAAATTGCGCAAGAGTTGTCGCGTACCTTGTCGGGCGACTTGCTGATCCGCGACTGGTCGCAACAGAATAAAGTGTATTTTGCTGCAGTAAAAACAGAAAAAACCATGATGTTCATCATCCTGACACTCATTGTCGCAGTGGCGGCCTTCAATCTGGTGTCCACGCTGGTCATGACCGTGACTGACAAACAGGCGGATATTGCCATCTTGCGTACCCTGGGTGCAGCACCTTCATCCATCATGAAAATATTTGTGATACAGGGAACGATAGTCGGTTGTCTTGGCACGCTATCAGGCATCGGTATGGGTTTATTGATCTCTTTGAATATTGATGTCATCGTACCTTTCATAGAGCGCTTGCTAGGCATACAGTTACTGTCCAAAGAAGTGTATGTCATCAGCAAGTTGCCATCTGACGTGCGATTATTCGATGTATTGACCATAGGCGGTGTAGCCCTGATCTGGGCCATGTTGGCCACCATTTACCCTAGTTGGCGTGCTTCACGCGTGAAACCTGCGGAGGCATTGCGTTATGAGTGATCAAGTATTGAACAAAGAAGAGAACAAACAAGTTAATAAGCAAGTTAATAAGCAAGAGGCAGTTTTATCTTGCATTGACCTGGGCAAGACTTTTTCTCAGGGGCTGGAATCTGTCAATGTTTTGAAAGAAATCAACTTCAGTGTTTTCAGAGGTGAACGGGTTGCCATCATCGGCGCTTCTGGCTGCGGTAAGTCCACGTTGCTGCATTTGCTGGGTGGCCTGGATACACCGAGCAAAGGTACTGTGACACTGCAAGGCAAGGATTTTGCCAGTTTGAGTGAAACTGCGCGTGGTACTTTGCGTAATCATGCATTGGGTTTTGTTTACCAGTTTCATCATTTGCTGCCTGAGTTTTCAGCACTTGATAATGTCGCCATGCCTCTCATTATCCGTCGCATGACACGGACTGAGGCGCAAAAAATAGCACAAGCCACGTTGGAAAAAGTAGGCCTCGGCCATAGACTCAAACATGTGCCGGGTGAGTTATCCGGTGGTGAACGCCAGCGCGTAGCATTGGCGCGCGCACTGGTCACCCAGCCTGCGTGTGTGCTAGCAGATGAACCCACCGGTAATCTGGATGGCAGCACAGCCCAGCAGGTATTTGCCCTGATGCTGGAATTGTCGCGTACTCTGGGCACTGCTTTTGTTATCGTGACCCACGATGCAGAATTGGCCGGGCGTTGTGACCGTGTTTTCCGTTTAACTGATCGTGGACTGCAACAACAATAGAGTGACATGCAAAAGACCAGCAAAATGAAACTCAGGAGGCGTCATAGCACACTCTCCATAGCTCATTTTTCTACCCGGCCAGGTAGCTGGCTGGTGTCTGGCCTGTTATTCGCATTGAGTCCATCGGCTTATGCGGCGGATACTGTAGAGTTAGTTTTGCAACTGGAAACCTCGCTGACCAGCGACAGTAATCCTTTTCGCTTCTATGAGCAGACAACCAAACCAGACCAGTCTGATCAAGGTGATCAGACTGGTCTGCCCGGTGTTGCAGATGACAGGCAGTTCCGCAATCGCGATAGTGTAACTGGCACCGATGTGCGTGCTGGTGCCATCATTCCCATTTTGTCGGACAGAACCCGCTTGATATTGACTGGCTCACTTGGTAACCGGCATTACAAAAACTATAAAGAACTCGATCACCACCTGACAGCCGGCGATGCCACGCTGCAATGGGCGGCAGGGCAAATTATTAACGGCCAAATCACGGCTGGTAAAGAAGACAGGTTATTTCAATACATCAATGGCAGTCTCACAGATAAAGATATCTCGCACCAAAAGCGTGCCTCTGCCAATGTCAATTTTAAACTGACTGATGAATGGTCCTTGAATGTCAGCCTGGACAGGGCTGGCCTGAGTTACGATTTGCCCTTGAATCAGTTATATAACTTTGACGAGCGCGGCAGGCAATTGAGTGGGCGCTATTATTCTCCAACTGGGTCAAGCGTTGAGGTAGGGACGCGTTTGTCTGAAACTAATTTTCCAGACCGCAATGAGCAGGATATCGCTGACCTCGACAAGGCATATAAAGAATCTGAAGTTTTTCTCGATACTGAGTGGCGTTACAGTAGCAAGTCTGTGACCAGTGCGCATCTAGGGGTGATCAGGCGCCAATACGACGTATTGACTGAACGAAACACCAATTTGTCGAATATTCTTTTGCGCGGCACTTATCATCACTCGCCTAAAGTGCGGCTTGATTTGCAATTGTGGGACCGGCCTTTTACCATTGTTGACCGCACTGTCGTTTATGTGTTGAGCAAGGCATTGCGCTTTGACGCACAATGGAAATATTCAGACAAATCGCAGATGAATTTCTCCACGCTTTTTCAAAATAGCGACAATGTTTTGGTGCCCCGCCTGGCGACACTGGCGGATGGCACTTCGCGCAAGGAGAAATTGATACGCGTCGGTTTGGGGGGCGCTTATGAGTTTGAACGGGGTTTCCGTCTGGTGCTTGATAGTTTTTATGAAAAAGTCCAGCGTGAATCTGATGGCGTTAATCTGAAGCAGGCCGTGATTAAGCTGGGCCTGGAATATACCTATGAAAATTTACCGGGGAGTAATTCGCGTATGGGTTTGAAACGCTACCAGCATTCCCTGAGTGCTTCGGATAGTTTGCGCTGATCATGGGGCTGACACAAAAATTAAGCCGCTTTGCGGCGCGCCACACAGCAAATCGCTGGTTGCCACTCAATAAGGGCCGGGGGGTGGTCAGTTTCAGTTTTGATGATGTACCAGCCAGTGCCTGTCATCAGGGTGCCATGCTGCTGGAGTTGTATCAGGCACGCGGTACTTTCTATATATGTGGCAGCCTGACTGGTGGTGTCGAGCAAAATCAGCCTTGTCATAGCGTACAAGACTTGCAGCGCTTGCTACAAAACGAGCATGAAATTGGTTGTCACACCTACTCACATACTAATTGCGCCAATGCTTCTTCCGATTTTTTAGTGGCTGACTGGGAACGCAATCAGGCTTTTTTCAAGCAAAACAATATCGCTAATCACGGCTTTGCTTTTCCTTTTGGTGCCTATGACCTGGGTAGCAAGCTGGCCGCAACCAAACGCTTCTCATATAACCGCATTACTGGTGGTGGCACCCAGACTGGCCGTGCAGACTTGTCAGCATTGCGTGCGCAAGCCCTGTATTCTGCGAACAACAATCAGGATGAGATTGGTGCACTGATCAAACACACTGCCTCAACAGGTGGCTGGTTGATTTTGTATAGCCATGAAGTCAGTGAAACACCTGGCCCATGGGGGGCAACGCCTGCTTTGTTGGAAAGCGCCTTGCAGACAGCAACACAGGAAAGTTGCCAGATATTGCCAGTGCAAAAAGCAATTGATTTTTTTCTTTCCTGACGGTGCACATGGTTTTTACTCAATTCAGACTTGGGTAAGTTACAATTCTTGCGGTTTTAATCTTAATTTCTAGGTAGCAGACAACATCCATGAGCCAACATAGCCAGTTTACCCTGCTGTCACAGCGCCGTTTTGCCCCTTTCTTCTGGACGCAATTTCTTGGCGCATTCAATGACAATGTATTCAAGACGGCCTTGCTGACCATACTGACCTATGACGCATTGTCCTGGACGGACATGAATGTTGGGTTGCTGAATAACTTGATCCCCGGCTTATTCATTTTGCCCTTCGTGCTGTTCTCAGCAACCTCAGGACAATTGGCTGATAAATTTGAAAAAGGCCGCATGGCCCGCAATGTCAAATTGCTCGAAATCGGCATCATGCTGGTTGCTGCAGTTGGCTGGCAAACACATAATTTATGGCTTTTGATTGCCGCTGTTTGCGGCATGGGTATACATTCCACCTTGTTTGGCCCGGTCAAGTATGCCTACTTGCCTCAGCATCTGAAGACTGATGAACTGGTCGGTGGCAATGGTCTGATAGAAATGGGTACCTTTGTCGGCATTTTGCTCGGCGAAATTCTCGGTGCCATGCTGGTTGTACACAAACCATGGGGTACTGAGTTAGTAGCAGGTGGCGCGATAGTTGTTGCCATCATGGGGTATCTGACGGCATTGCGTATCCCTGATTCGCCAGCCCCAGCGCCAGAATTGAAAATTAACTGGAACCCGGCGACTGAAACCATCAGGAACATCAGCTTTAGCAAACAAAACCGTCCTGTATTTTTATCTCTGCTGGGTAATTCCTGGTTCTGGTTTTATGGTGCCATCGTATTGGCACAATTCCCTTTGTATGCCAAAAATTACCTGCATGGCGATCATAGTGTCTTTGTGCTTTTGCTGACTATATTCTCTTTTGGTATAGGTGCTGGTTCTTTGCTATGTGAAAAACTATCTGGCCATAAGGTGGAGATAGGTTTGGTGCCGTTTGGTGCCATCGGTTTGTCGGTATTTGGTTTTGATTTGTATTTATCCAGTTTGAGCTATACCAATGTGGCAACTGTCGGCGCTATGGAGTTCGTCAAGCAAGCTGGTAGTTTGCATATTCTGTTTGACATCACAATGATAGGTATTTTCGGTGGTTTATACATCGTGCCTTTGTTTGCCTTGATACAGACGCGCTGCGACCCAAAACATCTGTCACGCACAATAGCAGGCATGAACATCCTGAATGCCTTGTTCATGGTGGTTGCTTCATTGTCTGCTGTAGCGATGCTGGAAAAAGGCTTCACGATACCGCAAATCTTTATGGCAACCGCTATTTTGAATGCCATCGTAGCGATCTACATATTCAGCCTGGTGCCAGAATTCCTGATGCGTTTTATTGCCTGGATATTGATACACACCATATACAAGGTCAAAACCATTAATACTCAGCGCCTGCCTGATGAAGGTGCGGGCATTCTGGTCTGTAACCATGTCAGCTACATGGATGCCATCGTCATCATGGCATCAAGCCCGAGGCCAGTGCGCTTTGTCATGGATCACCGTATTTTCAAAATACCTTTCCTGTCCTGGGTATTCCGTACTGCCAAGGCCATTCCTATCGCTCCAGCCAAAGAAGATCCATGGT
This sequence comes from Undibacterium sp. TC4M20W, assembly GCF_049340245.1. NCBI lineage: Bacteria > Pseudomonadati > Pseudomonadota > Betaproteobacteria > Burkholderiales > Oxalobacteraceae > Undibacterium > Undibacterium sp. TC4M20W. The sequence continues at coordinate 105,197 of NZ_JBMPPI010000003.1, forward strand.
TGATGGAAAAGTCTTTTATCGATGTAGCTCAGGCTTTGCATGAAGGCGACTTGGTATGTATTTTCCCTGAGGGTAAATTGACCGCGACAGGGGAATTGAATGAATTCAAAGGCGGCATTATGAAAATACTGGAACGTAGTCCTGTTCCTGTTTATCCACTAGCTTTGCGTGGGCTGTGGGGCAGTGTATTTTCACGAGATAAAAGTAATTCCTTTGGCCGCGCATTCCGTCAGGGGCCATTTTCCAAGTTGGAACTGGTTGTGGGCGAGGTCATGCAGCCTCAGGATGTGACGCCTCAAGCGTTGCAGGAAAAGGTCAGTGAGTTGCGTGGGGAATGGAAATAAAGTGCTCTGCTCAGTTTGACAAAGCCACCTACGGCTGGACTATGACAGAAAATTTTGGCACCTTAGGGTGCCAATTTTTTTGTGGTGAAATAATTTTCAATTTCTCCAATGATTTGTAAGCCGATTTACAACAAATTATTTATATAATATTCAATTCGCTTGACATGCCTTGGTAAGGAATTAATACTTAATACGCAATTTAACATTTTTTATAAAAGTTAGCTTGTACTGTGTAATTAGTCTGCTTGATAGTTCTTTCAGGGAATGACGACTACACATGGTTGTGATGCACTTGTTTGGTGCATGGGACCGCAGACCATGTACCTAAGCACATAAAATCTGCGCAATCATAGGAAATTTTGATAATGAATATCCAAGCTGAAAAAAATGAAGCGAAGGCTGATGTTATGGGAATGAAGATTGCACGCGAATTGAGTGAGCAGGAAATATTGATGGTTTCTGGTGGTGATAATAGTGATGGCGGACAAAACCACGATCCAAGTGCAGGTGAGGAACCACCTCCAGGTTATGTTCCTTATCCTTGGGAGTTGCCTAAACCTTAATGGTTTCGTTATGGGTTCTACTCTAGTGAACTCATGAGCGGCTAAAAAAATGGCACCCAAATTTGGGTGCCATTTTCAATTGCCGCCAGCTATTTATTGATTACAAAATCTCGCTCGCGTGATCTGCCAGACGAGAACGTTCGCCGCGAGCCAGTGTCACATGACCGCTATGCGCCCAGCCCTTGAATCTGTCTACGACATAAGTCAGACCGCTGGAACCTTCCGTCAGGTACGGCGTATCGATCTGGGCGATATTGCCCAGGCAGATGATCTTAGTGCCAGGACCTGCGCGTGTTACCAGCGTCTTGACCTGTTTCGGTGTCAAATTCTGCGCTTCGTCGATGATGAGGAATTTATTGACGAAAGTACGGCCACGCATGAAGTTCAGTGACTTGATCTTGATCTTCGAGCGTATCAAATCCTGAGTGGCGGCACGACCCCAGTCACCGGCATCATTGTCTGATTTGTTGAGTACTTCCAGGTTGTCGTCAAAAGCGCCCATCCATGGCGACATTTTTTCTTCCTCTGTACCTGGCAGGAAACCTATGTCTTCACCTACAGGCACAGTAACGCGCGTAACGATGATTTCATTATAGGTTTTGGTTTCGAGCACTTGTGCCAGACCTGCAGCCAAAGCGAGCAAGGTCTTGCCTGTACCAGCCTGACCCAGCAGCGTAACGAAATCGCATTCCGGGTCCATCAACAGATTCAATGCAAAGTTTTGCTCGCGGTTGCGTGAGGTGATGCCCCAGACGCTATGTTTGATATGACCGTAGTCACGCAAGGTTTGCAGCACTGCGGTCTTGCCATTGATCTGCCTTACCTGGCCATAGAAAGAGGCTTCACCGTTCTTGGGTTCCAGATACACGAACTGGTTCACCAGCAACGAAGGGATGACCGGGCCAGTAATACGGTAGAAAGTCGTGCTCAGGCCATTGCGGTTTTCTTGCCAGGTTTCTATACCCTTGCCGTGCTTGTTCCAGAAGTCGTCAGGCAATTGTACGATGCCTGAATACAGCAGATCAGAATCTTCCAGCACATGATCATTGAAATAGTCTTCGGCAGGCAGGCCCATGGCACGCGCCTTGATGCGCATATTGATGTCTTTCGACACCAGTACCACAGGGCGACCAGGCATTTCTGTTTCCAGGGCGCGTACAACCCCAAGGATCTGGTTATCTGCCTTGCCTTTGGGCAGGCCAACTGGCAAGTCTGCACTTTGCAGCTTGGTCTGGAAGTACAGATGGCCTTTGGCATCTTTGTTGCCCAGTTTGGACAACAAGATACCTTTTTCTATATCGTGATGATCGATATCGCCTACCAGTGCATCCAGCGAACGCGATACCTGGCGCGCATTGCGGGCAACTTCAGACATGCCTTTCTTGTGATCATCCAGTTCTTCCAGAGTGATCATCGGCAGGTAAACATCGTGCTCCTCAAAACGGAACAGCGACGATGGATCATGCATCAGGACATTGGTATCAAGCACAAACAACTTGGTAGTACCTGACTTGTCTGCAGCACGGCTGGTACCCGACTTGACGCGGCTGTCCTGCGGCGTTTTGGCCTTGTTTACTGCAACAACCGGCAAGGTTTTTGCAATAACGGCTGGTGCCACTTTTTCTGCAACCGCTTTACTGACGACTGCTGGTACAGGCGCGGCTTTTTTTCTTTGTGGTGCGGGTGCTACATCAATAGCTTTGATTTTCTCTGGCGTTGCGGATTTTATAGTTTTGGCTGGTTTGCCTTTTTCTGCCTTCGGATAATCCTTTGGTGAAAGCAGTGCTGCTGGCTTGGTCGGCATTTTTGGCAATGGCATGAAAACCTCAATCAAAAAGTGAGAGCTGAAAAGTTAAAAGCCGCTAAGGACATACCAATATCGCTGCTGGCACTGTCTTTTGCGGCTTTTATCAAGAGTAATTCTGGAGAGTTCAATTAAGTTTGGGCGCTCACAAATTCGAGTACTTCATCTACGTGTCCTGCTACTTTGACTCCACGCCATTCTTTCACTAATTTACCGTTGCCGTCAATCACAAATGTGCTGCGCTCTATGCCGCGCACTTGTTTGCCGTACATGTTCTTCATTTTCATGACATTGAACAACAGGCATAAAGTTTCGTCAGGGTCAGAAATCAGTTCGAAAGGCAGGTCTAATTTATTTTTGAAGCCATCGTGAGAACGCAGACTGTCACGGCTGACACCAAAAACCACGGAATTAGCTTGCTGGAATTGCGGGTGCAGGTCACGGAAGGCGATACTTTCCGTGGTGCAGCCTGGAGTGTTGTCTTTTGGGTAAAAATAAATAATGATATTTTTACCAATATGATCATTTAATTGAAACGCTTTGTCGCCAGTCATGACGGCAGAAAATTCTGGTACCTGACAATTTAGTGCAGAAGGGGTCTCAGCCACTTTCATCTCCTTGGTTAGGGGTGGAGAAATGTTGCTGACTGACTAGATCAGGGCGACCAACTCTCCGGAACGACCTGGCAAGCTTGCCCATGATAATGGACGTGTCGGTAAGTCACTATTCTTGATGGACGCATAGTAGTCCGCCATGGAAATACAACGATAACCTTGCTTGTGCCAGCCTGTCAGCAATTCCTCGAATATGGGGGCAAGTTTTTGTCCTTCAAGCTCTGCATGTAAGGTAAATACATGATCTTTTGGATTTGCTGTCAGTTTCAGTATATTGGCAGCGATATTTGACTCACTAATGACATTGCCAGCGATGTCGCGCCCCAGCAACTCATCGAGAGTCGGCAGGGTAGTTGGCATCTGTATGCAGGACATGACATTGCTACCCACTTGCAGTCGGTAGGGGCCAGCGTCTGCATTGGCGAGGCTACCATCATCATTAAGCATGGCGCGCCCGTCAGAAGCGTATTGCATGCCGAACTGGTCAAGCTGGGCAAAAGCGTGATCATTCATTTGCCAGCCAGCGGCACCATGGGTTTTTGGTGTGACACCAAAAATTTGCTGGAAGCGCTGGTGGGCTTGCTGCATTTGTTTGCGAGTCCATTCAAGATCACGCACTCGCACATTGTCTTGCCAGACCACATGGTCCCAGGTGTGGATGCCACACTCAAAACCGGCATCACGCACCGCCTGCATTTCGGTCTTGCAACTGCCGATATCCGGGGCTGGCAAGAAAACACCATACATCAGAGTCTTGAAGCCATAATGCTCCAGGACCGAAGTTCGGGACACTTTTTGGAAAAAACCAGGGCGAAATGCTCTGCGCAAGGCCCAGCCTGTGTGGTCCTTGCCCAAAGAAAACAGGAAAGTTGCGCCTGCATTATGCTTCTTGAGAATGCGCACCAGATTAGGTACGCCTTCTTTGGTGCCGCGATAGGTATCGACGTCGATCTTGAGAACGATGGTAGGCATGTAGTCCAGTATTAGTCCATCAAGGCGCGTGCTTCAGCTACCTGGCTGCGATAAGCATCAAAAATATTGCGCATGGTGTCTGGCATCGTGGTTACTGGCTTCCAGCCCAGTTCTTCACAAGTGTTGGTGATTTTTGGAACGCGGTTTTGCACGTCCTGGTAACCTTTGCCGTAGTAGGCTGCAGAAGTGGTTTCTGTAAGTTCTACTTTTTTGGCTGTTTCAGCGTACTCAGGATATTCAGCGGCCAGATCAAGCATCATGTGAGCTAGTTCGCGAATGGAGAAATTATTGGTCGGGTTGCCGATGTTATAGATCTTGCCACTGGCTACGCCGTTTTTGTTATCGATAATGCGCATCAAGGCATCGATACCGTCGTCGATATAGGTGAAAGCACGTTTTTGCGCGCCGCCATCGACCAGGGAAATATTTTCACCACGGACGATATGACCAAAGAATTGCGTCACGACGCGTGAACTGCCTTCTTTAGGTGTGTGGATATTGTCGAGGCCAGCACCGATCCAGTTAAATGGGCGGAACAGGGTGAAGTTCAGGCCTTCCATGCCATAACCCCAGATCACGCGGTCCATCAATTGCTTGGCGCAAGAATAAATCCAGCGTGGTTTATTGATAGGGCCGCAGATCAGTTCAGATTCTTCTGGATCGAATTCTTCATCATGACACATGCCATAAACTTCAGAAGTGGATGGGAATACCAGATGCTTGCCATATTTTGCAGCGGAGCGAACGATAGGCAGATTGGCTTCAAAATCGAGCTCAAACACGCGCAAAGGCTGTTTGACGTATGTGGAGGGTGTAGCGATCGCCACCAGAGGCAGGATGACGTCACACTTCTTGACATGGTATTCAACCCATTCTTTATTGATGGTGATATCGCCTTCAAAGAAATGCATGCGTGGGTGGTTGATCATGTCGCCCAGACGCTCGGTTTGCATGTCCATGCCATACACTTCCCAGTCTGTGGTTTCCAGAATGCGCTTGGACAGATGGTGACCGATAAAACCGTTCACGCCGAGTATGAGGACTTTTTTCATAATGAATTCTTTTTAAAGTAAATGTTGATTGCCAGTTCAGATGCGCAAAACAAAGGCTTATGCCGCTTGCTTCAATAGGGCTGCCAATTCCTGCGTGCCCACGATTTTGCCATCCATTAACAATTCAATAATATGCAGTGCCCGGCCATCGCCGCACACGCCAAGGACGTTATTATCTACTACATGTAAGCCTGTCGGCAAATTTGCGGTATCAGATTTGAATAAACGTGCTTTTCCGATAATAAAACGTTGGTCAGCTTGATCAGTGAATGCACCAGGGTAGGGCGGAGCTACCGCCCTATGCAGGTTATATACCTGTTGTGCAGTCTGTTCCCAGTTGATACGTCCGTCTTCCGGTTTGCGGCCACCGAAGTAACTACCGGCAGATAAATCGTTGGGCAAACGCTTGGCAGTACCAGCGATCAAGTCCGGTAACGCGGCCCACAGGCATTGCTCTGCTGCTACAGTCAATTTACCAAATACTTCGTAGGCAGTGTCATCCGGCAAAATAGGTGCTGATACTTGAGCAAGAATGTCACCGGCATCAGGTTTCAAGGCCATTTCATGCAGAGTGGCACCAGTTTCAGTTTCACCATGCAAGACTGCCCAGTTAACCGGTACACGGCCACGGTATTTGGGCAGCAAGGAACCATGCAGGTTGTAAGCTCCGCGTTTGGCCAGTGCCAATACATCCAGTGGCAACATGTGACGGTAATAGAAACTGAAAATGAAATCTGGCGCTATGGCTGCTACCCGCTCTTTCAGTTCAGCTGATTTTGGGTCATCAGGTGTGATGCAGGGTATGCCTTGCTCACGGCAAAGATCGGCCACTGATTCAAACCAGATGGTTTCTGCCGGGTTGTCAGTGTGGCTAACGACCAGTTTGACATCTATACCGCGTGCCAGCAAAGTCTTGATGCAACGCACGCCTACGCTGTGATAGGCAAAAACCACTGCTTTTATCGCTGCTGTTGCAGGGGATGCTGATGGTGTCATCTCTGCTTTCTTAATTAACTTCAGGCAAATCTGCGCTGGATTGCTCGAGTATGGTTTGCACCACATAACGCGGGCGACCACGCACTTGCTGGTAAATCCGGCCTACATACTCACCCAGCAAACCTATCCCGAACAAAATCACACCCATCAGGAAGAAGGCGATGGCAAACAGGGTGAACAGGCCTTCCGCTTCTGCACCCAGTACAAAGCGGCGTATCAGCAACAGTAAAACCAGGCCTCCAGACAAGACCGACAGCACCATACCCAGCATGGAGAACCATTGCAAAGGCATGATGGAAAAACCTGTCATCAAGTCGAAATTCAGGCGTATCAGGCTGTACAGTGAATATTTTGATTCGCCGGCTGAACGTTCTTCATGTTCAACCGTAATCTCGGTCGGCTTGCGGGCAAAGGTATATGCCAGGGCAGGGACGAAGGTATTCACTTCGCTGCACTGGTTAATCAGGTTAATCACATTGCGGCCATAGGCGCGCAGCATATTGCCTTGATCAGTGATCTTGATGCGCGTGATCTTCTCGCGGAAGCGGTTCATCGCCTTGGATGCATAAGTACGCCAGGCAGAATCCTGACGCTTGCGACGTATGGAGCCTACGTAATCATAGCCTTCACGCATTTTATCGACGAGGGCACCGATTTCTTCTGGTGGATTTTGCAAATCCGCATCCAGGGTGACGACGATCTCACCACGCGTAGCTTCAAAGCCAGCCAGAATAGCCATGTGCTGGCCATAATTGCCATTGAACAGCACGACACGGGTTACATCCGGGCGCAGACGATACTGGTCAGCCAGCAAGGCAGGCGTGTTATCGCGACTACCATCGTTGACAAAGACTATTTCATAGCTGACGCCACGTGCTGCCAGCGTATCAAGCGCAGGGTACAGGCGTTCAAACAGCTTGGCCAGGCCAGCTTCTTCGTTATAGACGGGTATGACAACGGAGAGTTCGGGTTTCATTGGTATTGTTCTGCCGATTTCAGAGAAGGCAGGATTTTACCGCAGACACGACTCTTTCGACATCTTCTGTGTTCATTGATGGAAATAATGGCAAAGTAATAATCTGTTTGCCTATGCGTTCTGCAATCGGGAACATGCCATCGGTAAAGCCACGCTCGCGATACATGCTGAATAAATGGATGGCGCGATAGTGATAACCCAGGCCAATTTGTCGGTCCAGCATTTGCTGCATGAAAGTCGCACGATTGACGCTTTCTGGCAAGACTAGGTGGAACATATGCCAGTTACTGTTTTCAAAGTCGGCAACGGGCAACTCTGCGCCTGTCTTTTGTTCAAAGTCAGTACCAAAGCTGGTGAAATAGTGCTTTGCCAGAGCTGCACGTTTGGCGTTGAACTCTGCCAGATGCTTCATTTGCCCCAGACCTATGGCAGCGGCAATATCGGTCATATTGTATTTGCCACCGAGTACATCAACATCAATGCCGTCCAAACCACTGCGCGTCACGCCTTGCAGCCTGTATTTTTCGGCCAGGCGCACTTCTTCAGCGTTGTTCAGGACCAGGCAACCACCTTCGCCTGTCATGATGTTTTTGTTGACCTGGAAGCTGAATGAAGCAAAATCACCGAAAGCGCCTATGCGCTTGCCTTTCCAACTGGAACCTATGGCTTGCGCCGCATCTTCTATAACGCGCAAATTATATTTTTCAGCGATGGCGTACAGCTTGTCCATATCGCAAGGCAGGCCGCACATGTGCACGGGGATGATGGCCTTTGTGCGTGGTGTGATCACGGCTTCGACTTTGTCGAGATCGATATTATGTGTTTTTGGATCAATGTCAGCAAACACCGGTGTCGCACCTGTTTCTATGATGACATTGGCGGTTGCCACCCATGAATTTGGTGTCGTGATCACTTCATCGCCCGCGCCTATGCCCGCAATGCGCAGGGCTATTTCCATGGTGCAGGTGCCAGAATTGAAAGTGCGCACAGGACGGCCACCAAAATATTCAGACAATTGCGCTTCCAAAGCTTGCACTTTAGGGCCACTGGTCAGCCAGCCAGAACGCAAGACTTCTGTGACGGCAGCGATGGTTTCTTCATCGATAGTCGGTTTGGTGAAGGGCAGGAATTTGGGTGTATCACTCATGGTGAACCTTTCAATAAAACAAAGCTATTCTTATGGAATATGAGGGGTGTGCCATTGAAGCAATTCAGCTTTTTACCAGCAAGGCTACGCCAATGATGATGACACCAATCGCCAGCATCCTTTGCATGGACATGACTTCACCGAGGAAATACCATGCGCCGATGGCATTAACAATATAGCCCAAGGACAGCAAGGGGTAAGCAATGCTGACATCAACACGCGACAAACCTATGATCCAGACGACGACAGAAATGACATAGCAGGTCAGACCGCCAATAATGGGTAACTGCGTTGCCAGTTGCAATCCTGTAGAAAACCAGTTCTCTGCAGTGAGATGTATGGCACCAACTGCATTCGTGCCTTTTTTAAGCAAAAGCTGGGCAACAGCATTGAGCATGATGCCGGTGAAGATAAAGCCAAAGGTATTGATATTCATAATGATTTATTTGTTTTTATTGACCAGATTGGCGACGATGACCCGGCGCGGGTCCTTTGCAATTATCCGCATGGGGAAGTCAGTTTTTTTCAAATCGTCATAAATATCATTACGCAAGATGGCAACTGCAGTTTCACCCTTGTCCTGATGCATCTGCCACTGTTTGACGAAATCTTCGCGCTGCTCTATCCACAATTCTGGCTGTAATTTCAAGCCAAACTGCATTTCATCGGGAAACTCAACCAGTGTCGTAGTGCGCTCCAGATAAAACGGCAGAGCCTGTTCATAACGGCCAACTGCATAGAAAGGCGTTGTTGGTGAAACCAATTCTGCCTTGATTGCGGGTATATATTCGCTGCCCGCAATGTATTTACCCCAAGGGTTATGTCCCAGAAAACCAATTTGACCTACCAGATAACCACTGGCAGCAAGGCAAATAATCGCCCAGTCTTTTCCTGTTGTGCCTTTGCGTGCCAGCAGCCATGTGAGCGCCCCGCCGATGATCGCCAACACGGCGACGCAGATTATCCAGGGTTTGTATGCAATCGCCAAGGCTTGGTCAAATGCGTCTGCTTCATGTAATTTACCCAGATAGATTGTGAGGCCGACCGCGATAGCTATGCCAAATATAATGAACAGAATGCCCGCTATTTTCACCGGATGATTATCTGATTTCTCCAGGTGGCAAGCGATAAGAAGTGCGAGCGCAGGAAAGATAGGCAGGATGTAGCCTGGTAATTTCGAGCCTGAAATACTAAAAAAGAAAAACAGGAAAGCGACCCAAATGAGCAGCATTTTTTGCGGTTGAAAACCCGGTGTTTTATCTTTGACTCCAGACCACAAGCCCTGAAGCAAGACGCCTATCCAGGGAACGATACCTATGATAAGCAGGGGAATAAAGTAATGCCAGGGGCCGCCACGTTTGTGCACGTCACTTGTAAACCTGTCCCAGTGCTCATGAATAAAAAAGAAATGCGGATGTTCAGGATTTTTTATCGCTATCAAGATAAACCAAGGCGCTGTGATAGCAAAAAACAGGATTAAACCCTTGCCCATGTGCAGGCGCTTCCATAAACCCCAGTCACGCGTCACCAGGGTATAAATAACCAATACACCTCCCGGCAATACAAATCCGATCAAGCCTTTTGACATCGTCGCCAGCGCCATGCCGGCCCAGCAAACCAGCATGGCATTGCGCTCAGTCTTGCTATTGGCATCAGCCATTTGCGCGACCAGCAAGCCACACAGAGCCAGCGTCATCATGCCGGACAGGCCCATGTCCAGAGAGTTGACGTGGCCCATGCCCGCCCACCAGAAACTTGAGCCCAGTACCAAAGCGGCAACGATACCAACGCGGCGGCTGAATATCTTGTTGCCGGTATAAGCTACAGCGGCAACACCAAGCAAGCCATTTAGGCCAGTCCATAAACGAGCCTGCCAGTCGCCGAGACCAAAGATGGCAAAGGTCAGGGCATTCATCCAGTTTTGCAGGGGTGGCTTTTCAAAATACTTGATACCGTTCAGGCGCAGGGTAATCCAATCTCCCGAGGCCAGCATTTCACGCGCCATTTCTGCATAACGGCCTTCATCGGTTGGCACCAGTGTCCTGGCACATAGCATGTAAAACCAGACCAGCAAAAAAGCGATAGTCAGCGTCCATAATGTACGCGGTGAATCGTAAGGAGAGTTCTGGTTCATGCAGTTTCCATAATCAAGGCCAGCGCAACCTTACGGCCCTCGGCCATCAGAATATTATAGGTGCGGCAGGCAGCTTGATTGTCCATGCATTCAACGCCTATACGTTTGGCAGCCAGTGCGGCGGTTAGTTTGGGATGAACAAAGCGCTGTTTGTTGCCTGTACCTAAAATGACGACGTCGGGAACAGTGGCTTCAATTTGCGCAAAATCTTCAGCAGTCAATTGCTCGAAACTGGTGGCCGACCATTGCTGCGGCTTGGACTCTGGCAACACGATCAGGCTGTAATTGTAAGTAATTGCATTAATTTCTACACTGTCTTTTTCATAAGCAGTGATGGTCTGGTATTGCTGCGTAGGAGTAGAGTGCAACTTCATCGATATAGCTCAAGGGTTAAGACTGTAAAGAGGCGCATTGTAACGTTTTTTATACGCTGTCATGGGGCGCCGGCCTATTTTTTTGACCAGGCATCCCAGCCAACGCGGGTAATTTTGGCGATCGTTAAATCACGGGATGCATGGGGAGCCTTGCTATCCGTCAAAAATACAGCTACCGCCATGTGGTGACCATTAGGCAAAGTCACAATTCCTACGTCATTATGGGCAGCAGTCAGGCTGCCATGTGTGGGTGAACTACCAGCTTTGTGAACCACGGCTGTGCCTGCAGGCAGTAAAGCATTGATGCGGGCGGCATTGGGATTGGGAGAGGTGTTTGAAGTGGATTTCAGATCCGCTTCAGTATCGACCATCCATTTCAGCAATAATTCACTGCTTTTGGGACTTAAGGCCTTGCCTTGCTGCAAAGTTTGCAGCAATTTGATCATGGCTTTGGGTGTGGCCGTATTGCGGTATTGCGTACTCCACGATTTTGCCATGTCCTTTTCTGTGTCCAGGACTTTGATATCTTGGATGTCCAGTTGCACCAGATATTGCATGACCATAGGTGGCCCGCCTAGCAAGCGCAGCAATGCATCACTAGCTGTTCCATCGCTATCAACAATGGCGTGATGCATCAATTCTTTGACGGTAATTTTAAAATTACCGTCTGGATGTTCATCACGCAGAGGGCTGGGCAGGTCTGCAGGCATCAAATCTTCTTTGCTGATACTGACTTTTTGATCCAGCTTGAGCTTGTTTTTATCGACGGCAGCTAGTGCAGCCATAACGATAGGCAATTTGCTGACACCTTGCATGGGAGCAGCAGTGTCAGGCAATATCCACAAGCTTTGGCCAGTTTCCAACACCAGCAGGCTGGCACCCAACCTGCCGCCGCTGTCCGTCGCAATGGATTCAATCACGTTTTGTGCAAATGCCGCATTCACGCTGACCATGCTGAACAATAGAGATAGGAGTAGTTTTTTCATGGTGGTTTCTACTGGAATAAGTACACACTCTATATGTGTGCTTGGGGCTGATAGTCAATATTCAATATTTAGTATTCAGCCCCTTAACATTCATTTTTTGTCCTCGTAGCTATGTTTGCTCAAGCGCATTAGGTTGTAAAACCATCATTTACGATACATGATGCGACTCTATCTATGCAAATCTATTCTGGAATTCAGCTTTTGCTAAGTTCTGATTGATAAAATTCGGCGCATTGTGCAGAATGGAACGTTTGGCAGTGCAGCATTTCTGTATTGCAGCTTAACATGTGCTTTTATCTCATTTCGGTCTGGATTGGAAATGTGGATGTAGCCAACTCATGAATATTATCAAGGATTGTTGCGGTGCGCCCCATACAAAAATCACAAAAACTAGCAGACGTTTGTTATGACATCCGTGGCCCGGTCATGGAAAAAGCCAAGCAGATGGAAGATGAAGGTCACAAGATCATCAAGCTCAACATCGGCAATCTGGCAGTTTTCAATTTTGACCCGCCCGATGAAATCGTGCAGGATATGATACGCAACATGCAAAATGCAGCCGGTTATACCGACTCCAAAGGTATGTTTGCGCCGCGCAAAGCCATCATGCATTACACCCAGGAAAAACATATCCGTGGTGTGACCATAGAAGATATTTATATAGGCAATGGCGCTTCAGAACTGATCGTCATGGGCATGAATGCCTTGCTCAATATTGGTGATGAAGTATTAGTGCCGGCGCCTGATTATCCCTTGTGGACAGCTGCTGTCAGTCTGTCAGGCGGCAAGCCTGTGCATTATGTCTGTGACGAAAGTGCAGACTGGATGCCGGATATTGACGATATCAAGAGCAAGATCACGCCTAATACCAAGGCCATCGTAGTTATCAATCCGAATAACCCTACTGGTGCCTTGTACCCGGTTGAGGTCTTGCAGCAAATAGTCGAAGTAGCACGCCAGCATCAGCTCATCGTTTTTGCAGATGAAATTTACGACAAGACTTTGTATGATGGCGAAGTACATACCTCCATTGCGTCTCTGGCTGATGATGTGCTGTTCCTGACGCTGAATGGTCTTTCAAAAAACTATCGTTCTTGCGGCTATCGTGCTGGCTGGATGGTTGTATCCGGAGAAAAACGTCATGCCAAGGATTATATTGAAGGCTTGAATATGTTAGCCTCCATGCGTTTGTGTGCAAATGCACCAGGCCAGTTTGCCATTCAGACTGCGCTTGGCGGCTACCAGAGTATCAATGATCTGGTTGGGCCGGGTGGACGCTTGCTCAAGCAGCGCGATCTGGCGCACAAGCTATTGACGGCAATTCCTGGTGTGACATGTGTCAAACCCAAGGCTGCGCTGTATATGTTTCCCAAACTGGACCCCGTGATGTATCCCATCAAGGATGACCAGGAGTTTATCCACGAATTGCTGACCGAGCAGCGCGTGTTACTGGTACAGGGAACGGGATTTAACTGGATCAATCCCGACCATTTCCGTGTGGTGTTCTTGCCCAATACGGATGATTTGACAGATGCTTTCGGACGTATTGCCAGTTTCTTGGAGTCATACCGAAAGCGTCACGGCACCAATTAATTAATTTAATTTACTGTTTAGAAAACTTATGAAACCCATCAAAGTAGGCCTGTTAGGCATAGGCACCGTCGGCTCCGGCACTTTCAACGTTTTGAAGCGCAATCAATTAGAGATTACGCGTCGCGCAGGTCGCTCGATTGAGATTGCCATGGTGGCAGACCTGAACGTTGAGCGGGCACGTGAGTTGACCAATGGTGAATGTGAAGTCGTCAATGATGCCAATCTGGTGGTTACAAACCCGGATATTGATATCGTCATCGAATTGATAGGCGGCTATGGTATTGCCAAAGACTTGGTTATGAAAGCAATCGCCAACGGCAAGCATGTGGTCACAGCCAATAAGGCTTTGCTGGCTACGCATGGCAATGAAATCTTTAAAGCGGCAGAAGAAAAAGGTGTCATGGTCGCATTTGAGGCGGCGGTTGCTGGTGGCATTCCTATCATCAAGGCTTTGCGTGAAGGCCTCACTGCCAATCGCATACAATGGATCGCTGGCATCATCAATGGCACGACCAATTTCATCTTGTCTGAAATGCGTGATAAGGGCCTGGACTTTGCCACTGTGCTGAAACAGGCGCAAGAACTGGGCTATGCAGAAGCCGATCCTACCTTTGATATCGAAGGTGTCGATGCTGCGCATAAAGCGACCATCATGGCATCCATTGCCTATGGTATTCCCATGCAGTTTGATAAAGCCCACGTCGAAGGCATCACCAAGCTGCAAGCCAGCGATATCCGTTATGCAGAAGAACTGGGTTATCGCATCAAATTGCTGGGCATTAGCAAGCGCACTGAAGATGGCATAGAACTGCGCGTGCATCCAACCCTGATCCCGGAAAAGCGCCTGATCGCGAATGTGGAGGGCGCCATGAATGCAGTGCTGGTGCATGGTGATGCAGTAGGTGCGACGCTTTACTATGGCAAGGGTGCAGGCTCTGAACCTACTGCTTCTGCAGTGATTGCCGATCTGGTTGATATCACGCGCCTGGCAACGGCTGATCCTGAGCATCGCGTGCCTTACCTGGCTTTCCAGTCTAATTCCCTCAGTGATTTGCCAGTCCTGCCTATGGCAGAAATCGTCACCAGCTATTATCTGCGCATGCACGTAGCAGACAAACCTGGTGTTCTGGCGGATGTGACACGCATCCTGGCAGATTTGACGATTTCTATTGATGCTATGCTGCAAAAAGAACCAGCAGAAGGCGAAACGCAGACGGATATCATCATCCTTACGCATCAGACCAAGGAAAAAAATATTGTCGCAGCGATAGAGAAAATCGAAAAGCTCGATTCAGTGTTTGGCGAAGTGACGAAGTTGCGCCTGGAAGAATTGAGCTAAATCAACAGACTTCAAACGAAAAAAGCGTGGTCATGGAATAATGACCACGCTTTTTTCTTTCTCCAAACAAGACAAACAGGGCAACATGCCGCGCCTCCCTCTATCGCAATTACTGTCTTACGCCATGTTTGGCTTCCCGCTGGCGATGGTGGCGCTGCCCATCTATGTCTATGTGCCCCAATTTTATGCAGACCGCCTGGGTATGTCTTTGTCTGCGATAGGCACGGCGCTATTACTGACCCGTATTATGGATGCCTTCATTGATCCTTTTATTGGTGCGGTGATAGACCGCAGACCGCAAAGCCGTACTTACGCGCCATATATCACACTGGCCTTGCCATTGTTGATTGCCGGTTTCATTGCTCTTTTTCATCCTCCTCATTTATCAGGCAATCCTGCTTTTCTGTGGTTCTTTGTGACGCTGGTAGTGGTGTATGCTGGATTCAGTCTGGCCAGTATTGCTTACCAGAGTTGGGGGGCGGCCCTGACGCAAGAGCCTGGACAAAGAGTAAGGCTGACCAGTGTACGTGAGGCATGTGGTTTGGTTGGTGTGATCGCGACCGCCGTCATCATCCAGTTTGGCAATGTCACGATCTTGTCTGGCATGTTGAGTATCAGTCTGCTGATAACTGCATGGTTGCTGATACGCAATACACCGCGAAAGTCCGGGGTGGCAGGTGTGGCTCATGTGCCGCTGTCTTTGCGCCATTTATTCGCCAACCGTAGTTTTCGCGCCTTGTTTCTAGTCTTTGTGGTTAACGGTATTGCCGCAGCGATACCGGCAACCTTGTTCCTGTTTTTCACAAAAGATCGTTTGCATCTGGAACATTTATTCGGGATTTTGTTGTTGATGTATTTTTTGGCAGCTGCTTTATCCATGCCTTTATGGACTCGTCTGGCACACAGAAA
Organism: Undibacterium sp. TC4M20W; assembly: GCF_049340245.1. Taxonomy (NCBI): domain Bacteria; kingdom Pseudomonadati; phylum Pseudomonadota; class Betaproteobacteria; order Burkholderiales; family Oxalobacteraceae; genus Undibacterium; species Undibacterium sp. TC4M20W. Next base: position 121,000 of record NZ_JBMPPI010000003.1, read on the forward strand.
AGGTGAAGTCAAAGCATGGTTATTAGCAATGCTTTTGTCTGTACTCAGTTTTGTTGGCGTACTTGCATTGGGTGTTGGTGATGCCTGGGTTTTTTCCCTGATTTGCATTTTTTCAGGTATGAGCCTGGGAGCCGATCTGGCTTTACCACCCGCCTTGCTGGCAGGAGTCATTCATGCGGCAGGACATAGTGACAAGAACGAAGCCAGTTATTTTGGTGTTTGGAACTGGGCCAGCAAGATGAACCTGGCGCTGGCTGCAGGCCTGGCGTTGCCAGCACTTGAGTACTTGGGCTATGTGCCGGGCGTTGCCAGCGAGAGTGGCTTGCAGGCGTTGACATTGGCTTACGCCGCTTTACCTTGCCTATTGAAGTTGCTGGCGGCTGCCTTGTTGTGGAAAGCAAGCTTGGAAAAAATATAGATGTATGCAGTGCTGGGCAAAATTATTCAGCGCAACAACTTTTCATTGAATTCTGCTGGATAGTCTTTATGGACTTTGACGACCGTAGAAACCCGGGTGCCGTAACTCGGCGAAACTATGCAGGGCGATGATAATAGTCGTTCCATTTCAAAAGAAACGCCAGTATCAGGCAAGCGGCAATCGGGGGCGGGGGTGGTGTTGGCCAGCACTTCAAAATAGGCATCCACTGGCGCACGCTGGCATATCATGCTGGCAAATTCTGCCTTGGTCCTGACAACTTTTGGCCAGGGCGTATCCAGTGACGCATTGGAAATACCATAGATGCCTGGAGGCAGGGGCTGGCCATTCCGTACATCATCCTGATTGCGGTTGGAAAACCAGATCAGGTCTTCCTTGTCGCCGATCAGTAAATTGAAACCGTTATAGTCAGCAACAGTGTCACGAATGCTGGCAATATACTCTTGCGCACTTAAATCACTCTTGAGGTAATTGGCAACCAGTTCTCCGCGCGATGGAGCATCTTCACGCTTTTCCGACGGTGCACGGATATTGGTAATGGCAGCAAATTTACTGGTCAGGCTATCGGCTCCATCCACTGTAGTCATGCCCAGCCATGTGCCGCCAGATTGCAGGTCGCGTCCGCCGTATATATTAGGGTAGTCTTGCCACCAGTCAGCCGCAGCCGCAGGCCGGTCATAAAATTCATCACGGTTGCCTGCAAACACGATAGGTGTGCAGGGTATCAGTTTCCAGGCAAAGACGATCAGGCACATAAGTCTACATCCACAAAATATTCCACATGTCGCTCACCAGACTGTAATTGCTGCAATCCGGTTTGCGCGTAAGCCAGCTCAAGACGCTGTTCAAAATCAGACGTGACCTGATGATAAATCTCCATCCAGGTATGCATACCATCCTGTTCTGTCGGGCGTCTCTGCAAGCATGGGCTTTGCTGATCGGCCTGGCGCATCAGGTTTTGCAACAACCTTTCCTGCTGCAGTACTTCTGCTTCTTTGCCAGCGCTGGCTTTAAAATAGATATAGCAATTCATATGCCTGCTTTTGATTCTTTATTGCGCGATTATTGTGTAATGTCTGTTATCGCGTAAGGCAGCGCTTGCAGTTCTATCGCTGCGCCAGTCGCTGAACCCAGTGTGAGCTGACCACTCTCCTGATCAGCCAGCTTCATTTCTATCAAGGCCAGTGAGCTGTCTTCCTGATGTTGTTCTGCATTAACGATCATGCCGCAGGGTTGGCTGACATCATCGCTATGAAATACTTCGGTTCCTGCTATTACATCTTTTGCGTGCACCAGAGCTATTGCCATACGGCGCTTGAGTTTGCCCAAGTATTGGCTGCGCGCGACTATTTCCTGGCCGGGGTAGCAGCCTTTTTTAAAATTCACGCCCCCGATGAGTTCAAAATTGATCATCTGCGGGACAAATTTTTCTTGCGTGCTGGCGATGACGATGGCGATGCCAGCCTGGATTTCAGTTACGCGCCAGGCACTTGTGTTAAGCACTTGTAGCTGGGTGCTTAATTTGAGCCAGCCTTGCTGTGCAATTTCCAGCGGCACTATCCATTGATAACGCGGTGCATTGTTGGCATCTGCGACGCGTAGCAGGCTGCCATACTCATTACTCAGCTTTTGGTCAGGTCTGGCTGGCAATTCAGGAAACCATTCTTGCAGTGCCGCCGGGGCAGCAATCCCACCCAGCCCCAGAACAACGTACTCTGCATTGATATCGTGTAATTTGGCTTTCGCCCGCAAAACAAACATTTGCAAGCGTTTTTGTACAGTAGCTTGTATGCTTTTTGATAGCTGCAAGATAATATCCTGGCCATCTTTCCAATACACAAAGCTGGCCAGCATGCGACCTTTTGGGGTGCAGTAAGCGGCACGGCGCAGCTCGGCACTTCCCAAGTGCTCTACGTCATTGCTTAATTGATTATGCAAAAAAGAAGGGGCGTCTTCGCCAGTAACCCTGATCAGGCCCAGATCAGTCAAAGGGGCAATAAATCCCGTTTGCAGGGCATCTGATTGCCAGTGTGGAGTAAAACCGGTTGTATTCAGGTCTTCCACGGTTGCGCCCTGGCTGGATAAAAAGTCTTCCCACGTCATATTGTTATACTCACTCTTCTTTGCTGATTCGCTTATTGTCTGCGCTGGCTTTACAATACCGCCTGCACCTGTTCAGGCGAATTATAGTAGCGTCTGCAAAATCTCGTCAGAACTCCCTCAATTTTGATTAAGCTGCCTACATGGGTTTCATAAAAAAACTATTAGTATTATTGATCCTGTTGGCGCTGGCTGCAGGTGGTGGCTTCTATTACTGGATGCAGCAAGCCATTTTTGCAGAGGGCGAGGTCAAGGAATTCACCATCAAGCCGGGCAGTAGCGTTCGTTCGTCTGCCCGCCAGGTGTATGACGCTGGCGTGCCGATTCAGCCCCTGATGTTTGAAGCGCTGGCACGCGTGATGGGTAAAGAAAATCGCCTGAAAGCTGGTTCTTTCGAAATCGAGGCAGGTAAAACGCCGGTGGAGTTACTGAACAAGATCGTCAATGGCGATTTTTCCATGGCCAGCCTGGCAGTAATAGAAGGATGGACTTTCCAGCAAATGCGCAAGCTGGTGGATGCGCATCCTGCCATCAGGCATGAAACCTTGGGCATGAGTGAAGCTGAACTGATGCGTAAGATCACGCCAGATTTTCCACAGGCGGAAGGACTGTTCTTTCCGGATACCTATCGTTTTGCCAAGGGCAGTACAGACATGCAACTGTACCAGCAGGCGCATAGCCAATTATTGAAGAAGCTGGATGAGGCCTGGAAGAAGCGCGCAGATGCCTTGCCTTACAAGAACCGCTATGAGGCCTTGATCATGGCTTCCATCATAGAAAAAGAAACGGGACAAAAATCTGAACGCCCCATGATAGCCTCGGTTTTTGTCAATCGCCTGCGTACGGGCATGTTGCTGCAAACCGATCCAACTGTTATCTATGGCATGGGTGAGCGATATCAGGGCAAGATATATAAGCGCGACTTGTTGACTGATACTCCCTATAACACCTATACCCGGGTCGGTTTGCCACCGACGCCGATTGCCTTGCCCGGTATGCAATCCATTTCTGCAGCTTTGGACCCTGCCCATAGTGATGCTTTATACTTCGTGGCGCGTGGAAATGGCACCAGTCAGTTTTCCGATAATCTGAATGACCATAATCGCGCAGTGAACAAGTACCAACGTTGATGGCGTCAAGGTGCATATAATAGAATATAGAATTAAATAATGAAGCACTCAGGAAAATTTATCAGTTTTGAAGGCATAGACGGTGCGGGTAAATCCACCCATATCGCCTATGTGGCAGAGCGTTTGCAAAACCAGCTGCAAGCTGAAGATGTAAAAGTGATTTGCAGCCGTGAGCCTGGTGGCACGCCATTGGGTGAAACCTTGCGCGAATTGCTATTAAAACAAAAAATGCATCTGGAAACAGAGGCCTTGCTGATGTTTGCCGTCAGGCGCGAGCACATTGCCCAGGTCATAGAGCCAGCCCTGGCACGTGGCGACTGGGTTATTTCAGACCGTTTTACCGATGCCAGCTTTGCGTATCAGGGCGGTGGCAGGAATTTGTCGCTGGATAAACTCAATGCGCTGGAACAATGGGTGCATCCGCATTTGCAGCCAGATTTGACACTGTTGTTTGATGTGCCGCTGGAAGTGGCGCGCGCGCGCCTGGATGCAACCCGCGACTTGGACAAGTTTGAACAGGAAAAAGCAGATTTTTTTGCCGCCACCCGCAATGAATACCTGCGCCGCGCCAAAGAATTTCCTCAACGTTTCAGGATTATCGATTCCACGCAAAGTATAGAAGCTATACGCTTGCAACTGGATGTATTGATTGATGATCTCCTAAGCTCTGCGCGGCAAGCAATATGACGCAACACCCTTTATATAGCTGGCAAGAGGATTCCTGGCAACAAATACAGGCTCTGGGGCAGCGCCTGCCGCACGCCTTTTTGTTGCATGGGCCACAAGGTATAGGTAAAACTGTGTTTGCCGAGCATTTGGCACAGTCACTGCTTTGCGAAAACCCGGGGCAGGGTGGGCACGCCTGCCAGCAATGTGGTTCTTGCGGTTGGTTTGCTCAATACAGCCACCCGGATTATCGCCGCGTCAGGCCAGAACTGCTTGATGAAGAAGATGCGCCGGCTGGTGACGATGCTGAGGCTCCCGCGAAAACCAGCAAGGCCAGCAAAGCACCTTCCAAGGAAATCGTCATTAATCAAGTCCGGGCATTGTCGGATTTCATGAATATTTCTACCCATCGTAGCGGCCGGCGTGTCATCGTCTTGTATCCAGCAGAGGCATTGAATGTGCCAGCGGCAAATGCGCTGTTGAAATCATTGGAAGAACCCAATGCCAATACGGTATTCATTCTGGTATCGAATAGCATAGACAGATTATTACCTACCATCTTATCGCGTTGCCATAAATTTGGACTCGGCTTGCCGGATGCCGGTATTGCGCTGGAGTGGCTGCATAAACAGGGTATCAAGGATGCTGATGTCTGGCTGGCCCAGCAGGGTGGAGCGCCTTTGGCGGCATTTGATATGGCACATTCAGACTTGCGTGCTGATCTGGATGAATTTATACGGTTTTTGAGCAAACCTGGTACGGAACTCAGCCTGAAAACTGCCGACAAGATGCAGAAAATGGAAATGCCAGTCGTCGTCGGCTGGCTACAACGTTGGCTCTACGATATATTTTCCTATAAACAAAGTGGCAGAATCCGGTATCATCCTCGCTATGAGAGGGAGTTGAAGGCATTGTCCATGCAGGTTGATGAGTCAGCTTTGCAGCAATTCATCAAGAATTGCAATGAAAGACAGGCGATTGCCAGTCACCCTTTGTCGGCCAAATTATTTTTGGAAGATATGCTGCTTGAATATTCCGCATTATTCGGCACTATTTGATTAAAGAATTGCGAAAGCCAGAACATGTCAGATTTACCAGCAGATCCAGGTGCTCCGCTTAATATGCCTTCGCCGAATCGTCCTTCGGTGTTGTCGCTGGCGATTAAAGAAAAGGCTGCCCTGTTTGCAGCCTATATGCCATTTTTAAAAAATGGCGGCATTTTCGTGCCTACCAATAAGACCTATCGTCTGGGTGAAGAGATTTACCTGATTTTGACTTTATTGGATGACCCCAATAAATATCCTATCGCTGGTAAGGTTGCCTGGATTACACCGGCAGGCGCGGGTAATAACAAGTCGCAAGGCATAGGTGTGCATTTCCCTGAGGATGAGAGCGGTAACCGCATACGCTTGCGTGTAGAAGAATTGCTAGGTGCGGCAGTACGTTCTTCCCGGGCTACTCATACAATTTAATGACGATGGCCGCAGAATTTACTCATAGACTGGCACAGTTTGAAGATTTGCCGCAAATTGTCGCTATTTATAATTCCACCGTTGCTTCGCGCGTGGTTACCGCCGATACAGAGCCAATTACGGTAGAATCGCGCCATGCGTGGTTTCATGAGCACAAACCTGAATCGCGGCCACTTTGGGTCTGCGAGCAAAATGATCAAATCATAGGCTGGTTGTCATTCTCAAATTTTTATGGCAGGCCTGCTTATTCTGGTACTGCTGAATTATCCATCTACTTGCATGAGGCGGCACGTGGTCAGGGTCTGGGGCGTTATTTCCTGACGCAGGCTATTGCGCATGTTCCTGAAATCAAGGTTCACACTTTGCTGGGCTTCATTTTTGGTCATAATGTGCCAAGTTTGAAGTTATTTGCTGCATTTGACTTTGCCACCTTTGCAAATATGCCAAAGGTGGCGACGCTCGACGGCATAGAGCGCGATTTGATCATACTTGGCAAACGGGTAGGCTAGGTTCAAGCTAAATTAGCTAGTTTCTTACCGCTTGCTACCATTTTAGGGCGACTTGCCATTGGCAGGTCGCCTATTCATTTTTGAAAGATTTATTATGCTGAGCTACCGCCACGGCTTTCATGCCGGTAATCATGCCGACGTCCTGAAGCACTTTGTTCTGATTCAATTGCTGGAATATCTGGGACAGAAAGACACTGCCTATACCTATATAGACACACATGCAGGTGCCGGTTTGTATGCACTTGACAGTGGTTATGCGAGTAAAAATGCCGAGTTTGAAACTGGCATCGGTCCTTTGTGGGATAGAAAGGATATTCCTGAGTCTTTTGCCGCCTACATGGATTTGATCAAGGGCCTCAATCCCAGCGGCAAAATGCGTTATTACCCAGGTTCACCTTACTGCGCCAATATCGTCATGCGCGAACAAGACCGCCTGCGCCTGTTTGAATTGCACCCCAGCGAAATTAAAATACTGAGCGAAAATTTCCGCAAGCTAGATAACCATGCGGCAGAGCAGGGCCAGCGTCAAACCGTCAGGGGCAAACGTGTCATCATTTCTGCCGGCGATGGTTTTGAGAGCCTGAAAGCCTTGCTACCACCTCCATCCCGTCGTGGCCTGGTGCTGATAGATCCCCCTTACGAAGTCAAGGACGATTACCGACGCGTCAAAGTGTCTCTGGAAGATGGCCTGAAGCGTTTCCCTACCGGCACCTTTGCTGTCTGGTATCCGGTACTGCAACGTCAGGAATCCCGTTCTTTGCCAGAAAAACTCAAGCGCCTGCAGGCGAATAGCTGGCTGAATGTCACCTTGTCCATCAGTGGCCCAACGCCAGATGGTTTTGGCTTGCATAGCAGTGGCATGTTTATCCTTAATCCGCCATGGACTTTGCTGGCTACTCTAAAAGAAGTCATGCCCTATCTGGTCAAGGTATTGGGAAAAGATGCAAAAGCAGGTTTTGTGCTGGAGTCGGGAGAAGGTGGCCCGCCGGGTAAGCGTTAAGAAGGTGGCAGACTAAGGGTGTCGGACTCTTTTTTCGACACAAAGTAAATTTGTTGAATGGTGCGATGCGGGAGAGCTTATCTTCCGCATTTTTGTTTGTGGGGAAGGAAAAACATAGGAAGCGAATAGAGACTACTTTGTGCATTGCAAAAAAAATACTGATTGACGGATTAGTACGGTCGTACAAAAATCGACGAAGAATAAAATTCAGCAATTTGCTTAATTGCCAAAGTAATCGATAACGCTGCACATTTCAGGAGAACAAATGTCGTCTTATGTGAAGAGTCCCGTGATGGGGCAAATGATGAGCAAGCCCATGCTTATCTCCAGCCTCATTGAACATGCCGACCGTTATTTTGGAAAGAATGAAATTGTTTCCCGCCGGGTGGAAGGGGATATTCATCGCTATAACTACAGCGAATGTCATAAGAGATCAAAACAACTGGCGAATGCTTTCGCCAAACTCGGTGTGCAACTGGGTGACCGTATTTCCACCCTGGCCTGGAATGGTTACCGTCATCTGGAAGCTTATTATGCTGTGTCAGGTTCCGGCGCTGTCTTGCATACGATTAATCCGAGATTACACCCAGAACAGATTGCGTACATTGCCAATCACGCAGAAGACCAATACCTGTTGTTTGACATGACCTTCCTGCCCATCGTTCAGGCAATTGTCGCGCATTGCCCTGGTATCAAAGGCTATATCATGATGTGCGACCGGGACAAATTGCCAACCGATGGCAAAATCCCTAACCTGATGGCCTATGAAGATTTAATCGAAGCCAATAGTGATGATTTTGTCTGGCCACTCTTCGATGAGAATTCTGCTTCCAGTCTGTGCTATACCTCAGGCACGACAGGCAACCCTAAAGGGGCCTTGTATTCTCATCGCTCAACCATCCTGCATTCTTATGGCTCATCCTTGCCAGATGGCTTGAATGTATCGGCACGTGATTCTGTTTTGCCGGTAGTGCCCATGTTCCATGTGAATGCATGGGGCCTTCCTTATTCTGCACCTCTGAATGGCGCTAAACTGGTTTTCCCTGGTCCGCATCTGGACGGCAAATCTCTCTATGAATTGTTTGAACAGGAAAAAGTCACTTTCTCTGCTGGCGTACCCACAGTCTGGCTGGGCCTGTTGACTTATGTGGCACAGAATAATCTGAAATTCTCGACTTTTAAACGCACGGTGATCGGAGGTTCTGCCTGCCCGCCAGCCATGATGAAAACCTTGCGCAACACTTACGGGGTAGAAGTCGTGCATGCATGGGGCATGACAGAGATGTCTCCACTTGGCACTGCTGGTACCTTGATGACCAAACATGCTGATCTGGCCGAAGAAGAGAAGCAAGCGATACTCCAGAAACAAGGCCATGTCTTGTACGGCGTGGATATGAAGATCGTTGACGATGCTGGTCAGGAGTTGCCATGGGACGGCAAAACCTATGGCAACCTGCTGGTCAAAGGCCCCTGGATTATCAATAGCTATTACAAGAATGAAGGCGGTGATGTTCTTGAAGATGGCTGGTTCCCGACTGGTGATGTGGCTACCATCGATGATGATGGTTATATGCAGATCACTGACCGCAGCAAGGATGTGGTCAAGTCGGGTGGTGAGTGGATAGGTACGATAGACCTGGAAAATGTAGCGGTGTCACACCCGGCAATCCTGCAAGCGGCCTGTATCGGTGTATTTCATCCCAAATGGGATGAACGTCCATTGTTGTTAGCAGTCAAGAAACCCGGAGCAGAAGTTACAAGAGAAGAATTGCTGCAATTTTTTGATGGAAAAGTTGCGAAATGGTGGCTGCCTGATGACGTGGTTTTTATTGAAAGTCTGCCATTAGGTGCAACAGGAAAAATTTTGAAAAATAAACTGAGGGAGCAATTTAAGGAATATAAACTACCAACTGCATAAGACGTGCAGAACCTGACTATGTATAGTTCAAGTTCTGGAAGTAGCGATAAAACGAAAAAAATCTAGATTCCAACAATGAGAATACCGGAGAGAGACAAATGAAATTTCCTTTACGTGCCAGCCTCGCTGCAGTCGCTTTAACCTTCGCCGTACCCGCAGTGATGGCCGATACCATCAAGATCGCCTACATCGATCCACTGTCGGGTGCTTTTGCGCCAGTTGGGCAAAATATTCTGAACTCGTATCAGTACATTGCTGATAAAGCCAATGCTGAAAAATGGGCTGGCGAACACAAATTCGAAGTCGTCGGTTTTGATAATAAAGGTAGTGCACAGGAGTCACTGAATGTATTGAAAACAGTGATTGATAAAGGCTTTCGCTACATCACGCAAGGTAATGGCTCTGCCGTGGGCCTGGCTTTGCAGGATGCTGTCAATAAACATAATGAGCGTAATCCAGGCAAGGAAATCGTTTATCTGAATCACGCAGCTGTTGATCCTGACATGACCAATAGCAAATGCAGTTTCTGGCATTTTCGTTTTGATTCCAACTCGGACATGAAGATGGAAGCGCTGACGACTTTCATGGCAGCAGACAAGAACATCAAGAAGGTATACATCATTGGTCAGAACTACTCGTTTGGACAGCAAGTTACCCGCGCTGCCAAGGAGTATTTGGCACGCAAGCGTCCTGATATACAAATTGTTGGCGATGATCTGCATCCTATTGGCCAGGTCAAGGATTTCTCCCCGTATGTGGCAAAAATCAAAGCTTCCGGCGCGGACACTGTCATCACCGGTAACTGGGGTGCCGACCTGGCTTTGCTGATTAAATCTGCCAAGGATGCTGATCTGAAATCAAATTTCTATACCTATTATGCAGCGACAACGGGCGTGCCAACTGCCATGGGTGCTGCTGGTATGGATCGCGTCAAATATGTGGGTTACTGGAATCCAAATAACGAGACCTTCGCTGGCAAGGATATCGTAGAGGGCTTTAAAACCAAGTATAAGGATGACTATTATTCCATGGCGACTTATTCTGTCCTGGCTGCCATGGGCCAGGCTGTCAAGCAGGCTAAATCTGTTGATCCAGTCAAAGTCGCATTTGCACTGGAGGGCTTGAATTTCAAGAGCCTGAATGGTGACGCGAACATGCGTAAGGTTGATCACCAGATTCAACAGCCTTTGTATATAGCAACCTGGGTTAAAACCAATGGCAAGGATGTTAAATTCGACCAGGAAAATACCGGCATGGGTTGGAAAACCAATCAGAAGATAGATGCATTCGTCGCATCGCAGCCATCTTCTTGCCAGATGAAACGACCAGGCTAATTCTTTAAAAAAAGAGAGTCGCTTGATGCGCACTCTCTTTTTTTACCTATAAATAGTACGATCGTTCAAGAATTTTCTGAAAAGGATCTTTGCTGTGGAATTCACACTGATCACTTTGCTGAACGGTGTCAGTTACGGATTGCTGTTGTTCATGCTTTCATCCGGACTGACGCTGATCTTCAGCATGATGGGCGTACTCAATTTCGCCCACGCCAGTTTTTACATGTTGGGCGCTTATTTCGCCTATACCATCAGCGTCAAGATCGGCTTTTGGCCGGCTTTGTTTTTAGCACCACTGCTAGTCGGTTTGCTCGGTGCGATGGTGGAGCGATATGGCCTGCGTTCCGTGCATAAATACGGACATATTCCCGAACTACTATTTACCTTCGGGCTGTCTTATGTGATTGTCGAACTGGTGCAATTGATCTGGGGCAGGTCAACTGTTCCTTATCCTATCCCTGCATCTTTGGATGGCCCTTTGTTTACGCTGTACACAACGACTTTCCCTATCTATCGCGGTTTCATGATGCTGGTTGCGTTGGTGATGCTCGCTTCGATTTATCTATTGCTGACGCGTACCCGCATAGGCCTGGTGATACAGGCAGCCCTCACTCATCCTGATACTGTAGAAGCATTGGGACACAATGTTCCCCGCGTCTTCATGCTGGTATTTGGCGGCGGTTGCGCATTGGCCGGGCTTGCCGGCGTGGTCGGTGGCAATGCCTTTGTCACCGAGCCGGGTATGGCATCTACCCTGGGCAGTATTATTTTCGTCGTCGTTGTTGTTGGCGGCATGGGGTCATTGGCGGGTGCTTTTGTGGCATCACTGCTGATAGGTGTATTGCAGACTTTTGCGGTTGCTCTGGACTACTCCTTTGTGTCCGTGTTCGCCAAACTGGGCATGATCATCAGTGCCACCGCACCTGGTTATGCTTTGCTGAGTCTGACGATTGCGCAAGTAGCGCCTATCTTGCCTTATCTCTTATTGGTACTCATCCTGATTTTCAGGCCCAGAGGCTTACTCGGCACTCGTGAAGGATAAAAGATGAGCAAAGCTTTAGTATTCAAACCTATCAATCTTGCACGCTGGATTATCTGGGGCAGCTTTGCTTTCCTGCTGATACTCGCACCAATGATTTTTAGCACTGGCGGATCATTGTCCTTGCTGTCGCAAATTGGCACTTTAATGATCTTTGGCCTTTCGTACAATATGCTACTGGGGCAGGGGGGCATGCTGTCATTCGGCCATGCGGTTTATTCCGGCCTTGGGGCTTTCTTCGCCATTCATGCGATGAATCTCATGACGGCGGGTAGCCTGATTTTTCCAGTCACGCTGATCCCGCTGATCGGCGGTGTCGCCGGCATGTTCTTTGGGGTTTTGTTTGGTTATGTCACGACCAAAAAATCAGGTACGACTTTCTCCATGATTACTCTGGGTATGGTGGAGCTGGTGTTTGCCTGCTCGCTGATGTTCCCAAGTTTCTTTGGTGGTGAAGGTGGTATTTCCACCAACCGCATCATCGGTTCATCCTTTTTGGGTATCACTTATGGGCCGCAAATTCAGGTGTATTACCTGATCGCTTTTTGGTTATTCATCAGTACCATAGGCATGTATGCTTTTACGCATACGCCCTTGGGTCGTATCGTCAATGCCGTTCGCGATAATCCTGAGCGAGTTGAATTCATAGGCTACGATACCCAATGGGTGCGTTACCTGACATTGATACTTTCAGCTTTCTTTGCAGGTATTGCCGGTGGTTTGTCAGCGATTAACTTTGAAATCGTGACTGCAGAAAATGTAAGTGCCATACGCTCCGGAGCTGTGCTGCTGTTTACCTTTATTGGTGGAGTGGGTTTCTTTTTCGGACCTATGATAGGAGCAATCATAGGTGTGTTTTTGACCGTGATGCTGTCAGATCTGACCAAGGCCTGGCAATTATATCTGGGTGTCTTCTTCATAATCATCGTCATGTATGCACCGGGCGGTATGGCCAGCATCATCATGATGAATTTGCGCGTGGCTAAATTTGGCTTGTTTAAACGAGTGTGGCCAAGCATGTGGAAACTGGTGCTTGCAGCAGCAATTACCACCGCTGGTGTCATATTGGCCGTAGAAATGCTGTATCAACGCACCCTTGAGGCGACGCAAAGTGCAGTCATAGAAATGTTTGGTGTTTCAATAGACACTGCCAGCAGCACCTGGTGGACAATGACGATCATTGTTATTGGCATAGGTTTTTTTGTCTGCGCCAAACTTAAGGGTGGTTTTGCCGAACATTGGGGGCAAGTCAATACTGAAATTGAAGAACAAATGCGGAGGGTGCAAGCATGACAGGCTTTTCGCTTGAATTAAAAGAGGTACGAAAGTCCTTTGGCAGTGCAGAAATCATCAAGGGTGCAAATTTGCAAGTGCCAAAAGGCGAACGATTTGCGATTATCGGCCCTAATGGTGCTGGTAAATCCACACTGTTTAATTTGATTTCTGGGCGTTTTCCTATTACATCGGGAGACATCCTGCTCAATGGCGAGAGCATCACGCACTTGAAGCCGTATGAAATCAACCGCCGTGGCCTGTCACGAAGTTTTCAGATTACGAATATTTTTCATCGCCTGTCTGTGTATGAAAACCTGCGCTGCGCAGTCTTGTGGTCGCTGGGTTATAAATACTCGTTCTGGCACAGGTTGAATGGCTTGAAGGATGCACATGAAAGGGCAGAGGCTGTACTGGAGCAAATTGGCCTCAAGCGCAGGCGCAATGTCACGGCTGGCATGCTAACCTATGCAGAACAGCGTGCGCTGGAAATCGGCATCACCATCGCTGGCGGTGCTGACGTGATTTTGCTTGATGAACCTACCGCAGGCATGAGCCGTTCTGAGTCTGATGCTGCAGTGGAATTGATACGCAAGGTCACCGTCGGCAAATCACTATTGATGGTGGAGCACGATATGAGCGTGGTCTTCGGCCTGGCCGATAAAATTGCCGTGGTCGTCTATGGTGAGGTCATTGCCTGTGACACACCCGCCAATATCCGCAATAATCAAAAAGTCAAAGACGCCTATCTTGGTGGTCATGCACCGGTGGAGGTTGAATGAGCTTACTGACAATAAAAAATCTCAATGCCTTTTATGGCAAAAGCCATGTCTTGCATGGTGTTGATATGCAGGTCAATGCAGGCGAAATTGTTAGCTTGTTGGGTCGCAATGGCGTAGGGCGTTCTACTACCGTTAAAGCAACCATGGGGCAGGTGAGTGCGACCGGTTCCATCCTATTCAAAGGAGAGGAAATCATCGGTCTGAAAGCCTTTCAGATTGCCCATAAGGGCCTGGGGTATGTGCCAGAGAACCGCGATATCTTCCCCACCTTGACTGTCGAGCAAAACTTGATGCTGGGTGAGAAATCTGGCCGCCCTAAAGACAGTAAGCCACGCTGGAGCATAGAAGATATGTACCAGATGTTCCCACGTCTGCGCGAACGCAGGAATACCCAGGCAGGCGTGATGTCTGGTGGTGAGCAGCAAATGCTGACGCTATGTCGCACTTTGATGGGTGACCCTGATCTCATCATGATTGACGAGCCGACAGAAGGTCTGGCACCAAAGATTGTTGAACTGGTAGCTGAATATCTGAAAGAGTTGAAAAACCGCGGTATCTCCGTTTTACTGGTTGAACAAAAGCTCGCCATTGCCCTGGAGATTTCACAACGGGTATATGTCATGGGACATGGCAGCATTGTGTTTGAGGGCACGCCAGCAGATTTGCGTGCCAATGAAAACATCCGTAAAGAATGGCTGGAGGTTTAGGGGGTAATCGTATCTTTCGTGCATAGAGGTGCGGTAGCCAATTGTCTCCAGATAAAGAGTATTCGCACTCTGCGTGAAAATTAATGTGATTATGAATATTTCTTATATTTCAAAGACTCACAGTGTGATTTTCCCGTCGATCTTCAGTCTCTAAGTGGAAAAACTTGGTTCCGCAGCTTTATTTTTTAAAAAAGCTTATACAGAACGACAAAAAACCAGTGCCATCGACAAATATGTATTACAGCTTTCAAGTTGACTTAAAACTGAAGCAAGTAAAAATCGTAAATAAGGATGTAGCTTAAAACAGCTTCATCTGGATTTTAAAAAAGTGGGATTTGAAGATGGTCGTAGCCCTAGCCAGGAAATGAAAGGTGGATCAAACTGATAGGGTCAATTCAGCGAGCAAACGAACAAACAATCGACAGGTCGACACCAATTTACTTGTACTGGAGGCGAAAAATTGGAATCAAGTGCTTTTCCGAAGTGCGGCATCAAAATAATCGGTAACTAAGCGGACGCGAGAAGAGACGAAGCGGCGATTTGGCCAAATCAGGCTCACGTCCAAGGTCTCTTGCAGAAAGTCGTCAAGTACAGTGACGATATCAAAATGTCTTAATTCGTTGGCAAGCGAAAGATGAGTGAACATGCCAATTCCAACGCCGGCCAATACGCCTGCCCGGATGGTTTCAACGCTGTTTGACTTTAGATTGCCAGAGACTGGAACGCTGTATTTTCCCTGTGAGTCAATAAACGGCCACACGCCGCCAGTACTCCCCCCTTCATACACTAGGCAATTATGGTGGCTCAAATCGGCAGGGGTGGCGGGAATGCCGTGCTTGTCGAAATATTTCCGCGCACCGGCACATACCAGCTTGGTCGTCGCCACCTTTCGAACCACCGAATCAAGTTCACTTACGGTACCGACGCGAATGGCGAGATCGATTCGATCATCGACCATATCACGCACGGAGTCTGACAGCACCAGACCTACTTCCAATTCCGGATACAACTTGAGTAATCCTGGCACAAGTGGAAGAATGTGGAGGCGCCCGAATGTAGCAGCAACTGCGATACGGACTTGACCGGCAACCTTCGCTGTCAGACTGGTCATTTCACTGTCGACTGAATCGATCTCATCAAGCAGTGGTTTGGCGCGTTGATAGTAACGCTGGCCTTCGTCCGTCAACGTAACGCTACGAGTGTTGCGCCTGAATAATATGACCCCCAGCCGTTTTTCAAGTGCTCCGACGGATTTACTGATCGTAGATTGCGAGTCACCCGTTCTGCGCGCAGCGGCAGAAAAGCCTCCAGTTTCAACAACGGCAATAAAAGCAGACAATTCTTGAAAGCGGTCCATAATTTCCTTAATGCGATGAAAGTTATTAATTAGATTGATTTATTCTTATTTGGAATTAGTTTGATTCAAAATGGGTGGATTATCAATCGATAGAAAGGTAATTATGATGGTTCCTGTTTTGCGGACGAACATCCGCGTAATTTAATGGGGAACGTCATGAAAAGATTTGAGGATAAGGTGGTCATCGTCACAGGTGCAGGATCCGGTATCGGAGCCGTTACTGCTCGCCGATTTCTGCAAGAGGGAGCGTTGGTAACGTTAATTGGTCGACGCGAGCACAAGCTCTACGATACCCTGGCGGGCCTCGACCCGCAACAAGCCTTGATCCACGCGGGCGACGTGCCCAATGAATATTACGTTCACTGCTTAGTCGCGGATTCGGTCGCAAAGTTGGGCAAGCTTGATGTTCTAGTCAATAATGCTGGCATGGCGATCTTCGGCCCTTTCGAACAGGGTAGGACTGCCGACAGGTGCACGGTCATGGGCACCAATCTCGACAGTGTCTATTTCGGCGTGCGCGCGGCCTTGCCCCATCTGTTGAAAACCAGGGGCGTAATTGTCAACCTGTCTTCTGCTTCGCGCATGGTCGGCGACTGGAGCATGAGTGCTTATAACGCCGCTAAGGGGGCGATAACCAATTACACCCGTGCACTAGCTTTGGAATTTGGTGCACGCGGTGTTCGCGTTAATGCGGTGGCACCAAGCCTGACCGCCACCGATGCGACCGTCGAGTTAACAAAAAAACGAGCCACTGCTCGCCGCTTTCCGCATCCGCATGCCGATTGGCCGCGTCGCAACCCTGGAATAGGTTGCCGCCTTGATCGCGTTTCTGGCTAGCGACGATACCAGCTTCATTAATGGCGCGATTGTTGCCGTAGTTGGTGGAGTGTATGCATCCAATGGCCAACCCAACTTCCTTTTTGCTGTTTGAATAAGTTTTATTCAAACAGATACACAGCTCCCTAAGACGCTTGAGTAACTGCTGATTACTACTCAACTGTGACTAGGGGGCATTCATAAACTACAGACTAAGGTGAAGAGAACTATGAACGCAAGCACAAATAATTTTGAACAACCGACTTTGTCTCCATCAAGCCTCAATGGGAAGCGAGTAGTGGTGGTTGGCGGAAAAACGGGTATTGGACTGGGTATCGCACTCTCAGCATATGCAGCGGGTGCATCCGTGATTGTTGCCAGTCGGCGTATTACCTCGGTGGAGCAGCATCCGGAGTTAGTCAATTTCGAGCAGGTAACACTAGATATCGCTGATGAGGCTGCTGTGCGCAAAACATTTGACATCATTGGCCCCTTTGACCATCTAGTCGTTACCTCAGGACCTGGCTTTGGTACGTGGGGGACGTTCATGGCAGACGACATGCGCGGTGTGCGAAGCTATATGGATGCTAAATTCATGGGTAGCTGGGCCTGTGCGCGGTATGCCGCGCCTCACCTGCAAGTCGGCGGGTCGATTACTTTTCTTACAGGTGGAACTGCGGCGCGACCAAAACTGGGCCTGGCGGCCGTAGTTGCTGCGTTTGCTGCAGTGGAATCCTTATCGGGCTCACTCGCGCTGGAGATGGCGCCGATTCGGGTTAACACAATACGTCCAGGCTACATCGACACCGGGTTGTGGAATGTTTTGTCGGTTGATGAGCGCATCGCATTGAACGAACGCGTGCGCACAACCTTCCCAGCGCGTCATGCTGGGGCCACAGAGGATGTCGGGCATGCAGCGTTGTTTTTGATGACCAATCCTTATGTCAGTGGAACAGTCATCGAAGTGTCCGGAGGGGAGAATCTGGTGCCAAGCGTCTTCTAACGATTTATAACCCTTGCTGTCAAAGTTCAGTAAAGTCATCTTTAGAGAATCTGTATCCATAGATAGTGAGAGGAACATCAGGCTCATTAATAATCATCCAGATTATTAATGAGCCTGAGCATTTTCTTGTTTTACATCAGTAAAATCATTAATCTCTACCCGGTTCCGTCCGTTTTCTTTAGCGCGGTAAAGGGCCTTGTCGGCGACCAATAGCAGCGGCTCAATATCAGGCACAGCTTGACGGACAAAGCTGGCGCCTATACTGACAGTCACTGCTATTTGCTGGTCATCGCCTATGTCTATGGATGTATTGGCGAGCTTGTTGCGCACGCGTTGCGCAATCATTTCTGCTTCCTTGCGTCCACAACCCGGCAATATGGCGGCAAATTCTTCACCGCCTATGCGGCCCAGAATATCAATATCTCGCAGGCCTGCACTCGCTATGCGTGCAAAAGCGATCAGTACACGGTCACCACCGGCATGCCCGTAGGTATCATTCACATCCTTGAATTTATCAATGTCCAGCATCAATACGGCTACTGGCCTGTTTTGCTCAGCAAGCTTCATCAGCAGGCTGGAAGCGCGCTCATTAAAGGCACGGCGGTTGAGCAGGCTGGTTAATTGATCATGTTCAGCGATGTATTTAAGTTGCCTCAGGAGTTCTTCACGTGCAGCCATGACGCAAGCCACTGTTAACGGCGCCAGTGCCAGCAGACTCACCCCTATGCGTATTGAGAGCAACATGGGGCGCGAATTCATGTTGACGATGGAAATCGGCAGGTAGCCAAGCGACATGGAGATCAATACCCAGCCGCTATATAGCAAAGTCAGTATGCTGGTGATGAAAATGTCGTAGCTCAATGCACACCACAGCAGGGCCGGGATAGGGAAGACAGGTGCACCCGGGCCGCCTACCATGATGCCCAGGGTAAAAGACATCAGAAGAGCGCATATGGGCAAGATTTTGCCGGGATGAATATGCTCGGTCTTGAAAGTGCGGCGGCGGTTTAATCTGAACCCTGATAAATCCGGCAAGCTCAGCATGACAGGTAAAACTGCCATCAAATTGACCAGTTCATTCACGAACCAGAATGCCCAGCCTTTGAGCGGACCGGCATTGGACAGTATAGGATCTGTCATCGTACCAACCACGCCAGCTACTGCAGCGGCGCATGATGCAACCAGCGCAAGGTAAAGTACAGAAAGCGGATGTTTCAAGCGGCGGTGTTCATCATCCAGCCAGGAAAAAAGCAAAACACCAGCGATGACGCAGGCAAGATTGCCGCCAGTCAGCATCAAACTGGCATACAAATTCTGGGCTGTCATTGTGCCTGCTGCGTTGTAAGTCAGGGAGTAGGCCGTAATATAAGCGGCTGTTGCGCCCAGCCATCCACCGGGATTATTTAATGGACGAAAGCGTACAAATAATCCAATCAGCAGTGCGTTGGCTGGCCACAAGGCTGCGAGATGCCCCATGGAACGGCTGAGTATCCCTAGCAGGCATGCAGCAAACACGACGACGCCAGTAATGGCTGCCGCCTTGATTTGCTCAGTCCAGCTTGATGTTGGATGCATCATCAATTCAAAAACTCCAGTTCGTCGTTGGCGTTGAAATGAATAATTTCTGGGTTACTCCATCTCAGTTGAAGACGGGTTTTCAACTTCAGATTTTCCGATGTTTTGCTGCGCCGTGGACTAAAGTACTGTAGCAGATAGTAAGTCGTGCAGGCAGATCACGGTGTATTCCACCAAGATTTCACCAGGATTTCAGCAAGTCTGAATTATTTTCACATGCGGCAGTATTGGAACTGAAATAAAATAATACGCTCGTACTATTTTGCGGTATAGTAAGCAAAAATAAGCTTACACCAGATTTTTAAAAGCACTGAACTGGCAAATCCAAGCAGTATTTCACCTATAGGAAGAGACATGAGCGCCGAATATCAAGTGAATGGCAATATCGCCGTAATTACCCTGAACAATCCGCCTGTAAATGGTTTGGGTCATGCTACCCGCGCAGCAGCGGTGAATGGCATGAAGCAGGCCTTGAACGATGATGCCGTCAAAGCCATCGTGATTACAGGTGCCGGTAAAGCATTCTCCGGCGGTGCGGATATCAAAGAATTCAATTCCCCCAAGGCATCTGCAGAACCTAGCCTGCACACGCTGATCAATGTGGTCGAAGGATCTGACAAGCCAGTCATCGCTGCTATTCACACAGTGTGCATGGGGGGGGGCCTGGAGTTGGCGCTGGGTTGTAATTACCGCGTCGCATCCAAAGGTGCACAAATAGCCTTGCCTGAAGTTAAATTGGGCATCCTGCCTGGTGCCGGTGGTACACAGCGCCTGCCGCGTGTGCTGGGCCTGGAAATGGCTTTGAACATGATCGTTTCCGGCACAGCAGTACCGTCTGAAAAACTTGCCAAGACAGCGATTTTCAATGAAGTGGTGGAAGGCGATGTACTAGAAGCGGCACTCGCATTTGCTGCAAAAGTTGCTGATGTGCGCCCATTGCCGAGAGTACGTGATATCAAGATTGATTATCCGAACTATGAAGCCTATCTGCAATTCTCACGCAATACAGTACGCGCCATGGCTGGCCCTTTCCCAGCACCTTTGAAATGCGTGGAAGCAGTAGCAGCCGCTGTGACAAAGAAATTTGATGATGGCATCAAATTTGAGCGTGAATTGTTTGTCGATCTGGTGCAAACCACAGAATCCAAAGCCTTGCGTCATGCCTTCTTTGGCGAACGTGCGGCCAGCAAATTGCCGGATGTACCTGATGACACGCCAACTCGTCCTATCAAATCAGTCGCCGTTATCGGCGCCGGCACCATGGGTGGCGGTATTGCGATGAACTTTGCGAATGCTGGTATCCCCGTGCAAATTCTGGAAATGAAGCAGGAGGCGCTGGATAAAGGTCTGGCGACGATACGCAAGAATTATGAAAACACGCTTAAAAAAGGCAAGCTGACGCAAGAGAAATTTGACCAGTGTGTTGGCCTGATTACAGGCACTTTGTCGTATGAAGAGATTGCACAGGCCGACATCGTCATTGAAGCTGTGTTTGAAGACATGGGCGTCAAGGAACAAGTCTTCAAGAAGCTCGATGAAGTCATGAAGCAGGGCGCAATTCTGGCGTCGAATACATCCACACTGGACGTCGATAAAATCGCTGACTTCACCAAGCGTCCTGAAGATGTCATCGGCACCCATTTCTTCAGCCCGGCAAATGTCATGAAATTGCTGGAAATTGTACGCGGTAAAAAAACTTCCAAAGACGTGCTGGCGACAGTGTTGGGCCTGTCCAAGAAAATCAAGAAAACCGGTGTGGTATCTGGCGTGTGCGATGGTTTCATTGGCAATCGCATGATAGAACAATACAGCCGTCAGGCAGGCTTCCTGCTGGAAGAGGGCTGCACACCTGAACAGGTTGATAAAGCCGTAGAAAAAATGGGCTTTGCCATGGGTCCTTTCCGCATGGGCGATTTGGCTGGTAATGACATAGGCTGGTATATCCGCAAACGCCGTTATGTAGAAAAACCACAAATCACTTATTCCAAAACAGCAGATTTGCTGTGCGAACTGGGTCGCTTCGGGCAAAAAACCGGTGCAGGCTGGTATGACTATAAACCGGGCGACCGCAAAGCTTATCCGTCTTCCATTGTGAATGACATGATCATCCAGCACTCTGCTGACCTGGGTATTACACGCCGCAAGATTTCCGATCAGGAAATTGTCGAACGCCTGATATTTGCGCTGGTCAATGAGGCAGCCTATATCCTGGAAGAGGGTATCGCGACACGTGCGTCTGATATCGATATGGTGTATCTGACTGGCTATGGCTTCCCATTACATACTGGTGGCCCTATGTTTTACGCTGATACCGTGGGCTTGCCAAATGTAGTCATGGCCATGGAGAAATATGCCAAAGGCCGCCATGGCGATGCCTGGAAACCAGCTCCTTTGCTGGCAAAACTGGCTGCAGAAGGAAAAACTTTCAATTAAGTTAATTTAATTGAAATTCATAAGTGGCTTGTCTGCGGAATTAATCTTCAGCCAAGCCATTTCCTATTGGTAAAGAAGTAATCTCACCAACAAAATCTGCCGGGACGCAGATATCTGCCTTCCAAATTCCATAATTTCTCTATAAATCATGGGCTTGTCTGCAAGCCACCAAAAGCACAATGCTATAATGCGCGGTTAATCCCCATCTTTATTGCAAAAGGTTTTCTGTGCTTTCTACCGCTAATATCACCATGCAGTTCGGCCCCAAGCCGCTGTTTGAAAATATCTCTGTCAAATTTGGCGAAGGTAACCGCTATGGCCTGATTGGTGCCAACGGCTGCGGCAAATCCACCTTCATGAAGATTCTCGGCGGTGACCTTGAGCAATCATCAGGCACGGTCATGCTGGATCAGAATGAGCGCCTGGGTAAATTGCGCCAGGATCAGTTTGCTTTTGAAGACATGCGCGTGCTGGACGTGGTCATGATGGGTCACATAGAAATGTGGGCCGCGATGTCGGAACGGGATGCGATTTACGCCAATCCTGAAGCGACTGATGACGACTACATGAAAGCAGCAGACCTGGAAGCCAAGTTTGCCGAGTACGATGGTTACACTGCCGAGGCGCGTGCCGGTGAATTATTGCTGGGTGTTGGCATACCAACCGACCAGCATCAGGGCGTTATGAGCGCGGTTGCGCCAGGCTGGAAACTGCGCGTCTTGCTGGCGCAGGCCTTGTTCTCCAATCCGGACATTTTGTTGCTTGATGAACCGACGAATAACCTGGACATCAATACCATTCGCTGGCTGGAAGATATTCTGAACGAACGTAATTCCACCATGATCATCATTTCGCATGATCGCCATTTCCTGAATCAGGTATGTACGCACATGGCCGATATGGATTACGGCACGCTGAAAGTGTATCCAGGTAATTACGATGACTACATGCTGGCATCGTCACAGGCACGCGCGCAGCAAATGGCAAACAATGCCAAGGCCAAGGAAAAAGTCGCTGAGCTGCAAGACTTTGTACGCCGCTTCTCCGCGAATAAATCCAAGGCACGTCAGGCCACTTCACGTGCCAAGCAGATTGATAAAATCAAGATTGAAGATTTCAAACCATCCAGCCGCCAGAATCCTTTCGTGCGTTTTGATGGCGAAAAGAAATTGCACCGTCTGGCAGTGGAAGTGCAATCCCTGAGCAAAGCTTATGACAAGCCATTGTTCAAGAACGTCGACCTGATGGTGGAGGCGGGTGAAAGAATCGCGATTATCGGTGCCAACGGCATCGGTAAAACCACGCTGTTGCGTTGCATCGGTGGCGATGACATCGCAGGTATGCATGCGGATTATGGTACGGTCAAATGGGCAGAAAATGCCAATGTCGGCTATATGCCGCAAGATCCTACCGAGGAATTTGCATCGGACAAAAACCTGACTGACTGGATAGGTCAGTGGACACAAGAGGGCGATGATGATCAGGCCGTACGCTCCATCCTCGGTCGCTTGCTGTTTGGTGGTGATGATGTCAAAAAATCTGTCAAGGTTTTGTCAGGTGGTGAAAAAGGTCGCATGATGTATGGCAAGCTGATGCTGGGTCGCCATAATGTCT
Organism: Undibacterium sp. TC4M20W; assembly: GCF_049340245.1. Classification (NCBI taxonomy): domain Bacteria; kingdom Pseudomonadati; phylum Pseudomonadota; class Betaproteobacteria; order Burkholderiales; family Oxalobacteraceae; genus Undibacterium; species Undibacterium sp. TC4M20W. The sequence goes on from NZ_JBMPPI010000003.1 coordinate 144,163, forward strand.
TGTTGATGGATGAGCCAACCAATCACATGGATATGGAATCTATCGAATCACTGAATATCGCGCTGGAAAAATACGCAGGCACTTTGATTTTCGTGTCGCATGACCGTGAATTCGTGTCTTCGTTGGCGACACGTGTATTGGAAATCAAGGAAAATAAAATCATCGACTTCCAGGGTACGTATGAGGAATATCTGAGCAGCCAGGGTATTGAATAAAAGTTTTTTGTGAATAAAGCAAAAAAGCCAGGTTCGCCTGGCTTTTTTACGCGCGCAACTGCTTATGTCAATTTAATCCAGCCAAGCTTTCCTAAACCAAACCAAGTCTAACCTAACAGCAAATCAAGCCGGTCGCTCAGGCTGCGTGCCATTTCTGGCCCCTTGGCTTTTTGCACTGCTTCTACATAGGCCTGTCGCAACGCACGAAAATCGTCAATATTTGCGGCGCGCTCTACCTTGAGTTGCAAACCGTAGCCACGCAAACCGATGGCACTCTTGATCGTCTCATTGTAGAAGTTGTACAGTGCCTGGAAGCGCTCGGAATCTGTCATTTCCAGTGCGGCAGGTTCTGGCGATTTTGCGGTAATGCCTGCAAGTGTCGCTATTGATTCAGATGCTGGAGATGTATCTGTAATGTTGGGGGAAGTTTCTGTCTGTACAGCGATTTCAATAATGAATTCCTGTTCCAGCAGTTCTTGCAGGTTTTGTTCTGTCAAACCCAGAGCCGCCACTTTTTTCATGATGTCAGCAGCGCTTTGCTTGCCGTCTATCATGACCAATAAAGTACGCAATCTGGATGCCAGTTGATACTTTCTGGTCGTGATTTCTTCTCGGCCTTTTTCGGTCTTGTCGTAGATGCTTGCGTTCATATCCAGCTACGGCCTTTGCTTGTCTCGATATAGCAGAAATTGTTTCCACTTTATTCGAGGATACATCAATTCAGCCGGGCTGCCAATGAAATGCGGCAAATGCGGTTCTAATCTTTAATTAGATGCCTTGCGGACCAGCTTCACAGTTTTTAATTCGGAAGAGCTGGTGCATGTGTCGTTTGTGGAAGATGAGCAGTTGCTGCAGCCAGAACCACAAGCGGCAGTCTGCTTTACCAGCTTGTTCAACACAGGGGCAAGTGCAGGGACATGATAGAGACTGAACGCGCGGATTTTTTCCTTGGCCGCGGCAGGCATCCATTTCAATAACAGATACCCGGACGCCAGAGCCAATAACAGAGCTGCGATCAGGTTTTGCATGTTCATCTCCCTAAGAAAAAGCTGGAAATATGATAGGTCAGGAAAGAGGCGCAATAGGCGAGGCCAAACAAGTAAGCCGCCATGATGGCCGGGTAGCGCAAGGTATTGGTCTCACGTTTGACCACACTCAGGGTTGCCACGCACTGTGGTGCAAAAACATACCAGGCCAACAGGGACAGGGCAGTTGGTATGCTCCAGGAGTGGGCAATCAAGGGTTCAAGCGAGCGGCTCAGTTCTTCACCAGATTGTGAGAGCGCATATACCGTACCCAGTGCGGCGACGGCAACTTCACGTGCTGCCAATCCAGGTACCAGGGCAATACAGATTTGCCAGTTAAAACCAATAGGCGCAAATATCACTTCCAGCGCGCGACCCAGGTAGCCGGCAATGCTGTAATAAATCGGTGGCTGCGTTGCATTTTCTGGCGCGCCAGGGAAGCTGCTGAGGAACCACAGCAAAATCATGAGAGACAGAATAATGGTGCCGACGCGGGTAGTGAAAATCTTGATTCTTTCCCACAAACCCAGCAGCAGGTTGCGTACATTTGGCCAGCGGTAATCAGGCAATTCCAGCATCAAAGCCTGTTGATGCACTTCGCTGCCCCATTTCTTTTTAAAGAAGTAGGCTACCAGCATGGCGGAGATTATGCCACCCAGATACAGGACAAACAGCACCAGGCCCTGCAGATTCAATATGCCCAATACGGTCTGATCAGGAATAAAGGCCGCGATGATCAGGGCATATACTGGCAGGCGCGCTGAACAGGTCATCAAGGGGGCAATCATGATCGTCACCAGACGGTCACGCGGGTTTTGTATTGTCCTGGTCGCCATGATGCCAGGGATGGCGCAGGCAAAACTGGACAGCAGGGGAATGAAGGCGCGACCAGACAGACCGACTTTGCCCATTACCCTGTCCAGCAAAAATGCAGCACGTGGCAAATAGCCAGAATCTTCCATGATCAGGATGAAGAAGAACAGGATGACAATCTGCGGCAAAAACACCAGCACGCTGCCAGCACCGCCTATCACGCCCTTGACCAGCAAGCCTTGCAGTACGCCAGGTGCCAGCGCAGATTCAACTGCAGTGCCAGCAGCATCGATTGTTGACTTGATCAAATCCATCGGTGCCTGTGCCCAGGCGAATACTGCCTGAAATACCAGGAACATCAGGGTCGCAAAAATGACGGGGCCTACAGCAGGATGCAATATCCAGCTATCCATGCGATAGCTCAAGCTGGCCGCGCGTTCGCTGACTGCATCAACATCTTGCGTGACACAGGCTTCCAACACCGCGTTAGCTTGTTGTTGCAAGCTCTCAGGGCTTTGTGCAGAAAGTGCATGCGGTGTGATGTTGCCATTTGGTTGCAGCGTTTGCGCCAGTGCCTCGAGTTCAGTCAAAAGCTCATCGATTCCTTTGGGATCGACTGCAATAGTTTCGACCACAGGAATATTCAGCTTGCGGCTTAAAGCAGAAATATCGATGTGGATATGACGCTTCTTGGCGATATCCATCATGTTCACTGCCAGTATCAGCGGTTGGCCAAGCGCAAGCAGTTCAAACACTACGCGCAAGCCACGTTTCAAGTTAGTCGCATCGACTACGCATACCACGGCATCTGGCATGGTTTCATCAGTACGCTGGCCGGTGACTACTTCCTGGGTGATTTTTTCATCGGGGGTGATGGCATGCAGGCTATAGGTGCCAGGCAAATCCAATACCTGCCACTGACGCCCTGCATCAGAACGGAATTTACCTTCTTTCCGTTCTATCGTGACACCTGCATAGTTTGCTACTTTTTGCCGTGCACCTGTCAATCGATTGAAAAGTGCAGTTTTTCCGCAGTTAGGGTTACCGACAAGAGCGATGAGCGGAGAAAACAATTCGTTCACTATGTTCCTACTTTTCCTGAGTGAGTAACGCCGGGGACAACACCAATCAAGGCTGCTTCAAAATTTCGCAGTGCAAAGGTAGATTGGCCTATCCTGACTGCCAATGGTTCTCCACCAAAATAGCCTTTGTGTAATATCTTTACCGATTCGCCTTTAACAAAGCCTAGCTCTTTCAGGCGGCGGGTAATATTAAACAGGCTATCGTCTTTCGCATCGCCTTGCTCTTGCACATCTTCAACGACACCAGAGTCACCGACTTTCATCAGATTCAATGTGGTAGCAACTGCTTGCTGCAATGGCAAACTGCTCATGGCGAAATTCCTGTAGCAAAGAAAAAATGCAACTCTAAATGATAATGAGAATATATATCAATACCGCTTATGTTTCAATCGCTATACAGGCTGGCAGTAGCTAGCTTTGCGATTCCACAGAGCTTTAATGAGTTTATTTTTCCTTTAGTAACAAATTTATCTTTTTATTAATTATTTAAACGCACAACCTCAAATAAATTCTTGCATGAGCAGGGACAGTGAAATATAGTTGTATTATGCAACTATATGGGAGTGAATCATGAACGCTGCAATGTCATCGCCACCGATTCAAGAAATCCGCGATGCTTCGCGCAGGCTGGTGCGGGAGCTTGGGTTTATGAAGCCAACACTTGCTGGTACAAGTTTGCCTGCATCTGCAGTACATGCCTTAATTGAGATTGGTGAACATGGCGCACTGAGTGCAACGGTACTTTGCGATCTGCTCTGTCTGGAAAAATCCAGTGTCAGCCGTATGGTGCGCAAACTAATAGACAGCGGTGAATTAATAGAGACCAGCAGCCAAAAAGATGCGAGAGGGAAGGAACTCGCATTAACAGTACAAGGCAGGCAAACCCTGGACGGCATCAACCAGTTCGCTCACCTGCAAGTCAGTAATGCGTTGAAAAACATTCCCGTGTCAGCTCATGAGAAAGTGCAGGCTGGCTTGATTACGTACGCAAAAGCACTCGAGGCTGTCCGTGAGGGCGTGTCGCCAACTGTCACTCCTGAGATAAGTATTCAATGCGGCTATCACCCCGGTGTGCTTGGCCGGGCGGTAGAAATGCATGCGCGCTACTATGCGCGTACTTCAGGATTCTGGCATTTCTTTGAAGCCAAAGTCGCCAGTGGCATGGCCGGATTTATCGGGCGCCTGGATACACCATGCAATCAACTATGGTCTGCAGTCAGTGAAGGCAAAGTTGTCGCCACCATCGCGATCGATGGTGAAGACCTTGGCGACAACATTGCTCACCTGCGCTGGTTTATCGTCGATGACGAATTACGTGGTAGCGGGATGGGCAGGCGTTTACTGAGTGCAGCAGTTTCCTTTTGCGAGCAGCAGCAATTCAGTGAAATACAACTATGGACATTTAAAGGCCTGGATGCCGCACGCCGCTTGTATGAACAAGCTGGCTTTATCATGCTTGAAGAGCTCCCGGGCCGACAATGGGGCGAGGAGGTCATAGAACAACGATTTGCACGCCGCATTATGAGGTAAAGGCCCGTTAAATTTTGGTTACCAGCAGTACAGCGCACAGGCGACATGCTTGCGAAATTATTCTATTCTGTGAAAATCCATGACCCAATTGGTTTCCCAATGAGTACCACCATCCACTGAAAATGCCTGCTCCCAGCGAGGTTGATCGGGCGCTGGCACGCTCCATAAAAAGCGCACTCGTATTGCCTGGCCAGCAAAGATGTCATCTGCATAAAATTGTCCCTTGCCATTCTTAAAACGTCCTTGCATGGGCACGTCCAGTTGAGTCGGGTAACGGCCATCCAGCCACCAGATGGACCAGATGCCTTTTTCTACATCGAATGAACGTAAGGTCGCTGCACGGTATGCGCCACCTGGCATATCAAGCAAGTTGTCATCGACATTGCCAGCGCCGCCGAGAATTTTGCTGACGGTGGTATTGCCATCAAATTCCAGCCAGTCCTGGCAGTTAGCAAGCCGCTCTTTAAGGCGGCGATGTTTGACCTTCCAACTACCAATAAAAAAATCAAAATCGGCAACGCCTGTAGTATTTGTTGCGATATTCATGTTTTCCCCTCAGTTAAATATGCTCCGGTAGAAGCAATAAGCGAAAGAATAGAGACTATATAGGGCATAATTCATCCTATTAATTGCATAAACTTGGCATATGTCTCAAAGTTATCATCCGACCACCCGCGTCCTCGCACTGCTGGAACTCTTGCAAAATCAAGGGCAGATTAGTGGTGCCGACCTGGCGCAAAAACTCGACATTGACCGGCGCAGTCTGCGTCGTTATATCGTCACGCTGGAAGAAATGGGCATACCCATCATGACTGCGCGCGGTCGCCATGGCGGGTATTCCATCATGCCCGGTTTTAAATTGCCGCCCATGATGTTTAATGAAGAGGAGGGCTTTGCCATTTCCATTGCCCTGTCTGTTGCACGTCAAATGAAGCTGCTGGACGCTGCATCGTCCATAGAAAGCGCGCAAGCAAAATTACAAAGAATCCTGCCGGACAAGCTCAGACAAAGATTGAAGGCCGCAGATGCAGCGATAGAACTCAATCTTCAATCCGCGGCAATACCGGCAGATAAAGATATCTTGGCCATGCTAAGCCATGCCGTTGCGCACAAACAAGCGATGCACTTGCGATACCGCGGTGCGAATGATGTTGAAAGCGAAAGGGTGGTCGATGGCTATGGTCTGGCCTTCCACGCAGCATGCTGGTACTTCGTTGGCTTTTGCCATTTACGACGAGATATACGTAGTTTCAGGCTCGACAGGGTGATACATGCAGGTCTACAGGCCAGACATTTTGATGTTCCTGCCAATTTCAGTGTCATCACGTATCTGCGTAGCGCTGTGGCGGCTATTCCCCGCGCCTATAGTGTCGAAGTTTTGTTGAAAACGGATATGCAAAGGGCGCGCAGACATCTGTCTGACTCGATTGCTGTGTTGGAGCAAACTACGGAGGGAGTGCTGCTGTATAACCAGTCTGAAGATTTGACTTGGTTTGCAAGACAATTGGCCGCTTTGCCCTTTGATTTTGAAATTCGTAAGCCTGCGCAATTGCACACTGAGCTTAAAGATGTGGCAAACCGCTTATTACAGAATTGCCTGCCCTAATCTGAGATAAACGCCACAAAGCATATAATTTCTTCTTTAAATGAAGAAATTATTCTTTTAGGCTTGTGAATTAGAAAAAACTATGACAAGATGGCATGGTCAATAATGAGAAAGCCTAGCAATTAACAAGCATATGAATACGCAAAGCACTTATCAATCACTGATTCAGGCAAGTCCTGGCCTCGCGACGCGGGCAGGCAGGCTATTGGGCAAGTGGATGGGGATAAGCGAAGCTGAAGTTATTGCAGCAGGAACGATTTCTGCGGCGGCACTGGTGCCGGCATGCGACACGGCCACAGGCTTTGGCGGCCAGGATGGCGGCAGTGAGCTTGCATTCTGCAGGGCTATGATGATGGACATTCGGGGTGCAAACCCTTGAAATCAAGAAAGCAGATATGAATCTGCTACTTGATGAGAGCTGAAAAGCCCGGATGCCTTTAAAGCTCCGGGCTTTTTGCCTTTTTTGGTTTCTAAAATCCATGCTTTGACAGATGGCTTTTGGAAACCCAGTAGTAAAACCCGCCGTTTGGCGGTCGTGCCGGGAAACGCCGGATAACACGGGATTCTTTAACAATTCGGGAAGATGTATAGATAGCCCCTTCCGCTACATGTTTGTGCATGTGACGGGCAGGGGGCATGCTGTGAATATTGAATGATATTCGCAGCATGTTAAAAGTGACTTGAGATCAGGTCATTTTTAACATGCTGGCGCTTCATTTTGTGATGAGGCCTATACTTCCCACTACGGATAACACTGCAAAAAAGAAAATTCCTGTGGCGAGTTAAGGCATGTATTTTGTCATCCTATAAAAACAAGAAAAATAGAAAATTATGTTTATGATTTATTGGTCCATCCGTACTGATGGAAAAGAACAGGCCTGTTCGAAAGAGTTTGCCAATGATTGCATGGCTGATGCCTTGCGATTCACTGAGTCTTTGCGCGCAGAGCAGCGTCATGGCGCAGCGATTCGCCATATCACTATGTCGTGTGAAAATCCTGATTTAGTTGGTCATGCTGGTGTCGCTGATGCTGGGCCAGAATATTCCTGGAAAAAACGTCGTTAAATCCAGTGAAACGCAGTGAAATGCCGATTCGGCTGAAATTTGATCATCATGCCTTACAGCATCAGCAAATCGTGGCTACAATGAAAGAACAAGTCGTCGTGATTGCGATGGCATGTGCAGCGAGCACCTATCAATCCGTCTTCCCAAATTGGAAAAACATCCCATACAAACAGGTGATGTATGCAACAAATATTGGTTTTGGATATAGCAGGGGTACCGTATGACTGGATAAGTCAGAACGACGCTGCGACTCAGTACGCCGCAAAAAAAGTGGCATGGGATATAGGTGATCGGGTCATCATGCTGCGTGGTGGCTACAACAAGGATGGTGAACAATCAAAAATCTTCATCAAGCCTATTATTTCTATACGTAATAGTGAACGCATGTCCAGGAACAGCCGTCATCAGATTCCCTTGGGCGACGGTAACCGCCTGCTATATGCGCGTGACAGGCACATCTGTGCTTATTGTGGCGAGACTTTTCCTTACCAGGAATTATCACGCGACCACATTCTGCCAACTTCTCGCGGTGGAAAAGATGCATGGGAAAATTGCGTAACTGCTTGCAAGGAATGCAATCACGCCAAAGGTAACAAGTTTGTGCATGACTTCAAACCTTTGATTTATGTGCCGTATGCACCTTGCCGTTTCGAGCATTTCATCCTTAGCGGCAGGAATGTGATTGCTGATCAACTGGAGTATCTTTCAGCGAAATTACCCAGACACAGTCGTCTGCTGTAGCGCGTGGGGCATGAATCCTTGCTGCATGTAAGTGGATTCATGCCTTTTTAAATTCAGGATTTTATTCAAGCAGCACAATTGTCAGTGCAATTTATAACATGCATTTACAATGCATGTTATATGGGGTATGATGGCTCCACATTAACTTTGAATTTCACCGATTGTTTAAAGTCTTTCATTTTCATTTGGCTTTAAACATGCATTTAAAATACATTTATATAATTGGATATGTTAAACATTAATACAAGAAATCTAGTAAAAGCCACGGTACCGGTATTGAAAGAACATGGTGTCGCCTTGACCCGCCATTTTTATGCGCGCATGTTTTTACATAACCCGGAATTGAAACCTGTCTTTAATCAGGGTAATCAGCAATCTGGCAGCCAGCAACAAGCTTTGGCAATGGCTGTATTGGCGTATGCCGAACACATTGATGACCCTTCGGTCCTGATGCCGGTTTTGACCCTGGTAGCGAACAAGCACGTCAGCGTTGGTATCAGGGCAGAGCATTATCCTGTCGTTGGCATGCATCTATTGGCATCGATCAAAGAGGTATTGGGAGACGCTGCCAGCGATGAGTTATTGGCAGCCTGGGCTGCAGCCTATGGGCAACTGGCAGATATATTGATTGCACAAGAGAGCGCCATTTATGCAAAAGCGGCAATGACCTCCGGAGGGTGGACAGGATGGCGCGGCTTCATCGTCAGCAAAAAAGTAGTGGAAAGTGAAGAAATAACGTCCTTCTATTTGCAACCTGCCGATGGTGGATCGGTGCCTGATTACAAGCCAGGTCAGTACATCTCTGTCAAAGTATTTGTGCCTGAATTGGGTATGATGCAACCACGTCAGTACAGCCTTTCATGTGCGCCTGGTCAAGCCTATTTGCGTATATCCGTCAAACGTGAGGCTGCAATGGCGACCAAACCAGCTGGCCTGGTTTCCAATGTATTGCACAGGGACTGTCATGAAGGAGCATTAATTGATGTGGCACCACCTATGGGGGATTATGTCTTGCATGAGGACAGGGATACACCCGTGGTTCTGATCAGTGCGGGTGTAGGTGTAACTCCCAAACTTGCCATGCTGGAGCATTTGCTCAAACAAAACACCAGACGCAAAATACGTTTCGTGCATGCTTGCAGGCATGGTGGAGTGCATGCATTCAAACAACAAGTTCGCGAATTGAGCGAGCAATACGGACAGATCAAATCATTGACGTATTACGAGGTGCCTCGCGCAGAAGATCTGCAGTCCATAGATTATGATCAGCAAGGGCGACTGGATCTGCAGACTGTGGCGAGTGATTTTATTTTACCTGAAGCCGATTATTACATCTGTGGACCGCGTCCGTTCATGCAGGCGCAAATCGCCAGTTTGCAGAGCCTTGGCATCACATCTGCACGTATTCATAAAGAGGCTTTTGGGAGTGGCGGATTCGCACATTGATGAGCCACCGCAATGTCAGGCTTTGTGTAATTTGAAACCTATGCTATTGCCTTGCTGTAGCTCTGTATTAATGTGATTTTTCAGGTCAAATAAAATCAGGTGAGGGTACAGTGCGCAACTCATGTTGCCAACGAATTGCGCACTGATTCAATCTGAGTTTATTCAGGAACGGGTAATTGGCAAACCCAGATCTTCAGTCAGGCTGATATGTTTGGCCAACTCTAGTTTGGCGATCGCATTTCTATGCACTTCATCCGGGCCATCTGCCAGACGTAAAGTGCGGTTGCCAGCCCATTGTGCCGCCAGCGGGAAATCGCCAGAAACACCACCAGCACCATGGGCCTGTATCGCCCAGTCCAGCACTTGCTGGGTGACGTTCGGTGCCAGAACCTTGATCATGGCGATCTCTGCCTGCGCATGTTTGTTGCCGACGGTATCCATCATATAAGCTGCCTTCAGGGTTAACAGACGTGCCGTATCAATTTGTATGCGCGACTCTGCAATGCGCTCACGCCAGATGCTTTGTTCAGAAATCTTCTTGCCAAAGGCAGTGCGGTTGTTCAGGCGCTTGCACATCAATTCCAGTGCGCGTTCTGCCACACCGATGGCGCGCATGCAGTGATGGATACGGCCAGGGCCAAGACGACCTTGGGCAATTTCAAAACCACGGCCTTCACCTAAAAGAATATTCGATGCAGGCACACGCACGTTTTCAAACAGGATTTCGCAATGACCATGTGGTGCATCGTCGTAACCAAACACGGGAAGAGGGCGTACTACCGTAATGCCCGGGGTTTTGGCATCCACCAGTATCATCGATTGTTGTGAGTGACGGGCAGCGTTGAAATCAGTCTTTCCCATCAATATATAAACCGCACAACGTGGGTCACCTGCGCCAGATATCCACCATTTGTGGCCATTGATGACATAGTCGTCGCCATCGCGGTCAATACGGGTTTCTATGTTGGTGGCATCTGATGAGGCAACCCCAGGCTCTGTCATTGCAAAGGCAGAGCGGATTTCGCCACGCAACAGCGGCTCCAGCCACTGTTTTTTGTGTTCTTCGCTGCCATAGCGTTCTATGGTTTCCATATTGCCGGTGTCAGGGGCCGAGCAGTTGAATACTTCTGGTGCCCAGCTTACACGGCCCATGATTTCGCACAGTGGCGCGTAATCCAGATTCGACAAGCCTTCTGGCGCGCGTACCGATTTTGGCAGGAATAAATTCCACAAGCCTTGCGCACGCGCTTTCGGCTTTAAGTCTTCAATGATCTGGGTGGCGATCCAGCGATTGCCTTTTTCCAGGCCATTGCGGTCAATTTCTTCTTTATAAGCTTTTTCATTAGGATAAATATGCTCATCCATGAAACGCAAGAGCCGGCCTTGCAAGTCTTTACAGCGATCTGAGTATTCGAATTCCATGTTGTCTCCAATGATATTGTCGTTTTGCGCTGCTTTGGAACTGAGAGAATGTGCTGTCTGAATAAATGATTACTTTTTAGCGTAGCTCCAGCCCAGTTCAGCCATGGGGCGTGCCGCTTCGCCAGATTTTTTGGCCTGGGCGCTGGACGCTGTGCCATCAACATAACGTTTCATGATGCCTTGCAAAATCCCCGCCATGCGGAACAGGTTATAGGCCAGATAAAAATTGAAATCTTCCTGGCGTATGGTTTTACCAGTGCGCTCGCAATATTTGGCAATGTATTCCTGCTCATTGGGGATACCCAATGCCTTGTGATCAAGACCGGCGATGCCACGGAACTGGCCGGGGGTTACATGCCAGCTCATGCAGTGGTAAGAGAAGTCAGCCAGAGGGTGGCCGAGAGTAGACAGTTCCCAATCCAGTATCGCCATGATGCGTGGCTCAGTTGGATGAAACATCATATTATCCAGACGGTAATCGCCATGTACGATACTCGTGTCGTCACCAGGTGGGATATTGTGCGGCAACCATTCAATAAGATTGTCCATAGCTTCGATTTTTTCAGTCTCGGAAGCACGATATTGTTTGGTCCAGCGATCTATCTGGCGGGCAAAATAATTGCCTGGCTTGCCGTAGTCGGCCAGACCAATAGCGGCATAGTCGATGGTATGCAATTGCGCGATGACGCGATTCATTTCGTCGTAGATTTCACCACGTTGAACTGGCGTCATACCTGGCAGGGATTGATCCCACAGCACGCGGCCATCGACAAATTCCATGATGTAGAAGGCGCGGCCCATAACATCCTCATCCGCACACAAGGCATATTGGCGCGCTGCCGGGAAGCCTGCCTTGTTCAAGGCATTCATGACTTTGAATTCACGTTCTATGGCATGGGCAGAAGGCAGCAGTTTTGCGACTGGGCCGGGTTTGGCGCGCATGACATAACGCTGATCACCCGCACTGAGTTTGAAAGTAGGGTTGGACTGCCCACCCTTGAATTGCTCCACGACCAGCTTGTCTGCCAGCGCAGCGTCGAAACCTTCCACATGCTGACGCATATAGTCTGCCAGTGCCGCCATATCAAATTTTTGACGCTCAGCTACCGGCATGGTGCCCATGAATTCTTCAAACATCGGTGTCTCCCAATTGTTTCAGTTTTTGTATGATCTTACTCCTGGCACAGGTGGATGTGCTGGATGAGCTGAAACTATTCTAACTCAAATAATAGAACGTTCGTACTATTTATTGTGTGCTTATGACATTTGCTCATTTTTTGAACGACTGCATTGTTGAAAGTTAGCGAGGTGCCCAGTTGAACGTAGAGAGCTGGCCATGCGCGCACTGTTCCTTTGAGCCTCACACCTTACTCTGAAGTGCTGCCTTCCACTTCAATTACTACAATCTATTATTTATCGGGGCGTGTTTTTGACGATACGCTCTGTATAAGGAAACGCGACTTTTTAGTAGCTTGTTGCTGTGCCTGGTTCAATGCCGCAGACTTGTATTTCCTCTATAACTTTGCCATACAAGGAAATATACATGCTCAAACATATCCTCGTCAGCCTCGCCATCTTGTTGTTCACTTCTATGCCAGCGGCCGCAGCGCCTGGCTATGTGATTATTGATGCCAGAAAACCTAATGTGACAGTGTATACCTCAATACCCAAGTCCTTGTCTGAAGCTGAGCTCGATAAGGTTAGGGCTGCAGTGAGCCCGCAAGCTGGAGTCAGCATGGAAGCATGGGATACCTTCAAAAACAATTTGAATTTATATGTAGAAGCCAGGATACAGAAGAACGACTATCCCGAGCTGCGTACCAAAGAAGGATTGATGGCCTTTCTTGAAAAGTATGAAGGCATGCCCTTAGGTTTGGCATGGAACGGTGGTATCGCTTTTACCTATAACGACTACGTGTATACGCAAAAAACTTACCAGACCTATTTGGAAAAGCCGGATTCAGCGACGAGAATAAGCGACAGGAAACGTGACCCCGTGCATCCGGCTAATCACTTTGGGCCGCTGTTGTCGAATCTGTTCGATTAGACCAGTGGCTGACGCCCATTGTAACTAGTGGCAGATTAAGCATTGAACCAAACCATATATTCAAAGCAGATTTAACACCCCATCCAGCCCGACAAAATTCAGGGCCACATCTGCCTGTGCACGCACCACAGGTTTGGCCCTGAATGCGACTGACAGGCCAGAGATTTTCATCATCTTCAAGTCATTTGCGCCGTCGCCCATGACGATGGCCTGGCTGGTGGGAATACCCATCTCGGCACATACGCGTTCCACGGTTCTCTGCTTTTCATCAGCATCGACAATGGTGCCTATGACTTTGCCAGTCAATTTGCCGTCCTGAATTTCAAGCACATTGGAGTGGGTGTAGTCCAGATTCAGGCGTGACTTCATGCGGTCGGTGAAGAAAGTAAAGCCGCCGGACACCAGCAAAGTCTTGAGACCGGCTCGCTGTATGGACTTCAACATCTGGTCCGCACCCAGGGACAATTGTAGGCGTTCGTCATAGACGCGTTGCAAGGCGCTGGCGTCAAGTCCTTTGAGCAGGGCGACGCGACGGATCAGGCTTTCCTGGAATTCCAGCTCGCCGCGCATGGCGGCCTCGGTGATTTCTGCTACTTGCGGTTTCAAGCCCTGCATGTCAGCGATTTCATCGATGCACTCTATGCTGATCAAGGTTGAATCCATGTCCATGGCGACCAGCTTGAAATCTGCCATGGCAAGTTGCTGGTCCAGATCCGTGATATCCAGTTGGGCAGCGAAGCAGTTTTCGCGTATTGCGCTTAAGGTCTGTTCATCATATTCTGCATCATCAAGGCGCACTGCCTGGGCATTCAATTGCACCAGTTTTGCCTTGGTCTGGCCTGCGATATTCTGAATGAGTGCAGTGTTATTGCTGAGTGTGTTGTTCACGCCTTGTATGGTCAAATGCATGGTGATCTCTTTTTATTTGCTTATTTTATTTAATTAATTAATGCAACGCCTTGATGGTAGCCTTGATCTGGGCTACGCGGCTGGCCAGATCCGGCATGGCGGCAGTGATACGCAACTTGTCCTGACCATTGAGCTTGATGTTTTTGTTTTTTTGCACCAGTTCTATGATGCGCATGCCATCTATCGGCGGCTTGGGTTCAAACTGCAGGGTCGCGGCTTCGCTATGCGCATCAATCTTGATGATGCCGAGTGGCTTGGCTGCAACGCGCAGTCTATGTGTTTCCAGCAGTGACTTAACGGGTTCTGGCAATTTGCCAAAGCGGTCTATCATTTCTTCCTGCATATCATCAATGCCATTGGCGCTGCTGCAATTGGCCAGGCGCTTGTAGATGGACAGTCGTTCATGTACGTCACCACAGAATTCATTCGGCAGCAGGGCAGGGATATGCAGGTTGATTTCTGTCGTCGTCGACAGCGGCGCGGCCAGATCGGGTTCCTTGCCGTTCTTCAGCGAGCGCACTGCTTCACTGAGCATGTCGGAATACATCTGGAAACCTATTTCATGCATTTCACCAGACTGGTTATCACCCAACACTTCACCTGCGCCACGTATCTCAAGATCATGCATGGCCAGGTAAAAGCCGCTACCCAGTTCTTCCATCTGCTGGATAGCTTCCAGGCGACGATTCGCCTGTTTGGTCAAGCTTTGTACATCATGCACCAGCAAATAGGCATAGGCTTGATGGTGGGAACGACCTACGCGGCCACGCAACTGATGCAACTGCGCCAGGCCAAATTTGTCCGCCCTGTGCATGATGATGGTATTGGCAGTGGGTACGTCGATACCGGTTTCAATAATCGTCGTACACAGCAAAATATTATGCCGCTGAGCCACAAAGTCACGCATGACTTTTTCCAGGTCACGCTCATGCATCTGACCATGTGCCACGACTACGCGTGCCTCTGGCAGCAGGGCTTCCAGCATGGCCTTGCGGTTTTCTATGGTCTCGACTTCATTGTGCAGGAAATAAACTTGGCCGCCACGCTTCAGTTCACGCAAACAGGCTTCGCGGATGACGGAATCATCTTCGCCGCGTACAAATGTCTTGATTGCCAAACGTTTTTGCGGGGCTGTCGCGATGACAGAAAAGTCGCGCAAGCCCTCCAGCGCCATACCCAGGGTGCGTGGTATCGGTGTTGCGGTCAGCGTCAGCACATCAACTTCTGCACGCAAGGCCTTCAAGGCTTCTTTTTGGCGTACACCAAAGCGGTGTTCTTCATCAATAATCACCAGGCCAAGGCGCGAGAATTTGACGTCGCCAGACAGTAATTTATGCGTGCCAATGACGATGTCAACAGTGCCGTCGCCCATTCCCTTCATGGCGATGCTGATTTCCTTGCCAGAGCGGAAGCGCGATAATTCAGCAATTTTCACCGGCCAGGCGGCAAAGCGGTCAGCAAAAGTCTGGGCATGTTGTTCGGCCAGCAGGGTGGTAGGCGCCAGGATGGCGACTTGCTTGCCACCCATGACGGCTACAAAGGCGGCACGCAATGCCACTTCTGTCTTGCCAAAGCCCACGTCCCCGCAAATCAGCCTGTCCATAGGCTTGCCCGAGGTCATGTCGCCAATCACGGCGGTGATGGCGGCTGCCTGGTCCGGCGTTTCATCAAAGCCAAAGCTGTCGGCAAAGGCTTCGTAGTCACGCGCAGAATATTCAAAGGCATGACCCTGGCGTGCTGCACGACGGGCATACAGGTTCAGCAGTTCGGCGGCAGTATCGCGAATTTGCTGAGCCGCTTTTTTCTTTGCTTTTTCCCACTGACCAGAACCCAGGCTGTGCAAGGGCGCGTCATCTGGCGAAGCGCCGGAGTAACGTGAAATGACATGTAATTGCGATACCGGTACATACAGCTTGGTATCTTTAGCGTATTCCAGATGCAGGAATTCAGTTTCACCTTCGCCCAGATCCATGCTGATCAGGCCCATGTAACGGCCTATACCATGGTTGCTATGAACGACGGGATCGCCAATTTTAAGTTCTGACAGATCGCGCACCATGTGCTCAACCTGAGTAACTGCTTCCTGCTTTTTACGGCCTATGCGTTTGCCACTGCCGGCATACAGCTCGGCTTCGGTAATAAAAGCCAGACCATCTGCCAGCACAAAGCCAGCGTGCAGGGGCGCAACTCCTAGCATGAGCTTGGCATCTGCCGTGGCAAAGTCGGTATAGCCTTCGCACAGGCTCAGCCGGATATCGTATTCAGTGAAATACTGCTGCAGGGTTTCGCGCCGGCCCAGAGTCTCGGCGCAGATCATTACGCGTTTATCTGTTTGCAGCAGGAAGGAGCGCAAGTTCGTCAGCGGATCATCAGCGCGGCGATTGACGGCGATATCTGGTAAAAAGCTGGACACTTCTGAAGCAGCAGCGGCTTTATCTGTGGCCGCGATAGTCCAGCGTGCCAGCGGTTTCATCGCAGCAAAGAAGTCTTCATCGCGTAAAAATACAGTTTCTGGTGCCAGTACCGGACGTTCGCGGTCAGACTTTAAAAACTGGTAGCGTGAGCGGGTATCGTTCCAGAAACGTCTGATGGCATCGTCGATATCGCCGACCAAGGCAAAATGCGGCGCTTCCGGCAGGTAATCAAATAAGGTGGCGGTTTGCTCAAAGAACAGCGGCAGGTAATATTCTATGCCGGCTGAGGGTATGCCATTGCCTATATCCTTGTAGATGCTGGAACGTGAAGGATCACCTTCAAAAGTTTCGCGCCAGCGGCTGCGAAAGGCAGCGCGCGCAGGTTCATCCATGGGAAATTCGCGCCCAGGCAGCAAGCGTACTTCCGGCACAGGGTAGAGCGAGCGCTGGGTGTCAGCATCAAAAGTGCGTATGGTTTCTATGGTGTCGCCAAACAGATCCAGACGGTAAGGCAGGGCTGAACCCATGGGAAACAGGTCGATCAGGCCACCGCGCACAGAATATTCACCCGGCGACATGACCTGGTTGACATGGCTGTAACCCGCCAGTGTCAGCTGGGTTTTTAGCTTCGCCTCATCAAGACGGTCACCTTTTTTGAAAAAGAAGGTGTAGGCTGCCAGGAAAAAGGGCGGTGCCATGCGCAACAAGGCGGTAGTAGCCGGTGCCAGCAAGACATCGCAATTGCCATTCTGGATTTCATGCAGGCTGGCCAGGCGTTCAGATACCAGGTCCTGATGCGGTGAAAAGGCATCGTAAGGCAGGGTTTCCCAGTCTGGCAGCAAATGGCAGCGCAATTCTGCATTAAACCAGGGGATTTCATCCAGCAGGCGCTGGGCATCTCCCGGGTTGGCGACAAAAATGGTCAGCATGCGCTTGTCAGCCTTGAGCGCCGTCGCTGCTTGCGCCAAGGCATAAGCATCGGAAGAACCATGCAAATTGGGGAGTGCCAGTTTATGGCCGGGTTTTGCTAAGGATTTGCTGAAATCAAATGACATTGCGGCTATACATGTGGAATGCCGTAAAAGCTGCTTACGGAACAAGATACGCGGTTAAAATGAGCGCCTAATTATAAACGAAGGGGCTCTTTCTTATCGGGGCAGCTTCAAGAGCTTGTGACATTCATGGAAAAACAATTGCAAGAACATCATTCTGAAGCTGAAAAGGTGACAAATACGCCTCGCTATGTTGCGCTGATTCCTGCTGCGGGCGTGGGTTCGCGTATGGGTGCAACCACACCTAAGCAATATATGTGCATAGGTAGTAAATCAGTTTTGCAACACACTGTCGATGCATTTCTTGGTTTTTCTAAAATACAGCATACCTATGTTGTCGTTAGTCTGGATGATGCTTATGTCGATGAATATCTGGCAAAAGCAGAAAACCTGAGCGTCTTGCGCTGTGGTGGTGCCAGTCGCCGTGATACGGTCAGAAATGGCTTGAGCGAGCTAGCCAATACTTTGGACAATCAGGACTGGGTACTTGTACACGATGCTGCCAGGCCAGGTTTGACATCTGGCTTGCTGCAACATTTGATTGATAGTGTTGCGGACGATACAGTCGGCGGATTGCTTGCCTTGCCTGTGGTTGACACGGTCAAGCGAGTAGAAAACGGCAAAGTACAAACCATATCCCGTGATGGCTTGTGGCTGGCACAAACCCCACAAATGTTCCGTTATCAGCTATTGTGCGACGCTCTGGATGCGGCAGATCAGGTTACTGATGAAGCCAGTGCTATTGAAGCTGCTGGCCATGCCCCCATACTGGTTGAAGGACATGTGCGCAATATGAAACTGACTTTGCCCGGCGATATGGCATTAATCGCCCAGTATTTGAATAGCTCGCAAGAATAAAGGAAGTTTGATGCAAAATAAGATGTTACCGCTCAGAATAGGTCAGGGTTATGACTGTCATGCATTGGTACCTGGTCGTAAATTGATTATTGGTGGGGTGACTGTTCCGCACACCACAGGCTTGCTTGGGCATTCAGATGCAGATGTGTTATTGCATGCGATTACCGATGCGCTGTTTGGTTCAGTCGCCCTGGGTGATATAGGCAAGCATTTCCCGGATACCGACACCCGCTTTGCCGGTGCTGATTCGCGTGTTTTACTGCGTGAGGCTGTCAAACGTATTCATGCTGCGGGTTATGAGGTGGGTAATTTGGATGCCACCATCATTGCCCAGGCACCGAAGATGGCACCGCATATTGCAGGCATGGCGGCAAATATTGCAGAAGATATGCAGGTCGATATCAATCAGGTCAATATCAAGGCAAAAACCAATGAACGTCTTGGTTATCTGGGTAGGGAAGAGGGTATAGCTGCCGAAGCCGTGGTACTGGTTTTTCCGCGAGTCAGCAACTAAACTCCAAGTAAGCTGCAAAAAGCTAAGCTGCAACGAAGTTAAGAATGTTCCATCAAGGAGATACGATATGAAACAAGAACAATTGAAACATCTGCTGGGCCTGTTGCATCAAGAACTGGCAAGCACTGAAGCGGTTGATGATGAATTGAAGTCCTTGCTGGAGAAATTGAATGAGGATATTCAACATGTCCTGGCAAACACACAAAATCATGATGACCCCGTATTCGCGGCTTTGAGTGAGCGTTCGCAGGCTCTGTCAGCGAAATTTGCTGCACAGCACCCCAAGCTGGAACCGGCCTTACGTGAACTGGGCACCATGCTTGAAAAAATTGGTGTTTGAGAGGCATTCATCAACCCAGCATCACTTTTAAAACCGCCGCTGGCGGTTTTTTATTGCCCGATGGAAAATAAGATTGCGTTATAGCCAAGCTAAGCCCTCAGTAAAGGTCGAAGAAAAAATATCTCGAACTGGAGAGACAGAATAACAAAGATAGCAAACGCCAAAAATAGAGGACAGCTCTGCTACAATACGCGGTTAGCCTATTGAAATGGGTGCTTGTAGGCTATATATGGCTAGGTATCTGAGCCTTTCATGGGTTTCTCATTTCAATCTTGTCGCAGTAATGCGCAATTACTCTATTTATTTGTCATGCAAATCACACAAAATACCGCTGTCACTTTGAATTACACCATGTTCAGTGCTGAGGGCGAGGTCATAGACCAGAATCAGCAGCCCATCGTTTATTTGCATGGTGGATATGATAATATTTTGCCAGCAGTGGAAGCCGCGCTGGATGGTAAAGCCGTAGGTGACAAAGTCTCTGTGACTTTGGCACCAGAAGAAGGTTTTGGCGAATTTGATCCGGAATTCGTGCGCGAAGAAGATATCAGCGCTTTCCCTCCTGATATCGAAGTTGGCATGATGTTTGAGACACGCGAGCCAGAAACTGGCGAAACCATGCAATTCCGCGTTACTGCTATCGATGCAGGCGTGGTCACTGTCGATGGTAACCATCCCCTGGCTGGCATGACCATACGTTTCGATGCAGAAGTGCTGGAAGTTCGTGAAGCCACTGATGAAGAAGTTGTGCACGGTCACGTACATGGCGAACACGGTCATCATCATTAATATGTATGCACAGGAATAGCTGAATTCTGCTTGTTCCTGCATAGGGGAATCCATTTACATGGTTCCCCTTGTTCTTCGCTGCTGATCTGCAGTGTCAATTCAAGTCCAAGTGCAAGCCAAGGGTGTGTATGAAAGACTATTATTTTATTCTCGGTATTGCCACCAATGCGAGTCTGACAGACGTCAAGAAGGCGTTTCGTCAAAAGGCTGCAGAGTTTCATCCAGACAGAAATGATTCTGAACTGGCGCCGGAAAAATTCCATGCGGTCAAAGAAGCTTACGATATTTTGTCGGATGAGGCAGCACGTACTGCCTATGATGAAAATCGCAGGCGCAATTTGCTGGATTCTCCTATCGAGACAGCGACCGAAATCTGGAAAAATTATTTATCAGGAGTATTGCAGTGAAATTGTCACGTTTTTTTGAAGATATTATCCCGCTCTATAAGGCTGAATTGGAAGATTTGAAATCCGATTCCGAGGGCAAAAACGTGCTCAAGGCCAGATTGCGTGAAAAGGCTGAACAACTACCCATGTTGCTGCCCATGATGGCCAGTAATCCTGAAATGTTGGCAGTGGCTTTTCATCAGGGTTTCATCTTCATGAATCCATTAACAATGGAATCATTGATTACCAAAGAAGCAGGCAAATTCCCTTCCTGGAAAACTTTGTCAGCAGCAGTCAAGCTTGAACCTTGGGCTGAACCACTGAGCCGTATTGTTCTGAAAGACCCTGACGGCGAAGCTTTTATGGTGACGGCGGCAGCGCTTGAATATCTGAATCGCAGCAATACCACACGCAAGGCTGGTGCCAGCGATGCGGCAGGTGCTGACGAGGATGAAGATAAAGAAGCCAATGAGGAAAATGAAGAGCTGAAAGAACATGGCGACCTTGATGGCCAGTATGGCAGGCATGGTCGCGATGACGGTGATGATGGTGATGATTATGATCTGGGCGAAGCCGGTGCAGACTGGTTGGCTGAGCAAGGTTTTGACCGCAAAGAATAAGGAGTACAGATGAATTATCCTGCATTAATCGAAGCCCAAAGCCTGGTCAAGGCGGGTGATATCGCCGGTGCTGAACATGCGCTGGCTAATCTGGCCGAAACCGAAGGCGACAAAGCACTGGTAGCCGCCCTGGATGAATTCCCCGCAAAGGATTTGCTGGCGATTATCCGCGAATACGATGCATCCAAAGAGTCTTTGGTGAATCTGCTGGTCACCCCTGAGCAATTTGCCCAGGCCGTGGTGCTGGAACGCCGCTATGGCGACCAGACCCACGAGCAATTGCGTGGCATGGTCAATTCCGTTATTTTCCGTGAAGGTGCTGACCCGGCAGAATTTTTGTATGAAATCGCAGAAGTGGAGGGTGGCTATGACGCCCTTGTCGATTACCTGCTCGACAGGGCGCAAATGGTAGAGCATTTTTACCGCTACGCGACTTTCGACTTGTATGAATACGGTGACGACAACAAAACCCAGGCACGTGATGATGATTTGTTGAACCTGACACGTGACACCGAGAGCCTGGCGTCGCCTTTGGATATGGCCAATCTGGAAGATCATGACTGGATGCAGGTGACATACGTCCTGCGCTATGAATTGCCAGAAATTTTCCGCGAAGTGTTGATGAAATTGCGCGCACGTTACAAGGCTTATCAAGCTAGCCTGGCGCAAGATGAGTTGCTGGAAGGTGGCGAGGGCGCTGCTGAAGAAGAGCAGGAGGAACGTCCTAAAAACAATGATGATGGCGACGACAAGGATGATGACGAAGAGTCAGCCTTGTAATTGTTGATGTTATTTTGATGTACGTGGCAGGCAGAAGTTTTTCTGCCTGCTTTTCATTTCCATAGCCTGCTTCTATTCTGGTATTTATGCCTGAAAATACTTTTGAAATTGCCCTGCTTGATAATCGCCCTTACTTTGAAACGGCGCTGCGTTATGGCGTGCAAAAGGCAATTATCTCCACCACCAAAATTGCTGCGATTGAGGCAGAAGCCCCAAAAGGCATGGTGCAGATAGCGGATGCTTTTGGCAGTAAATACCTGCGCCCTGAAATTGAAGCGGCACGCAAGCGTATCGTCAACCTGGCTAGTTTGTATCTGATTGAGACCACCAAGGGTGACCTGGAACTGGCTGCCAAATTGATACGAGACAATACCTTTTTGACTTTGTCGCGCGGCGGATCAGGTTTGCTGAAAGCCTTGTTCGCCATGCCGGAATATGCTTTGCTGGGTCATGAAGCCAAGGGCAAGGTAGAAGATTTTCTGGAAGCCTGGTCACTCAAGGAAAAGCCGATTGAATATAGGAATACGCTTGAACACCGTCAAATGAATGCGTTGGAAATCGAAGCTGGCTACTGGTTTGGTGAAGAACTGGGCTTGTCTGCCAGTTACCTCAAAGAAGAAGATGTCGAGGCTGTCTCCGTAGTCCGCACCGCTTTGTTGTTGCAAATGTTTGGCAAGCCTGAGGCGACACTGCAAAACCAGGTGGAGTTCGCCAGCCTCATCGACGCTATCCGTGCATATACTGCAGCGAAGTTGAAGAAGGCTTTATCCGTAATAGATCTGGCTGATATACCAGAGAAATTTCATGCCATCGTTGAGCGCGTACTGGGTGAGATCAAATCCCATGATCTGCCGCGCCTGCAGGATAAATCGGCATCTCTTGATAAGCTGGTGTATGAACTCAAGGATCGTTATTATTTGCGTGATCATGAAGTCGAAGACACTTCTGAATACGATGCCCTGGTGTCCAAGGAATGGACGAAATTAACCAAGGGTAAAACCGACATCGATTCCTTGCTGACTTTGTTTGTCTGCATTGTCGGCGGCATTACACCTAAAACCACCTTGCCAGAGAAAACAGCAAAAAGCCTGGTGAAAAAATTTCGTGATGAGGGATTTACTCCAGAACTGGCAACAGACTGGATTAAAACAGCAGCACCTCACGAAAAGCAGGAAGGCTTGCTGGAAGACTGGAATAATTTCGTCGAAGAAGCCGGTAATTATTTAATGGATGACTGGGATACCAATTACACCGGGGCCATGCGTTTCCTGGATGCGAATTGTCATATTCAAAAAACAGTCAAGAAATAAATCCCGACGCCGGATTGATTTCTTGCTGCAATTTAATCCGGCATGCTTCTGTGGCATTCGAGCACGACAAGACACCGTGTCAGGTCAATATCTTTCGATTTGAATTTAAATTTTTCATTTCTGCCCCGCCCTGCCAGTTGCAATATTTTGCAGCTCCGGGTGCTCGGCAAGCATTTGACCTTGCATGGCAGTGATGCGGCGTAGTTTTTCTTCGCCCTTGGCAATTTCTGCTGCCGGAATGCCCATATCTCGTGCCCGGACTATCGCTTCACGCAGGCGTGGTATTTCTTCATCCGCGGCTTTCACATAGGCAGCATACAGACGGCTATTTTGCCTGGTTTCATATTGCTGGTAAGCCTTGGCATCAGCAAGTTCGGCTGCCGTAGGTGTTTCCTGTATCGGTTCATCATGCTGAATGGGTGGCGTGCGCGGATCACCATCGCGGGTGGTTACCAGGCTCTGGGCCGCAGAAAGCTCTGGCCCGGTAGGCAGTAGTGGAACAAATTTTCTCTCCTCTACCGATTCAGGAAATGGTGGCGGCCAGGAAGATGTCCTCATCTGCTCAGGTTTGCCAGTTGCATTGGCGCTGGATGTAGAAACTGTTTCTGGATGGCTGGCTTGACTATCTTCAGCTTGTGGCCAAAGTTGCCAGATCATCAGTGTTGCAGCTGCAAGTATGGTCATTGCAATGAGTATGCCTTTGTTCATAAATACATTGCCTCACAATTTCAATTAATTTGTCAGTACGGTTTTGTTAACGTCAATTCTTGCGTTTTTACGTAATTGCGTTTGCAGAACAGATAGCTGACGGATCGCTTTTTCCTGCGCTAGTGCCCGGCTGGCTTGATAACGTACTTCTTCTGAGGCTGGGTCCTGGTAGCCGTCATTGCGTTGTTCCACCAGCACGATTTCCCAATGGGCTTTCTCATCAGGTGCAACGGCGGCGCGAATGGGGGCGGACACTTTGCCGGGCTCCTGCATGTAAGCCAGTTGCTCCAGCCAGGATAATTGTCCGTTATGAACAATCATGCCCATGTCGCCGCCTTGCCTTGCATCTGCCGCAGTGGAATATCGCTGTGCCAGACTGGCAAAATTGCTGCCCTGGCGCGCCAGTTCGGCAACCTGCCTTGCCTGTGCTTCATTGTCGAGGCGGATGTGGCGCGATCTGACGGAAACAATGCGTTTAAATTCTTCCTTATGACTGCGGAAATAAGCTGACACTTCTTTTGGTTTTACCTCAGCAGCGAGCTGGTTTAAAAGCCGGCTTTCTGAATCGGTATCAGCGCCTATGCCATGCAGACTCTTGATGGCTCTGACCGAATTTTGCTCCGCAACTGCCTGCCGTAAATCTCTGAGTGCCGCTTCGCCAAAACGCAGGCGTGCCCAGTCAAGCACATACAGGTTGGCCAGATAAAGTTGGGCTTGCTGACGTATGAAGTCACGGTTGCGGTTAAAAAATTCTACTCGCCCTTGCACATTCTGGCGGCGGAACACATCATAAAGGCTGATGGTGGTGGTGGCGGCCGCAAAGTTGCAGCGCAGGACGGTCACTTGTGCGGCGGCAGCCTGTTGGGCTGTGCCCAGGGTGTAATCGAGTATCACTCTGTTCCTGGCGCCGAAAACACTGTTCAGTTCATCTTCCCCCAGCTTGCCCTGTTCCTGTATCAGTGCATCCAGCTTGCCGCCCGGAAGCTTGCTTATCGAAGCTTCCAGATCCTTGCGATAAACGGTGCGCAAATAACCGCTTAATTGATTATCCAGCACCACATCAGGTTCAAAGGCTACCCGGCGGGACGCTTGCAGTTCTTCATCAGTAAACTGGCTACGCGTTTTGTCAGTGAGCAGACGATTATTGATGATGCTGTCAAGGATGTCAGTGCTTCTGGTTTTGGGTTTCTCCAATTGCGCCATCTGGGTAAGCACATCCAGTGTCAGTCTGTAAACCGGCGCACCATTGAGATGTGCGGCCAGCTCGGGCTGCAGTGCTATTTGATTCTGTTTCGTCGCTGGGGCAATCGCTGGGGCAATATCCACCGCCACGGCGGCGGCAGACATTGTCAGATACAGAACAGACAGGCAACAGCCTGTGATGCGTATACTCCATTGCAGGCTATGACCTGGTCTGTACATGGTAACCTCAGCTATTGAGACGGTTGGCAGCGCGGTTCAATACATGAACCATCATGGCAATGGCGTGCGGCACTACCAGGCGACCAACGCGGACGCGGTCATTCTGGTCGGTGGAGGACAGTACGATGCCACCGTTTTGGTAAGAATATGTGCCACCTTGTGTCAGCAACTGGCGTATGTCAGTCGCATTCGCAGCCAAAGGAGTGAAGTCGGCCATCGCTGCAGCAACCAAAGCTGGGTCATTCAGTTGTTGGCTATCGTAATAGCTGCCGACCCATTGTTCCCAGCCTGAATGATTGCGGGCTGATGTAGTCCAGGTGTGATGAGGCTGCAACAAGTCGGTGGAATGCATGACAAACCCCAGGCTTTGCAGGCTGGGGCTGCTCAGAAACTGCTGGAACCAGTATTGCGCCAGGTTGTCTATGGGCTGGAATGGGATTTTTTCAAAGTCAGCATACTGACTGGGTGTGGAGTAGCCGCCCAGACGGTAATGCGCCTCGGTGACGCCGTAAGTGTTGTACTTGCTATTGTCGCCAAACCAGCCCTTCATACCGCCAGGACCGTCATCAAGATAATCGCCGACCAGCCAGGATGCTGCCAGATTATCTACATCACCAGCGACAGTGAGTTTGGCATAGTTATAGCCGCCAAATGGATTGCCATGCACATCAGGGCCAGCAGTATGGTTTTGGAAATGCCAGTAAGAAGTATATTTGACGATACTTTGTGCTGCGCCCCAGATAGGTGCCAACTGGCAATCGCCGGTCACTGCACCGCAAATATAAGTATCAGCAAAATCATCAACATCATAGGCACCCTGGCCCATGGCCGTGGCGAACTGATCCACGGTAATACCTGCCCGAGCCAAGCCACTTGCCAGTGCTTTGTAATTGGTTTTGTCGGGGTTGTTTTTCATGAAGTTGACGGCATCAATAGCGATACGGCGATGGGTCTCTTGCAGGAAAGCATGTGCAGGGGTAAAACAACAGAGTAAGGCGGTGACAGCAGCCAGTTTAAAAACGGATTTCATGGAACGTCCTTCAGGTTTGATTTGTGAAAAGGAGCGAAACTCAGACCGCTGAAATGATTGCCGTGACAAACTCCCGCCCTCTACAGAGCGAAACCGGAAGCAGCCGCTGGCATGTGCAGATATTGGAAATTAAATAATTTCAGCGAATTGGCTTTTTAACATGGACGAAAACGGCGGCATTACTGTTTTTTCTAGAAGTTGACCTCTAGTTTTCCGTAATCAATATGTCATTTTTTGTGCGTAGATATAAGAAAAAGTAATCTTTTTTGATTGCTGTGATGCAAACTTCGGGATGCGCACAATGGTGAGGAATCTCAGGCAGGATATGAGTTTGAGGCTGACTTGTTAATGCATTGCGGTGCAGCAGATATTCCTTGAGGAATAATATCGGGAGGAGGGGCTGGCGGTGAAAATTTCAAAAATCACAGGGGGTGATGTTGTTAAAACGTAACGGTAGTATTTGCCGGGATTTGCCATCCTTTCGTTTCAAAAGATGGCAAATCCCAGGTATGCACGTTACAGACTTAATTCCAGTACCTGACGGCTGACATCCAGCGTCACATCACGTTTCTCACCCAGGCTGACCATGCGATGGGTTTCCAGTGCTGACAGGATAGGTGCAATATCGTCGCTGCCGAGTTGATAATCACTGAGACGGGTTTTGACACCCATTTGCTCAAAATAATCCTGCATGCGGCTGATGGCAGTTTCTATACGGCTGTCTTCATCCCCATCGTGCAAGCCCCAGACTCGCTCTGCAAATTGCAGCAACTTTGCCCGTTTGCCTTCTTTGCGTACGCGCAGCATGCTAGGCAGGACGATGGCCAGGGTTTGGGCGTGGTCAATGTTATGCAAGGCGGTCAGTTCATGACCTATCATATGCGTGGCCCAGTCTTGCGGCACGCCGGTAGAGATCAGGCCATTCAGAGCCATGGTGGCACACCACATCAGGTTGGCGCGCACGTCATAATCTTCAGGGTTGGCCAGGGCTTTCGGGCCTTCTTCTATCAAAGTCAGCAACAAGCCTTCAGCAAACCTGTCTTGCACTGGTGAATTCACTGGGTAGGTCAGGTATTGTTCCATGATGTGGACAAAAGCATCAACTGCGCCATTGCCTATCTGGCGTACTGGCAGGGTGAAAGTCTTGGCGGGGTCAAGTACCGAGAATTGCGGGAAGCAATGACGGCTGGAGAAAGCCATTTTTGCCTTGATGGATTTGCGGGTAACAACACCGCCATTATTCATTTCAGAGCCAGTTGCTGGCAAAGTCAGTACGCTGCCAAATGGCATGGCCTTGGTCACATTGCTGCCACGTTTTTCCATGATGACCCAGGGATCATCGCCTTCAAACAAGGCTGCAGCGGCGATGAATTTGGTACCATCGATAACAGAGCCACCACCAACTGCAAGCAAAAAATCTATCTTGTTTTGCTTGATGAGTTCAACAGCCTTCATCAGGGTTTCATAGCTGGGATTGGGTTCTATGCCAGTAAATTCCGTCACCTGGCGTGTGCCAAGTGCAGCGATGACTTCATCATAGACGCCATTTTGTTTGATGCTGCCACCGCCATACAGCATCAACACATGAGCTTCAGCCGGGATGGCTTTATTCAGGTCGGCTATGCGTCCTTTGCCAAACAGGATTTGTGTGGGGTTATAAAAATCAAAATTCAGCATGTGCATTCCTCCAGAAAAAAGACATCTTAGCGCAAATAGAAAAAATCGACCGGTCGTGCACTTTTTTAATTGCTCAAGAATAAGAAAACTGTCGGTTTTTTATGAAAATCAGGGCCTTGTTGCTTGTTTAAACTGCTTTTCCACTCAGCCGCAGTTTTTGTTTGCAGTGACTCTGTATCGAGGCTCAAATCTGTTGCGACGCATATCAGGGTGCCTGGATTGCAGTGATTACTCAGTGCTTCCAGCATGGCTGCATTGCGGTAAGGAGTTTCTATGAGTAGCTGTGTCTGTTTCTCTTTTTTTGATCTCTCTTCGAGTTCTTTAATGCGCTTTGCACGCAGCGCAGCATCTGTCGGCAAATAGCCATAAAAGGCAAAACTCTGGCCGTTCAGTCCACTGCCCATCAAGGCCAGCAATAGCGAGGAGGGGCCAACCAGTGGGCGCACCTTAATATTACGCTGATGAGCGAGCCTGACCAGGTTAGCACCAGGGTCAGCAACGGCGGGCACACCAGCCTCAGATATCAAACCCACATCATGACCTTGCAATAGTGGTTGCAGCAAGCCTTCCAGTGCTTGCGCAGGCGTGTTGATATTCAATTCGCTGATCTGGATTTCCTGCATGGCTTTTTGCAGAGGGTGTGCCTGTGACAGGTATTTCAGATAAGCGCGCGTGGTTTTGGCATTTTCAGCGACAAAATGACTGAGTTCGGCCGTCATTTTTTGTACGGTGTCAGGGATGATGCTGGCAAGTAAATTAACTTGCTGATCTTCGTTCAGACCAAGGGTATTGGGGATTAAATAAAGCGTGCCTGTCATAGGTTTTAATTTTTTATTTTATGAAATGGATGAAGTTATCAATGATGTGATCAATTCAAAGATTGAAGAAGCTCAGGCCAGTATTGCGCAACATGCTGGTCAGGGCAATCAGCGGCAGGCCAGTCAGCGCTGTCGGATCATTACTGTTGATGCCTTCTATGATGGCGATACCCAGGCCTTCATTTTTGGCGCTGCCTGCACAATCATAAGGTTGTTCTATGCGCAAATAGGCATCCAGTTCTGCATCGCTTAAGTCCCTGAACCTGACCATCGTGCACACGTCCTGAATTTGCAGAGGGGAGGGGGCGCTTTGACGATTGTCTAGTACGCACAGAGCTGTATGGAATACCACTTCACGTCCGCGCATGAGCTGCAATTGCTTTAGCGCCGCTTCATGATTGCCTGGCTTGCCAATTTGCAGGCCGTCCAGCGTAGCGACCTGGTCTGATCCTATGATAATGGCTTCCGGCTGATTTTTTGCTATTGCCTCAGCCTTTTGTTGCGCGAGGCGCAGGGCGGTTTGATCGGGGCTTTCTCCCGGACCTGGGCTTTCATCAAGTTCAGGTGCTATACTTTCGAAATTGAATTGCAGTCTTGTTAGCAATTCACGGCGGTAAACGGAGCTTGATGCCAGTATCAACCTGCTTTGCTGCTTATTTATTTGCATTGTGAAAACATTTTCCATGGTTTTCATAGCCATTACGCGAAAAAATCACGCCAATTCTTTGACTACTTAGGTGTAATCCTGTTATTATCGCAGGTTTTCTGGGTTCAAATAATCCTATGCAAGCATTTGTGATTGACGCTTTCACGTTCTCCCGGCTCGAAGAGCAGCGTTCGGGAAGCATTTTAGTCGCAGATTTACCTCGCCTGTCAGAAGAAAGTGCAAGCACCGAAGGTGCGTTGAACTGGTCTCTGCAGGGTGGCAAAGACAAGCTGGGCCATCCGCAGTTGCAATTGTCTGTGAATGGTACGGTACAGTTGATGTGTCAGCGTTGTTTGACACCATTTGCATTAGATATTGACTCTGAATCCATATTGGTACTCGCCAAAAACGAAGAAAATGCAGATGAAATTGAAGCATTGCTTGAAGATGACGAGATCGATGTTGTAGTAGGTAGCAAAACATTCAATATCATGGATTTGATAGAGGATGAGGCGCTACTGGCAATACCCCAATCGCCCAAACATGCAGTATGCCCGGATCTACCGTTGGCTTCAGCAGATACTACTGCAGCGATTGACGCGGAAGTCGGCAAAAAAGAATCAGCTTTTGCCGTGCTGAAGAAAATTAATGGGCGTACCTAGTGGCATTATTCTGAAAAAACACTCAGGTCGAAGTATTGTTAGGGATTCTTGGTTGCTGATGTTCGCATTCTTCAACCAGGCGTGTTAAATTTTAGAAACATTTTTTGAAGTATTAGGAGTTATCATGGCAGTTCAGCAAAATAAAAAATCCCCATCCAAGCGTGGCATGCACCGTTCCCACGATTTCCTGGTTGCACCGCAACTGGGTATCGAGCCAACAACTGGTGAAACACATCTGCGTCACCACATCAGCCCTAATGGCTTTTACCGTGGTCGTAAAGTATTGAAAACCAAGAACGACGAGTAATCTCTGTTCCTGGTAAAGAAGCGGCGTGACGAGTCTCTGACTTGGCGCCGCTTTTTTGCGTTAACCTTCTGAAATAACTTGTCTGCTGCATGTCTATTTCACTCTTGCAGAATCAAGCGAACCCTTAATTTACTTTTTTGATTGAATTGTTGTCGGTGAGTCTTTGAATTTTTGAGATAATCCTGCTTTTGAAAAATTAATTCGGGATGATGTCTGTTCCGGTTTGATACACTCGCTGTTTCAGATTGAAGTTTCGTACCACTACATGACAATTAAAATTTCCATAGACTGCATGGGCGGAGATCATGGCCCGGCAGTTACAGTGGCAGCAGCCGTTGCTTTTGCCAATCGCGAACCTGATGTCGAATTTCTCCTGGTGGGCTCTGAATCTATCATTCAGGCCGAGTTGAAGAAGCTCCATGCCAGCGGCCATACACGTTTAAAAATTATCAATGCCACAGAAGTGGTGGAGATGGATGACCCGATAGAAGTTGCCTTGCGCCGCAAAAAAGACTCTTCCATGCGTGTCGCCATCAGCCAGGTCAAGGAAGGCGCTGCCCAGGCCTGTGTTTCTGCAGGCAATACTGGTGCATTGATGGCGGTTTCCCGCTATGTGCTGAAAACCATGCAAGGCGTTGACCGTCCGGCAATTTGCAGTATCTTGCCAAATCAAAAAAATCTCCCCACTTACATGCTGGATCTGGGTGCGAACGTCGATTGCGAACCTTTGCATCTGCATCAGTTTGCCATCATGGGTTCTGCCCTGGTATCTGCGCTGGAAGGCAAAGATAAACCGAGCATAGGCTTGCTGAATGTGGGTGAAGAAGATATCAAGGGTAATGATGTCGTCAAAAAAACCGCCCAATTACTGCGTGCCGATCACGAACGTGGCTTGTTGAATTTTTATGGCAATGTCGAAGGTAATGATATTTTTGAAGGCACGACCGATATCGTCGTCTGTGATGGTTTTGTCGGTAATGTCACCCTGAAAGCTGCGGAGGGCATGGGGCGTTTTGTAAAAATTACCCTGACGGCAGCCTTCAAGAGCAATCCCCTGAATATGCTGGGCGCCATATTTGCGCGTGGTGCCTTGAAATCCATCTCGCGCACCATGAATCCATCCAACTACAATGGCGGCAGTTTGCTAGGCTTACGTGGACTGGTATTTAAAAGCCATGGCAGCGCAGACAAGTATAGTTATGAGTGGGCAATACAGCGCGCATTCGATGCCGCGAAAAATGATGTATTGTCACGCATTGCAACTTCAATGGCAAAATTGATGCCTATGGCTGAGGCTGAGGCAGTTGCCGGAATAGTTGCTCCAGACAATAATGAACTCTTGGTACAGAAAACCGCATGACTTTCTATAGCAAAATTATAGGGACTGGCAGTTATTTGCCTCCCAAAAAAGTAAGTAATCAGGAATTAACGGATCAACTGGCAGCGAAGGGCATAGAAACTTCGGATGAATGGATATTTTCCCGTAGCGGGATTTCCTTCCGTCATTATGCCGAGCCTTCTGTTGCGACCAGTGATATGGCAGTGGAAGCTGCAAAGCTTGCACTGGATGCTGCCAAGATGCAGGCCAATGATATTGATCTGATCGTGCTGGCTACTTCAACCCCTGATTTTCTCGGCGGCTTCCCTAGTACTGCATGCGTAGTGCAAAACAAGCTGGGCATCACCAATGGTGCGGCAGCTGTTGACGTGCAGGCTGTGTGCAGTGGCTTTATGTATGCCATGTCCATTGCCGATAGCATGATCAAGGCGGGCAACCATAAAAACGTGCTGGTGATTGGTGCTGAGGTATTTTCCCGCATCCTGAATTTTGAAGACCGCACTACTTGCGTACTGTTTGGTGACGGTGCCGGCGCAATCGTCATGTCGCGCTCGGACGAGCCGGGTGTTCTGGCGACCAAATTGCATGCGGATGGCAGCTATGCCAATATTTTATGCGTGCCAGGCAATGTCCAGAGTGGCGTAGTTGAGGGCAGTGCATTTTTGTATATGGATGGACAGGCCGTTTTCAAACTGGCAGTCAATTTGCTGGAAAAGGTCGCCAACGAAGCACTCGAAATCGCTGGCCTGACGACAGATCAGATCGACTGGCTGATACCGCACCAGGCAAATATACGCATCATGCAAAGCACCGCAAAAAAAATGCGCATGCCTATGGATAGAGTAGTCGTCACAGTTGATCAGCATGGCAATACCTCTGCCGCATCGATACCGCTGGCATTGGATCTGGCAGTGCGTGATGGCCGGGTCAAGCCTGGTCATACAGTGATGCTGGAAGGTGTGGGTGGTGGCTTTACCTGGGGTGCGGCCATCGTCAAGATGTAAGCAGTAGCTAAGCAAAAAGAATTAAACAATCAATAATAAACATTTGAGATAAGAAATGACGCAATTTGCATTTGTATTTCCAGGGCAGGGTTCGCAAGCGATAGGCATGTTGAATGGCTTTGCTGATAATCCTGTCGTGCAACAAACCATTGCTGAAGCATCTGATGCGCTGCAACTGGATTTGGGTAAAATGATTAATGAGGGTCCAAAAGAAGCGCTGGACCTGACTACCAATACCCAGCCAGTCATGCTGACAGCAGCCGTAGCTTGCTACCGCGCCTGGATCGCCGCTGGCGGCGCAGCCCCCAAGCTGGTGGCTGGTCATAGCCTGGGTGAATATTCCGCCCTGGTAGCTGCTGGCGTTATTGCGTTTAAAGATGCTGTGCCTATGGTGCGCTTTCGTGCGCAAGCTATGCAAGATGCCGTGCCTGTAGGACAGGGTGGCATGGCTGCCATTCTGGGTTTGTCGGACGAAGATGTGCTGGCAGCCTGTGCTGAGGCAATGGCTGCAGTGCTGGGTGAAGTAGTTGAGGCTGTAAATTTCAATGCGCCAGCACAAGTGGTCATTGCTGGCAGTAAAGCTGCGGTGGATCGTGCTTGCGAGATTGCTAAAGCAAAAGGTGCGAAGCGTGCCTTGCCTTTGTCGGTGTCTGCGCCTTTTCATTCATCCCTGCTCAAGCCTGCCTCAGACAAGTTGCGTGACTATCTGGCCAGCATCCCATTTACTGAGCCGGCAATTCCATTGATTAATAATGTCGATGTTGCCATTCTGAGCGATGTTTTGGCTATCAAGGATGCGCTGGTCAGGCAGGCCGCCAGCCCGGTACGCTGGGTAGAAACCATTAACAAGATGCATGCCGATGGCATCACGCATGTGATTGAGTGCGGTCCGGGCAAGGTTTTGACCGGCCTGACCAAGCGTATTCAGTCAGAATTGACCGGCGACACTGTATTTGATCAGGCAAGTTTGGAAAAAGTATTGGAACTCTTGAAATGACTCAACAATTAGAAAATCAAGTGGCACTGGTTACTGGTGCATCCCGCGGCATAGGCAAGGCAATCGCTATTGGCCTGGCCAAGGCAGGCGCTAAAGTCATCGGTACTGCGACGACGGAATCTGGTGCGGCGGCAATTACTGCTTATCTGGAAGAGTTGGCGCCGGGCTCAGGCAAGGGTGTGGCTTTCAATGTCAATGACATAGAGCGTACTGCCGGCCTCGTTGATGAAATCCAGAAGGAATTTGGCAGCTTGTCCATTTTGGTCAATAACGCCGGCATTACTCAGGATCAGTTGGCCATGCGCATGAAAGAAGAGGAGTGGGATAGTGTTATCACGACCAATCTGACTTCAGTCGCACGTTTATCGCGCGCTGTATTGCGTGGCATGATGAAGGCCAGGCATGGCCGTATCATCAATATTACTTCTGTTGTGGGCTCTTCTGGTAATCCTGGGCAAATGAACTATGCTGCTGCCAAAGCCGGTGTAGCAGGTATGAGCCGTGCATTGGCCAGGGAAATAGGCAGCCGCAATATTACGGTTAACTGTATTGCCCCTGGTTTTATCGATACTGACATGACCAGGGCCTTGAATGAAGACCAAAAAGCGGCCATTTTGCAGCAAATTCCACTCGCAAAACTCGGTCGTCCTGAAGATATTGCCGCAGCAACCGTGTTTTTGGCATCGCCAGATGCTGGGTATATCACTGGAGCGACACTGCATGTGAATGGCGGGATGTACCTGGCCTAATCATTTTGTTGATTTTTATAGGCAACTTCGACGAAAATAGCAGGAGTTGTTGCCGGGGATCAGAGGCTTGCTTTTTTTGCTCACAAACCTGCTAAAATGCGCGCACCTTTCTGTAGGCCCTTATTTTTTTGATTTTTTCACTGGAGACACACATGTCCGATATCGAACAACGCGTTAAGAAAATCGTCGCTGAACAACTGGGCGTCGCTGAAGCTGACATCAAAATCGAATCTTCTTTCGTAGATGATTTGGGTGCAGACTCTTTGGACACAGTTGAACTGGTGATGGCACTCGAAGACGAATTCGAAATGGAAATCCCTGACGAACAAGCTGAGAAAATCACTACTGTTCAACAAGCGATTGACTACGCTAAAGCCCATCTGAAGGCTTAATTAGTCGAATTTTTTCAAATCCAGGAGAAGCGCTTGAGTCGTTCGCTTAAACGTCGAGTCGTTGTAACCGGGCTCGGTTGTATTTCGCCAGTCGGCAATACTGTTGCAGATGCCTGGAGTGCCATCACTTCAGGTAAATCCGGCATCGCAACGATTACCAAATTTGATGCAACTCCTTTCACTACGCATTTTGCAGGTGAGGTGAAGGGCTTCAATGTCGAGGATTATATTCCGGCAAAAGAAGCGCGCAATATGGACACCTTTATTCACTACGGCATTGCCGCAGGGATGCAGGCGTTTCAAGACTCTGGTCTTGTCGTCACCGAAGAAAATGCAGAGCGTATTGGCGTCATCGTAGGTTCAGGTATTGGCGGTTTGCCATTGATAGAAGAGACTAAGGAAACCTTGATTGCGCGTGGACCACGTCGTATCAGCCCTTTCTTTGTTCCGGCTTCGATCATCAATATGATTTCTGGCAATCTGTCGATCAAGTATGGTTTGAAGGGCCCTAATCTGTCCATTGTCACGGCTTGCACGACAGGCCTGCATTGCATCGGTTCTGCGTCCCGCATGATTGAATACGGCGATGCTGACGTGATGATTGCCGGTGGTGCCGAATCAACGATTTCTCCTCTGGGTCTGGGTGGTTTTGCTTCGGCAAGGGCACTCTCTACCAGAAATGACGATCCTGCTACAGCCTCTCGTCCGTGGGACAAAGACCGTGATGGTTTTGTTCTGGGTGAAGGCGCAGGTGTCATGGTACTGGAAGAGTATGAACATGCCAAAGCGCGTGGTGCCAGGATCTATGCCGAAGTCATAGGCTTTGGTATGAGTGGTGATGCTTATCACATCACCACACCGACCATGGATGGCCCGCGCCGTAGCATGATCAATGCCATGAAAGATGCTGAGATCAATCCTGAGCAAATCAGTTATCTGAATGCGCATGGTACATCTACATCCATTGGTGATCAGAACGAAACGGATGCGATTAAGGCGACCTTTGCTGACGATGCCTACAAAATGACCATCAATTCGACCAAGTCGATGACAGGGCATTTGCTCGGCGGTGCTGGTGGTCTGGAATCCTTGTTCACGGTTCTTGCTCTGCACAACCAGGTTTCACCACCGACCATGAATATCATTAATCAGGATCCGGCTTGTGATCTCGATTATTGTGCAAATGTTGCACGTGATATGCGCATAGATTATGCGATGAAAAATTCGTTCGGTTTTGGCGGAACGAATGGCACGCTGATATTTGCAAAAGTCTGATTTTAAATAATTAGTCCTGGCACTTCATTTCTGATGGAATGAAGTGCCATTTTTTTTTGCCATGACGATAGCGCTACATATCAATACCCGTGCTTCACGAGGGCTGCTGCTGGCATGCTTTTGCATGCTGACACTAGTGCATTTGAGTATCTGGCTTTTATTGAGCTACAAGGCACTACCTTTGGTTTTTATTTGCCTGATTGCCAGCAGTTCATTTTGCAGCAGTTGCTGCCTTGTTTTCAGATATTGGCGGCGTATGCAACAAAGCCGGCAACTGAGTATTTCTGCAACGGGGGAAATAATTTTGCATTTGCTGCCCCAGCAAAAAATGACTAGAAATGTGAAAACAGATATGCAGTTGATGGAAACAGGGGCACTAACGGGATTGAATGTGCGTTTAAGTCACAAAACCCGTATTTGGCCATACTTTTTATCAATTTTTTTGCTCGATGAAGCTGGCAAGGAACATAAGTTGCTTATACTGCCAGATTCATTGAGCCCTGCTGCATTCCAGGCATTAAGAGTGAGCTTGATATGGATTAGTCAACATCAGGCGAGTTGACGTGAATTTTACTTCTGCTGAGGAACTTTTAGGAATCATGCGGACTCTGACAGTATATAAATCGCGTATGTTGACGGTAATAACATGCATTTGGGGCGGGCTTTTCTCTTCCCATGCAAATCTAGGAATGAATGAGTGACGACAGAACGCGAAATTGATCAGCTATTGGTTGAGCGCGTCCAGCGTGGTGACAAAAAAGCATTCGAGCTTCTGGTTTCCAAATATCAAAGGAAATTAATGCGGCTCGTGTCCCGGCTCGTCTATGACCACGCAGAAGCGGAAGATGTAGTACAGGAAGCATTTATCAAGGCGTACAGGGCGTTACCGAATTTTCGTGGTGAATCGGCTTTTTATACCTGGTTATACCGTATCGGGGTAAATACGGCGAAAAATCATCTGGTTACGCAAGGGCGCAGAGCCCCCACATCAACAGAATCTGATGTGGATGAAGCTGAGTCCTTTGTTGATGCAGATGGGCTAAGAGATATTAATACGCCGGAATCCTTACTGGCGAGCAAACAGATAGCTGAGACCGTCAATTTGGCCATGTCAACCTTGCCGGAAGAATTGCGTAATGCAATCACCCTGCGCGAGATAGAGGGCTTGAGCTACGATGAAATTGCAGAAGTCATGCTATGTCCGATAGGGACAGTCAGAAGCAGAATATTCAGGGCGCGAGAAGCGATTGCAGAGAAATTGCGACCCTTGTTGGGTACGACACTGGAACAACGCTGGTAAAGCATGGGTCAAAGTCTGTATCCAAATGAAAAGTAGTGCAAACGAATTTAAAAATAGTGGTAAAAGGTGAAAATGATGAACAAAAGCACAAATCAACATGAGAGCATTTCAGCCATGGCAGATGGCGAATTGAGTGATGCTCAGCTGGATTCCCTGCTTGCGAGTTTAAATGAAGCAGAAAGCAAGGATGCATGGGAAATTTATCACCAGATCGGCGATGTGCTGCGTTCAGAAGAATTGGCGGTCACTTTCAGTGCTGATTTCTCTCAGCGGTTTTCTGCAAAATTGAATGCTGAACCCGTCATCCTGGCACCACGCGCCATGCAAAAAACAGACACTCAGGATAAGCAAAGAAAACACAAGTTCCTGGGCACTTATGCAGCCGTGGCCAGTATGGCGGCCGCTGCGGTGTTTGCTTTTATCATGATCCCGCAATTGCAGTCCTTTCAGACTAAGCCTGATGCTGCGATTCAGATCAGCAGTAGAGCGACAAACCCGGGTAGTGTGCAGCTAGCCAATCATAGCAACAACCAGAGCGCCAATACCCTGGCAGCAAATGAGCAGACCAGTCAGCCTGCCCAGCTCGCACAGGGCAGCGATAAAAAAGTCGCAGAACTGGATATGTTGCGCGATCCCAGAATTGACAGCTATCTGATGGCGCATCAGCGTTTTTCTCCTGCCATCAATAACGGAGCGCAATACGTTACACACGCTAACGCTGTTTCATCTGCTGCGGAAAAATAAATATGATGTGCGTATGGCGTTTTAATATCGCATTGGCTGGGTCTGCGTGCCTGCTTGGTTTATGGGCACCAGCAATGGCACAAGACACGATAGACGATAAGCGTGAAGTGCATAGTGTATTGCGTAAAATGCAATCCTCAGCACAGAAAATGAATTACTCAGGTACTTTTGTTTATCAGCAGGCCAATCAAATCAGAACTTCCAGAATCACTCATGTTCTTGATGGGAATAATGAACTCGAAAAACTGGAAATTCTTGATGGTCAACCTCGTGAATATTTGCGAAAAAACGAAGAAGTAACCTGCTATCTCCCTGACAGCAAAACCCTGCAGATAGAGAAAAATGCGACACAAGAAGTATTCCCCGCCTTGCTGACCTCGAATGCGCAATCTCTCCCAGAATCTTACGCCATAAAAAAAGCTGATCTCAGTCGCGTGGCAGGTATTGATTGCCAGACATACTTGCTGGACCCCCGTGATGGCTTTCGCTATGGTTATCGACTCTGCGTAGAAAAAAATTCTGGCTTGCTGCTGCGTGCGCAAACGGTCAATACCAAAAATGAAGTCATAGAGCAAATCGCTTTTACTCAACTGACTATTGGCGACATCGACAAGCAGAGGGTAAGACCTACTTTTCAAAATACTGCACAGTGGCAGGTTGAAAATCTGACGGTGCAATCCAATATTCATTCAGGATGGGTTGTGAAATCCCTGCCAGCCGGTTTCAAGAAAACCCGCGAGATGAAACGGCTGATCCCCGCTGCCGGCAATGCAAAAAACAGCGATGGAACAGCGATCAAATCGCACCAGGTAGTGCAAATGATTTTTTCTGATGGCCTGGCAGCGATTTCCGTTTTTATTGAACCGGATAGCGAAAACCGTACTGAAGGCAGTTTGCAACAAGGTGCCATGACCATTATGGGCAAGCGCCATGCAGAATACTGGCTCACAGTCGTGGGTGAAGTACCCGCCAGCGCGATCCGGCAAGTAATGAACTCAATTGATTTTAAACCTAAATAAGCGAATGACACCATGAAAGCGAATAAACTTTTTCCAATTGAAAAAATTGCTTCCACCCTGGTCTTGAGTGCCTGCGTGGGTTTTATAGCGCCGACTACAATCAATGCCAACCCAGTGGCAGAGGCAGCATCTACAGTTGGCTTACCTGATTTTACTGAGCTAGTCGAGAAATCTGGCCCGGCTGTTGTGAATATCAGGACCACAGAAAAAGTTCCGGCTGGACAAAATGGCGGCATTGCTGGAGATGACCAGATGCCTGAGATTTTACGTCGCTTCTTTGGTGTGCCGATGCCAACCCCAAAACAGCAGCCCACGCCGAAAAACCGCAAACAGGCGCCTCAGCAACAAGAGGAAGAAGTGCCACGCGGTATCGGCTCTGGCTTCATTATCTCCCAAGACGGCTATGTTTTAACCAATGCGCACGTAGTTGAGGGTGCTTCCGAAGTCTATGTCAAACTGACAGACAAGCGTGAATTCAAGGCAAAAGTTGTTGGCGCTGATCGCCGTACAGATATAGCGGTTTTGAAAATTGACGGAAACAAATTGCCCCGCGTCACCATAGGTGATTCCGATAAAATCAAGGCAGGTGAGTGGGTGATTGCCATCGGTTCACCGTTTGATCTTGAAAACACAGTGACTGCTGGCATTATCTCAGCCAAAGCGCGGGACACCGGTGATTTCCTGCGTCATATACAAACCGATGTGGCTGTTAATCCAGGTAATTCTGGTGGCCCGCTTATCAATATGCGTGGCGAGGTGATTGGTGTTAATTCCCAAATTTTCAGCCGTTCTGGTGGTTATATGGGTATTTCATTTGCTATTCCTATCGATGATGCCATGAGTGTCGTTGAGCAATTGAAATCTATCGGTAAGGTTGTACGTGGTTACCTTGGTGTTCAGCATGCTGATGTAGCCAAAGACGTTGCTGAAAGTATGAATCTCCCGAAAGGGCAGGGTGCATCTGTACAGCGCGTCATGCCGGGTTCTCCAGCGGAAAAGGCTGGCATTGAAGCTGGTGATGTGATTATTAAAGTTAACGGTGCCGTCATTGAAAAAGCAGTTGATTTGAATCGCGCTATTGGTGACATAAAACCTGGCGGCAAGGCAATAGTGACTGTATGGCGGAGAGGTGGAGCAAAAGATATAGTGGTGACTGTTGCTGAAGTGGAGGCAGAAAAAACGCCCGCAAAAACAGGAAAACAAAAAAATGAATCCGCTGCCAATGTATTTGGATTGACAGTGACTGACCTGACAGAAGTGCAGAAGCGCGATGCTCATGTCAACGGCGGTGTGATACTTGAAAATGTCGAAGGTGGCGCTGCCCGTGCTGGCCTCCAAGCTGGCGACATCATCATA
This sequence comes from Undibacterium sp. TC4M20W, assembly GCF_049340245.1. Taxonomy (NCBI): domain Bacteria; kingdom Pseudomonadati; phylum Pseudomonadota; class Betaproteobacteria; order Burkholderiales; family Oxalobacteraceae; genus Undibacterium; species Undibacterium sp. TC4M20W. The sequence continues at coordinate 184,572 of NZ_JBMPPI010000003.1, forward strand.
CGTATCGGTAATTCAGATATTAAAGACGCCAAGGAATTCACAGCTGCTATAGCGAAAGTTGATCAAAAGAAACAAGTTTTACTTTTGGTTAAGCGTGGCGACGTATCTCAGTTCGTGACAGTGCGTCCTGCAAGTCAATAAACTTTTCAAGTAAATTGAAGGCCACCTGCATTGCGGGTGGCCTTTTTTCTTTTGTAGGTCTGATATTGGCGACTTATAATGCAGGCATGGAGAATGCAATACGCGCATGATGTTAGCAATCTCAACCACTTTAGGCAGGAATGATGATTCAATTTACCCTTTATTCACGCAGTTATTGTCATCTTTGCGATGACATGCTCGAACAACTGCAAGCCTATAGCCCTGAATATGGCTTCACCGTCAGGGTGGTCGATGTCGATCAGGATGATGAGGTGCTGGCCTTGTATGATGAGCTGGTGCCCGTCCTGGTAGGCCAGAAAGAAGGCCAGAGTCAGCAAAGAATTTGCCACTATTATTTAGATCCCGCAGCACTGAAAGCTTTTTTCCATGCATGACCTGACACCTGGTTTATCTCTGTTTGATTATGAAAATGAAGTGATTTGCGGTGTCGATGAAGCGGGCAGGGGGCCATTGGCCGGCCCTGTCATGGCTGCAGCTGTGATCCTCGACCCAAATCGCCCGATCGCAGGCTTGCGCGATTCAAAGAAACTCAGTGAAGCAAAACGTGAGCTGCTGGCGGTAGAGATCAAGGAACACGCGCTAGCCTGGTGCATTGCTGAATGCTCTGAACAGGAAATTGATGAACTTAATATCCTGCAGGCGACCATGCTGGCCATGCGCCGTGCAGTTGAAGGCCTGTCTGTCACACCAACACTGGCACTGATTGATGGCAATCGTTGCCCGGTCATGCCAGTTCCATCAGAAGCCATCGTCAAGGGTGATGACAAGGTGGCGGCAATATCGGCTGCATCCATACTCGCAAAAACGGCACGTGATCATGTCTTAATGCAGTTGCATGAAACTTACCCTCAATACGCGCTGGATCAACACAAGGGCTACCCTACAGCCTTGCATCTGGAGCGCTTGCGTGAGCATGGTGTGTCACCGATACACAGAAAATCTTATGCGCCTGTCAAAGCTTTACTCAAATAAATGAAATCGATTACTTCCCGCGACAATCCTCTCTACAAGGAATTCAAACAGCTTGCCACCAGTTCGCAGGCAAGGCGCAAGGCTGGCCGCACCTTGCTTGATGGCGTACATCTGTGTGAAGCCTATTTTCAGCATCTTGGCGCGCCAGAATATTGCATCGTTGCAGAAAGCAGCCTGCATCATGCCGAGGTGGCCGCTGTATTGGCGCAAAGCGAGCAGCACAGAACGCAATGCATTTGTTTGCCGGATGCCTTGTACAAGGCTCTCAGCCAGGTTGAGCATGGGGTAGGTGTGATGTTTATCATTGCCACGCCAGCACCTGAATTTCCAGCGGCCTTGGCGGCCTCTTCTGTAATACTGGATAATTTGCAGGACCCTGGTAATCTCGGCTCCATCCTGCGCAGCGCAGCGGCGGCGGGTATACAAAATGTATTTTGCAGCCCCGGTACCGCATTCGCCTGGTCGCCCAAAGTCATGCGTGCAGGCATGGGTGCACATTTTTTGTTGAATATTTTTGAAAATGTCGATTTGCCAGCATTGCTAAGTAAAGCCACGATACCAGTGCTGGCCACCAGCTCTCATACCAGGCAAACTATCTATCAAAGTAATTTGAATCAGGAAGTAGTCTGGCTGTTTGGTCATGAAGGGCAGGGCGTCTCACCTGAATTGATGTCCATGGCTACAAGCACAGTGACCATACCCCAGCAAGCGGCGATAGAGTCACTGAATGTAGCCGCCAGTGCCGCAATCTGCTTTTTTGAGCAAGTCCGGCAGCAGTTGGCGACAAAAAATCAGTAAATCCGTACGTCAGATTTAATTTCCTGCAAAATCGTGGTTGAAATCTCTTCTATCGATTTTGCAGTGGATGACAGCCAGCGTATGCCTTCGCGCTTCATCATCAGCTCCGCCTCGTTGACTTCATAGCGGCAGTTTTCCAGCGAAGCATATTTACTGCCGGGGCGACGTTCATTACGAATTTCTGACAGGCGTTCAGGCGCAATGCTCAAGCCAAAAATCTTGCCTTTAAATTCAGGCAATGCCGATGGCAACTTGCCGCGTTCAAAATCATCAGGAATCAATGGGTAATTTGCCGCTTTGATGCCATATTGCATGGCCAGATACAAGGTAGTTGGGGTTTTTCCTGAGCGCGACACGCCCACCAGTATCACATCTGCCGTCGATAAATTTTTGTTGGATTGACCATCATCATGTGCCAAAGAGAAATTGATGGCTTCTATCCTGTTTTTATATTCTTCAGAGTCCGTAATATTGTGGCTGCGCCCTATGGTGTGGGTGGATTTGACACCCAATTCTTGTTCCAGCGGTGACACAAAGGTTTGTATCAAATCCATGTGCAAGCCCTTGGATTTAAAAACAACGCCAGCGAGGTCAGCTTTGACCAGTGTGGAAAAGACGATGGGGCGATTGCCTTCAGCCGTATAGGCATCATTTATCTTGCGCACGGCTTCGTGGGCTTTTTCCAGCGTATCGATAAAAGGCAGGCGAATTTGCTTGAATTTCAGGTCAAATTGCGTCAATACCGAGTGACCGAAGGTTTCCGCAGTGATACCAGTACCATCAGAGACGAAAAAGACGGTACGGTTAGCTGCAGGCCGTGCTTGCTGGGGAGTATCTGACATAATAGTTTTATATGAATAATGACAATAGACTGGACGGAATATATTTGTACTCTTAGAAACAAAAAAGACTGCAAATTCTTATTCCGTTTGGATAAATCTTGCAGGACACAATGTAAAATGCTGCAACAGCATGTCCAGCGTAGCTCGCCTCAAGAATAACAAAAAATCAGCGGGATACGAAGCAGCACGGCTTTAAATAGCATGGAACAGCAAAGATTTCTTACCATCAAAAAGAGGTTGTTATGTCCAACGCAGCAATTACTGAAGCAACTTATGTTGCCTCGTTTGAGCATTTACGCATGACGGATGTTGAATCCGTCGGCGGGAAAAATGCTTCTTTAGGCGAAATGATCAGCCAACTGGCAACTGCCGGTGTGCGGGTTCCTGGTGGTTTTGCCACCACGGCACAAGCTTTTCGCGATTTCCTGACGCATAGTATTGATGGCGGTTTGCCACTGGAAAAACGCATTGCCGACCGTCTTGAGGGGCTTGATATCGACGACGTCAAGGAACTGGCAAGAGCCGGTGCAGATATCCGTCAATGGATCATCGACACGCCATTTCAGCCACGCTTGCTGACAGAGATAGAAGAGTTTTACAACAAGCTGGTCTCTGACTCTACGGCTGAAATGTCATTTGCCGTGCGTTCTTCAGCTACCGCAGAAGATTTGCCTGATGCATCTTTCGCTGGTCAGCAAGAAACTTTCTTGAATGTTGTCGGAATTGACAATATTCTGGAGGCAATGAAGCATGTATTTGCCTCACTGTATAACGACAGGGCAATTTCTTACCGTGTCCATAAAGGCTTTACCCATGCCGAAGTGGCCTTGTCTGCCGGTGTACAGCGCATGGTACGTTCTGACCTGGGTGCCGCTGGCGTCATGTTCACGATAGATACAGAATCCGGTTTCAAGGACGTGGTGTTTATCACGTCCAGCTATGGTCTGGGCGAAACCGTAGTACAGGGTGCGGTTAATCCTGATGAATTCTATGTCCACAAACCTATGCTGGAACTGGGTAAACTGCCAGTTATCCGCCGCAATATTGGCTCCAAACTCATCAAGATGGAATTCACTGGTGAAGCCAAGGCAGGCCGCTCGGTCAAAACAGTCGATGTGCCAGTGGAATTGCGCAACCGTTATTCCCTGAATGACACTGAAGTAGTAGAGCTGGCCAAATATGCGACCATCATCGAAAAACATTATGGTCGCCCTATGGACATCGAATGGGGCAAGGATGGCCGTGACGGTAAGCTGTATATCCTGCAAGCTCGCCCAGAGACAGTCAAATCCCAGCAAAAGGCCACTGATGCGCAGCAGCGCTTCAAACTCAAAGGCAGCGGCACAGTATTAGCCTCTGGCCGTGCTATTGGTCAAAAGATAGGTGCGGGCCGCGTGCGCGTGATTCATGATCCATCCGAGATGGAAAGAGTACAACCCGGCGACGTACTGGTTGCCGACATGACAGACCCCAACTGGGAACCCGTCATGAAGCGCGCTGCCGCGATTGTCACCAACCGCGGTGGCCGTACCTGCCACGCAGCAATCATCGCCCGTGAACTGGGCGTGCCTGCAGTAGTTGGCTGTGAAGATGCAACGGACGTGCTCAAAGACGGCACCCTGGTCACAGTCTCTTGTGCTGAGGGTGATGAAGGCAAGATTTACGATGGTTTGCTGGAAACGGAAATCACTGAAGAGTTGCGTGGTGAATTGCCCAAGCTGCCTTTGAAAATCATGCTCAATGTCGGTAATCCTCAACTGGCGTTTGACTTCCAGTCAGTACCAAATGAAGGTGTGGGCCTGGCGCGTCTGGAATTCATCATCAACAATAATATCGGCGTACATCCAAAAGCCATACTGGAATACCCGAATATTGATGCTGACCTCAAAAAAGCAGTGGAATCTGTTGCACGTGGACATGCCTCTCCAAGAGCTTTTTATGTAGATAAACTGGCAGAAGGCATCGCCACTATTGCTGCTGCATTCTGGCCCAAGAAAGTCATCGTTCGCCTGTCTGACTTTAAGTCAAATGAATACAAGAAACTCATAGGCGGATCGCGCTACGAGCCGGATGAAGAAAATCCTATGCTGGGTTTCCGCGGTGCTGCGCGTTATCTGGCACCGGATTTTGCCGAGTCATTCGAAATGGAATGCCAGGCAATGAAACGTGTACGTAATGAAATGGGCCTGACCAATGTAGAAATCATGGTTCCTTTCGTACGTACTTTGGGTCAGGCTGAAAAAGTCGTGAATCTGCTGGCAAAAAATGGCCTCAAACGTGGTGAAAATGGCCTGCGCCTGATCATGATGTGCGAAGTACCATCGAATGCAATTCTGGCAGAAGAATTCCTGCAATTCTTTGATGGCTTCTCTATCGGTTCCAATGACTTGACGCAGCTGACGCTGGGCCTGGACCGCGATTCGGGTATGGAATTGCTGGCAGCAGATTTTGATGAACGTGACCCTGCAGTGCGCGCCTTGCTGTCACGCGCCATCGCTGCTTGTCGCAAACTTGACAAGTATGTTGGTATCTGTGGTCAGGGACCATCTGATCATCCTGACTTTGCTGAATGGCTGATGAAAGAAGGAATAGAATCAATTTCCTTGAATCCTGATTCTGTGATTGATACTTGGCAGAAACTGGCTGCAGTTGGAAAATAAATAGTTCTGGTCTTGAAGTAAAAACGGGAATTTCTTGCAAAAGAATTCCCGTTTTTTCTTGTTGGTGCGCCGCAACATAAGTCGATTGAAGCCCTTGTATATTTTTAAATTAAGACTAGACTACCGTTGTCGAAACTAAAGAAAAAGAAAATCAATACTTCAACAAAATTCCTGGAAAAGCCCTCGTTACCACGCTAGGTAACGGGGGCTTTTTTGTGGGTAAATTCCTACGGCGATTACCGATGAAAAATATAAGCCAGTCGTGGAAAATGCAAAAGTAGCAGAATTTATAAATACAAAAATTGATAAGGAGAATAAGAATATGAGCGGATGGATGATGTGGATGATACTGGCGGGTGTAGTCGTGATATTTGAGTTGTTCACGGGTACGTTTTACTTATTGATGATTTCAATTGGTCTGGTGGCAGGGGCTGTCGCTGCTGTTTTCCAATTGGGCACAGAAAGCCAGATGATCGTAGCGGCTGTTGTTGGCGCACTCGCAACTGCAGCCTTACACAAGAGCAAATATGGCTGGAAAGAAAATGCCAATGCGGCCCGTGACCCGAATGTGAATATGGATATCGGTCAAACCTTGCAAGTCAATGAATGGAAGGAATTAGGTAATGGCAAGTTTGCCGCGAGAACTATGTATCGCGGTGCCATGTGGGATGTTGAATTACAGCACTCGGCAGGCTATCCCGGTGCTTATGTGATTGAAGAAATACAAGGTAGCCGTTTGATAGTGAAACCTTCATAGCAGTACAAAAATCAATATAGATCAATACAAGACAGTCTAAATAACAATAAAGGTAAGGATATGGAAAATATAGGTGGCGTCGCTCTGGTTTTATTAGTGTTGGCAATGGTATTTGTTTTCAAGACCATCAATGTCGTACCACAACAGCATGCCTGGGTAGTGGAACGTCTGGGTAAATATCATGCCACGCTGGGGCCAGGCTTAAATATCGTGGTGCCTTTTGTTGATCGCATCGCTTATAAACACATACTGAAAGAAATCCCGCTGGATGTACCGCCGCAGGTTTGTATCACCAGGGACAATACGCAATTGCAAGTGGATGGTATCTTGTATTTTCAGATTACCGATGCCATGCGCGCTTCATATGGTTCTTCAAACTATATTGCGGCGATTACACAATTGGCACAAACCACCTTGCGTTCTGTCATCGGTAAAATGGAACTGGATAAAACCTTTGAAGAGCGCGACCACATCAATACGACGATCGTGAACGCGATTGATGAATCTGCAGCCAACTGGGGCGTTAAGGTCTTGCGGTATGAGATCAAGGATTTGACACCACCAAAAGAAATTTTGCATGCGATGCAGGCGCAAATTACTGCTGAGCGTGAAAAACGTGCACTGATCGCTGCGTCAGAAGGCCGCAAGCAAGAGCAGATCAATATCGCGACAGGTGAGCGTGAAGCGTCGATTGCCAAATCTGAAGGTGAAAAACAGGCATCGATCAACCGCGCACAAGGTCAGGCTGCAGCTATTCTTTCGATTGCGGAAGCCAGCGCAGAAGCGATACGCAAGACTGCCATAGCAATACAATCACCAGGTGGTTCTGATGCCGCGAACCTGAAAGTGGCTGAGCAATATGTCGCAGCATTTGCCAATCTGGCTAAAACCAATAACTCGATTATCATCCCGGCCAATCTGGGTGATATGAGTGGCCTGATCGCCACTGCCATGCAAGTTGTCAAGTCTCAAAAACCTGCCGTCATCGAGTCGCCACGACGACCCGTCTGATCTAATGAGGAGTGTGACAGGCTCCTCATTATCGTAACACTACCCACACAAATCCCCGTTGTACTGCTGGCATCCACCAGATGCCAGTAGCGCTGCTGCATGTCCGGAACAAACCGGAATTTTAAAAAAGAAGAGGCTAAGTATGTTTGAAATTATTTTGGCAAGCATCGTTGTTGTTCTTATTTTGCTGTTGTATAGCAGTAATGTGCTTGTGTATATCTCGAATGAAAAAATCGGTATCGTCGAAAAGAAATGGTCAGCCAGTGGTTCCGTCCAGCATGGATTTATTGCACTGAATGGCGAGGCTGGTTTCCAGCCTGAAGTCTTGCGTGGTGGTTTTCATATGTTTTTCCCGTTTCAATATTCCATACACAGACATGATCTGGTAACCATACAGCAAGGCACTCTGGCCTATGTATTTGCCCGCGATGGGCAAGCCATGGCACCTACCCAAAACCTGGCTTGCAATAAGGAGGCCAATGACTTTACCGATGTCCGCAGCTTCCTGACCAATGCTGGTCAAAAAGGCTTGCAACGCAAGATACTGCGTGAAGGTACCTACGCAATCAACCTGGCACAATTCGTGGTGCTGACTGCTGAACGCGTCTATGCCTTGCCTTTGCCTGGTGATGGCAATATCAGTAACGATGGCATTGTGGTTGGCCAACTGGCAGAAATGCTGGATGAACTGCGTACACGTAACGGTTTCCTGCCCTTGGTGATACGCGACGATAAACTGGCAGTCATCACCACGCATGAAGGACAGTCTTTGCCCGAGGGTACTATCGTCGCTCCGGTGGTCGGCGCTGATCCGCACGAAGGTCGCAACTATCATCATGACTTCCAAAATCCTGAAGTGTTTATCGAGGCTGGTGGCTACAAAGGTCGTCAGTTGCAGGTATTGGTGGAAGGTACCTATTATCTGAACGCACGTTTTGCCAGCTATGAAATAGTGGAAAAGCGTGTAGTGCCAGTTGGCTATGTCGGTGTTGTCGTGTCTTATACCGGTAAGGCTGGCAATGATGTGACTGGCGACGCATACCGTCATGGTGAGTTAGTCAGCAGTGATGAAAAAGGTGTCCAGGTATCGCCACTGTTGCCAGGCAAATATGCATTGAATCCATATGCCAAACGTGTCATTGATGTGCCAACAACTAACTTCATCTTGAAATGGCAGTCTGGTCAGGTGGGTTCACATGAACTCGACAAACATCTGAGCGAAGTGTCATTGATTACCAAAGATGCATTCGAGCCTGACTTGCCTTTGTCGGTGGTCGTCAATATCGACTATAAAATGGCACCGCTGGTCATACAAAGATTTGGTGATATCCAGAAGCTGGTAGAACAGACACTGGACCCCATGGTGGCTGCGTACTTCAAGAACATAGGGCAGGGCAAGACCCTCATTGAATTACTGCAGGAACGCTCAGACATACAGGAGCGCGCCAAAGCAGAAATGCGCAAGAATTTTGAAGGCTATAACCTGACCCTGAATGAAGTCTTGATAGGCACACCGCGCGCCAAGAATGGTGATACCCAGATTGAAGTCATCCTGAAGCAATTGCGTGAGCGCCAGGTATCGAGAGAGCAACTGGAAACTTATAAAACCAAGGAAACCGCAGCAGTACAAGAACGTATTTTGCGCGAAGCAGAAGCCCGCGCAAAACAACAGACCTCCATTACCGAATCAGAACTAGCCGTCAAGATTGCAGAAAATCACGGTAGTGCCGCTGTGCAAAAAGCCATCAAGGCGGCAGAAGAAGCACGTCAGGTTGCTTCTGGCGCAGCAGATGCCAAACGTACCCTGGCCAATGCTGAGGCTTACCAAATCCAGCAAATAGGTGAAGCGCAGGCGAAAGCAACTGAATTGAACGTAGAAGCCTACGGTGGTCCAGAACTGCAATTCCAGCAAACAGTCTTGCTGCGCTTTGCTGAAGCGATAGAAAAAGGCCATATCGCCATGGTGCCAAGCATACAGACTGGTGGCAGTGGCAGCAGCTCTGCCGTCGATGCTTTCTTGGCACTGGCTGCAAAAGACTTGCTGAATAAAGGGGAGGGTAGGACAGCAATTATAAATGCCGGTTAGTCTTGTATTGGAGAAGTGGCTTTGATCAGGTCAAAGCCACTTCTTCTGTCGTCAGCAGGCCAAGCGCCTGGGCTTGTGGCTGCCACAGACAAATATCTGCCAGCAGTGCTTTAATATCCAGGCCGGTTTCTTGTGATGACCTTACTGCGCACTCATGTATATCTGGATTGGTGCAAGCAGCCTGTAAAAAATGATATTGCCATGGAAGCAGGGGGATCAGTTGCACACGGTAATTCTGGCGGGTAAATGCAAGATAACTGGTTTCTGGTTGTGGCGGAGTTGATAAATCCTGATCCGCAGGCGTATGTTTTGCCTGCTCCCAGTATGCCAGTAAAGGAAAACTGGTTTTTAGTAGCCGTACGCAAGCCGGGATATGGATGTCTGCATGTGAACCCATCAGCAGATCAAACGCATTGTGGGATTTGATATTACGGTTATTCTCCAGTCCAGGTGCCCGTATTACCTCGGTAAATGCCCGTTCCATTCGTGCTATCTCAACCGGAAACTGCAATAGCAGGTCTGTTTCACCAGCCTTTACTCCATCTGTATTTTTGGGTTGACTCTGCAGCAGGAAGCTGGCAAAACCAGCACCTAAATCATACAAAGACGGCGCACTGGAAGGATGTCGCCAGATATAGTTGTGGGCAAAAAAATTAAACAATTCATCGCCCATCAAACGATGTAGAACCGGGAAGTCAGCTTGCAGGCATTCCTGTAAACGCAAGATGTAGCCATGGGCATAAATATGCATACGTGATTGCTTGCCTGGCTCGATCTTGATTACGCTCGACTCTTCCAATCCCAGATGTTCCTGTGCCAGCGATAAACCTCTTGCCAGACCGCCAGGTGCAGTCATCACTGTTAAAAACCAGTGCTGTAATTGCGATAGCGATGGATCAGGTGCAGGCTGGCTCATGAAGTGCTGAGTTCTTCCAGTTGAAAATGCACACGCGTAGAAATGCTCGTACCCGATGCAGCATTGATTTTCATCTCTGGAAAATGACCAGTCATGACCAATTGTGCCTTGTACAGTTCTGCCAGTAAATCTGGGTAAGCCGGGATATTGGCATCCCATTCCAGTAGCGTGGAAACACCACCCGTCAATGTCTGCGCCAGCGCATACAAATGCCAGACCGGAGTTGGCACAGGCTGATCATGCGTATCTATCATGTAGTCGCCATGATGACTTGGCCCCGCCAGATGAATTTGCACTATACGGTCGGCAGGCAGGTTGCGCATATAACGTTCAGCATCAAAGCCGTGATTGTAGGCAGACACATAGACATTATTGACATCCAGCAGCAGCCCACAACCGGTTATTTCGGTTAAACGGCTTAGAAATTCATCCTCTGCCATGCTTGATTGTTCGAATTCTACGTAGGTACTGGGGTTTTCTATAATTAGCGGACGTTCCAGAAAATCTTGCACTATGCGTACACGTTCAGCCACATGCGCTAGCGTGGCCTCATTCAAGGGTAGCGGCAGCAAATCATGGGTATTCATCGCTGCGGCACCTGTCCAGCACAAATGATCTGATACCCAGGCAGGCTGCAATTCCTTTGCCAGTTGCCTGAGCTTTTTTAGATAGTCGAAATCCAGTGCGTCTGTACTGCCTATCGATAGCGAAACACCATGCATGACGATAGGACAGGTTTGCGCTATGCGTTCCAGAACGTGGCGTGCATAACCATGGTTATCAATGAAGTTTTCTGTAATCACTTCAAACCATGCTACTCCGGCGCCATGTTCAAGTATGTGCTCAAAGTGAGTGTTGCGCAGACCAACGCCCAGGCCCAGGTTGGGCAGGCCCAGACGTGGCTGCAAAGTATGCGTAGAGTACTGCTCAGGCATGCTTAATCATCAGGTTGATGGTGGTAAAGCCAGGCGCAAATCATTTGGCTTGGGCATTTCCCCTGGTTTTTTGTGGCGAGTGGTCATTACAGTGCTGTAGGCCGCCCAGGCCGTGTCAAACACACTGTCACCTTGCTTGAATTTGATGTTCTTGTTCAATAGATGCTCTGCATGTGGTGGCGCATCATCAAAAGTATACAAAGTCATTGTGCCGCTTGCAGGGAACAGTTGCGATGCAGAGATAGGCACGGCACAGCCGCCATAAGTTTTACAGCGGTTGTCGCTAGCTGCGCTATATAAGGTGCCTGTGGGTGGCGGTCCTGGAGGAGCGCCGCAAATACCATGCGAGCCGCGGTCTGGAGTTGCTGCTACAAGCGATTTTTTGTCAGCTTCTTTTTCCGCTTCTTTTTCCGGCTTAACAACCATATCTATCTGGGCAAAACCACAACCACCCTGGGCCTTGCAACCATTTGAACCACGGCAGCTATGATAAACCGCAATTGCAGCACATTGATTATTTGCTTCTTCTGATTCCGTCACCTTGTTGGCGTTGAAATCCAGACCCTGGCAAGAATGGTACAAAAGATTCTTGTCTGGTAGCGGGACACTGACTGACAAATCTGGTGAGCAACCTGTGATCGCCCAGCAAATCGACATGCGGTCGCCTGAACCAACCATGGATGGATAAGGGAAGTTCGTTTCCTTGTTTGCCCAGTACTCGTCCAGTACCGAGGTAATACCATAAATGGCGCCTGCAGATACGCTGCTTAACATCTGCACGGTTTTTGCGCCTTCGCTTTTCAGGCGATTCAGTGCACCGGCAACGTCATCAGGTGTAGGGATATTTTGTGGCGCTGACGCCGCATCATATTCCTTATTGGTCAGCATGGCAGCTGTCCAGTGATTGCCTGCAACTGCATGCCATTGCTCCCAGGTCAGCAAATGATCAGCGGCGCTCTCACCAGGATGCTCCATCTCCTTGCGGATGTCCTGGAAGCGCTCATAGTGATCAAATGCTGCACTGTGGAAGCGTGCCGCAGCATCTCTGGATTTCGCTTCATTGCCATCACCATCATAGGCGGGGTAATCAGCGATCAAGCCTTCATCAGATTCGCGATAATCAGGCTGTACGGCACGCAGTAATTGAGTGCGGCGGTAGTGTTTGATCCCTGCAGAATTACCTTCACCCTGATCAGTAATCGCGCACATCATGTCGATGGCCTTGTTTTGCGAACCTGCCATGCCGCCATCAAGATCTTCGGGGCCAAACAAAGTATCAAATTGCGGATATTCTTTTTTGGGGTGACTTTCGTTTGGCTGTTTAGGTGTGCTGTGGACATTGAACATGTCTTTTTGCACCGCATTGTTATCAAACAGTTTTTGCCACAGTGTCTGGCCATCCGTATATTCCATGCTGATGTATTTGGCATAGCATTCATACATATAGCCAATGGTGCCGAACAGTGGCAAGTCAGCAAAGCCCTTGTCCGGAGTCCAGTTCGCCAAAGGTATATCCGGGAAATACTTGTCGGCGTTGTGGCGCAATTCTTCGCGAGCCTGCTTTTCTGGCTGCTCGATTGCCAAAAACAGTTCTATCTGGTTGTTATTCAGCGACTCCAGATTGACCCTGACATCCTTGTAACTATTGGTATCTCTGAGATCAACTATGCAGGGTATTTTGTGTGTGTCCGGACCGTAGCAAATCCAGCCACGCTCACTGTTTTGCAGACCTGAATTTTCAGTAAAACTGGGACTGACACCAATCGCCGTGGCGATATTCGCTGCCATCTGCAAATGCAGCATTTCCTGTATGAATACGCTGAAGATGACATTGAAGCCACGCTCATTAGCTGTACTGGCGTCTGCCGTGGTCGCCATTCCTGGCCATTGGCGGCCTTTATAATAATTGTTACCCTTGGAATTGATCTGATGCGTGCCGTAGATCGAATACATGGAATTCATGTACAACGGTATCGTAAACAATTCTACGCTGACAGTCGCCTGAGCAATGGCTCTTACGGCGGCTGCATCGGTGTTGAATTCTGATAAGGGACGATTCTTGATGGCGTGCTGCGGTGCTTCAGGTATGGCTGCGAACATGAGACGACTCCTGCGCTGGCTTGATATGATTGGGGGATGTGCAGACGAAATGCGGCAGTAAAAAATGAACAAAACGTAATGACTTTAACATAAAAGAATATGTGCTTGAAAGTATTTGAGTGCATCTGATTCTTTTAAGATGGTTTGTTTTTTTGCGGCATCTTCACAATTTTTGGAGCAATCGGTATGAAAGAAATTATCAGTCAATCTCAGCTTAGCTTATCGTCGCTTGCAGACCCGGTAAGGGCACAGGCCATGCGTGCCTATATGAAAAATCGTTTTGAATTTCTGGGTATTCCCGCACCTGAAAGGCGCAAGGCGTGCGTAGATATTATCCGGCAATTGAAAGTGGCTGATGCGGATGAACTTTTACAGATCGCAAATGCCTTGTGGGACTGTGAACAGCGCGAATATCAGTATCTGGCAGTGGATATTCTGGCCAGGCATTACCGGCGCTTACGTTTGAAAGATGTGCCAGCCTTGCTCGCATTGGTACAGCAAAAATCCTGGTGGGATACTGTCGATGGTCTGGCCGGTGTCGTCGGCGACGTATTGCGGCAAAATTTGACGGCGAGCCGGGATATGCAATCTGGCATGGACAAAGCGCTTGGGCATCCCGATTTTTGGGTAAGGCGCATCGCCTTATTGCATCAGTTAGGCTGGCGCGAACAGACCGACGTGAACAGATTATTTACCTATGCCCTGGCGCTGGCAGATGAAAAAGAGTTTTTCATTCGTAAAGCGATAGGCTGGTCCTTGCGTGACTATGCCTGGCATGATCCCGCTGCCATACGAGACTTTTTGCAAGAAAATCAGAGCCTGTTTTCTGGGCTGACCTACCGCGAAGCTGCTAAAAACCTGGAGAAATTAGGAAAATAGTTACAAAAAACTGTGCAGTTCCTTCCGCAGCAGCACATTAAGCAACCATGCTGCATGGCATTTGCAATATGATATCGCTTGTTTGTTAATTGCCAGCCTGCATTTCTCCTGATGAAACCTCAAAAACTTATCTTGTCTGCCATCACCGTCATCGGCGTGGCTGTTGCTTCTTATTTCGTCGTACAAAAAACTAACCAGTCTCCGGAGAGCAAAGCAGTAGCTTCCCAAGCTGAGCAAAAGGATGCATTTGATCCAGCCAAATTGCCAGAAGACCTGAATGGCTTGTTGGTTGCTTATCGCAAAATCATCATCTTGCTGGCTGACGAGAAAAAATTGAATGCCAAAGAGCGCAATGAAGCAAATCGGGTAGGGCAGGCTTTGTTCCATGAAAATCTGGTCAGGCTTAATGATCTGGACGTTTTTTTCAGTAAATTGAAGTCACTCAGCAATGCCAGGCGCGAAGCCAGCTTTGACACCATCCTGACCTATATAGAATCTGGTGAAAATTTATACGATGCAGACCGTCTCGCGTTCCGCGAAGTTTTGCTGAAGATGCAAACATTGATAGCGACAGAACAGACGCTGCCAGCTATCAAGCTGCACAAGCGCGTTACTGACGACTTGAATGCACTCAGTGAAATCGAAAAAGAATACGACAAAGAACTTAAAGAAATTTTCTCGCGTTTTGAATCCCGCTCCATAGAACTGAAGCGTGAGCGCTGGGATGATTACATCGCCAAACTGCGCAAGCTGTATAATCGCGAACAAATCCTCAAGGATTACGGCTTCATCCTGCCTTACCCGGAAAAACCGGAAGCTGCCGATGAAAAAGACAAGGAAATTTTCGGTCAGGGCTTACCACCAAAAACCGTCGTGTTGACTTTCGACGACGGCCCACACGCTACCTATACCGATGAAATTGCAGCGATACTCAAGCAATACAATGTGCCAGGCGTGTTCTTCCAGGTGGGTAAGAACGTCGGAAGTGTTGATGCACAGGGCAAGGAATCGCTGAATAAAAATGCTGCAACCAGCAAGAAACTATTGAGTGCAGGCCATGTGCTGGCTAATCATAGTTTCAGCCACGCTTTGCTGTCCAAGCAAAGCGGCAATAATCTGACTGCAGAAATTGAGCAGACAGATAAATTGCTGAAGGCGATAGACCCTGCACGTTCATCCTTGTTCCGCTTCCCTTATGGTGCAAAGAATAAAGAAGGCATGCAAATCCTGCACAAACTGGGCTTGCGTTCAGTCATGTGGAATATTGATTCGCTGGACTGGGCTGACCCTGTGCCCAATTCGATTGCAGGGCGTGTACTTGGCACTTTGGAGAAAGAGCAACGCGGTATTATTCTCTTCCACGATATCCATGAACGCACGGTTAAGGCCTTGCCGCTGGTACTCGATAAACTGATTGCTGATGGCTATAGCTTTGCCTCATGGGATGGCACGGACTTCAAAATTGCCAAGGGTGGCAAGCCAACGCCAGAAAAAGTCAGTATCAGTACCGACTATCAAAATAGCTGGGCTATCGTCATTGGTATCAACGACTATGCAAAATGGCCCAAGCTGCAATATGCAGTGCAAGATGCCAATGCTATCCGCGATACTTTGATCAATCGCATGGGTTTCGCCAACGACAAGGTATTGACGCTGACCAATGCAGATGCGACCCGCAATAATATCCTCGCCTTGTTCCATGAAAAACTGGGACATGGGCAATTGAAAAAAGATGACAGGGTCTTCGTCTTCTTTGCAGGCCATGGCGCAACCAGAAAGCTAAGTTCCGGACGTAACCTGGGTTATATCATTCCCGTTGATTCTGACCCTGAGCAATTGTCTGTCGATGCCATTCCCATGACAGATTTGCAGAACATTGCCGAGAGCCTCAATGCCAAACATATTTTGTTTGTCATGGATGCCTGTTATAGCGGGCTGGGGCTGACGCGCGGTGGAGGTACCAGCGCATTCCTGCGTGAAAATAGCAAGCGTCTGGGACGCCAGATGCTGACGGCGGGTGGTGCCGATCAACTGGTTGCTGACGGCGGACCTAATGGTCATTCTGTCTTTACCTGGACCTTGCTACAGGCACTGAGTGGCAAGGCCGACATGAATGGTGATGGCATGATCACCGCGACAGAGTTGGCAGCCTATATTGCGCCTGCGGTATCAAGCGTATCGCAACAAACGCCTGCATTTGGCAGTTTGCCAGGCTCTGAAGGCGGGGAGTTTGTTTTTGAAATACGTGGTGAAGGCGAATTTTTGAATGCCAAAACCAACCAGCTATCAGCTGATGCCATTGCTCTCAACAACAAGCTTGATGGTGCGGTGAGCAAAGCAGCTAGTGACACGCCCATCGTCATCAAGAACCTCAATGGTGGTGAACAAAAAATTGCTGCACCAAAAATGGTGGATGGATCATCAAGGCAACTGGCACAAAGAGCCAATGACCATGGGCTACAATTATATAAAGAGAAGCAATATGCTCAGGCAGAAGCTGCATTTACTGAGGCTTTGAAATACAGACCTGACTTTGGTCTGGCGGCAAACAACCTTGGTTTTGTCTATTTCAAACAGCAAAAATATGCAGAAGCAGCGCGCTGGTTTGAAAATACTTTACAGATTGATCCTTCCCGCTCAATTGCTTACCTGAATTTGGGTGATGCCAGGGCCTTATTGAATGAAAATGAGAAAGCCAAAAAAGCTTACACAAGCTTTCTGGAATTATCACCAAATAGTTCAAATGCCAATTATGTCAAAGAAGCGCTAAAAAAACTGAACTGAGGTTTTATTCATTAGTAGCAATTAAATTTTGAGTAAAGAATAAATATGAATGGTGTAAGTTTGAAGGCAATGCGCAGTTTGCTGCATTTCAGCCAGCACGAAGCGGCAGAACTGATTGGCGGTGTCTCAGTCCGCACCTGGAGCAACTGGGAAGCAGGCGCGCAAAAGATACCGCAAGATGTGATATCCATGATTAATTACCTCATGGTGTGTCGCAAGAAGGCAATTACAGATACGCAGGCAGCGATAAAAACCTACTACCAGCAAATGCCGCCCGGAGTCAGCAAAAAACCAGTAGCATTAGTCTGGTATGACAGCTTTGAAGACTGGTGCACCTTGCCATATCGTGAATCGATCATGTGGAGGCCGCAGCAGTCTGTGGTTGCGCATCTGATTTCGGTAGAAAACTGCAACGTTGTACAGTTTGATACAGGCGCCTATGAAGCTTGGCTGGGCCGGCGCCCGGATAGTGACTCCATGCGTAATCAATGGGCAGAAGAGCGGGTAAGCGCCTGATCACGCGTCACAAAGCTACAGTGCCGCAGCTTTGTGACGTCACCTACTTCTTGTTTATCTTTGCCCTATGCGGGTGTCACCAAACAGGTTTTTCTGATCACGCGGTTGAGAGCGCCAGTACTGCTTTGGTGCATCCACTGTCGCGCCTAATTGCGCCGCTGCATGCCAGGGCCAATGTGGGTCATACAAAATGCCACGGGCGATGGCGATGGCATCAGCTTTGCCGGCAGTAATAATTTCTTCTGCCTGATGAGCATCCGTGATGAGACCTACCGCGATGACAGGTATGCTGCAATGTTGTTTGATTTCTTCTGCCAGATGAACCTGATAACCAGGCCCCAGTGGGATTTTCTGGGCAGGTGAAACCCCGCCGCTGGAAACATGGATAAAGTCACAGCCACGCTCCTGCAATTGCTGGACAAAGAGTTTGCTTTGCGAGATATCCAGACCACCTTCCACCCAGTCTGTTGCCGATAAACGCAAGCCAACTGCCATGCTGTCTTTAGGAACTGCTGCCCGCACAGCATCAAATACTTCCAGGGGAAACCGTAAACGGTTTTCCATTGAACCACCATATTGATCTGTGCGCTGATTGGAAATGGGGGAT
Source organism: Undibacterium sp. TC4M20W (assembly GCF_049340245.1). Classification (NCBI taxonomy): domain Bacteria; kingdom Pseudomonadati; phylum Pseudomonadota; class Betaproteobacteria; order Burkholderiales; family Oxalobacteraceae; genus Undibacterium; species Undibacterium sp. TC4M20W. Next base: position 202,597 of record NZ_JBMPPI010000003.1, read on the forward strand.
AAAAATTGATGTAGCAAATAACCATGTGCTGCATGAATCTCAATTGCATCAATACCCAGGCGGTGTGCGCGTACCGCCGCATCAACAAAAGCCTGTTTCACGCGTTGCAGGCCGGCCTCATCCAATGCCAATGGTGCGCGCTCAGCTTGCGCATGCGGCACAGCAGAAGGCGCTACCATTTGCCAGCCACCATCTTCAAGTGCAATCAATTGACCACCATGCCATGGTGCCTGGCTGGATGCTTTGCGTCCGGCATGACCAAGCTGTATCGCAATCGGCATGGCAGAATACTGGCGTATCGAAGTCAATACTTTCGCCAGCGCAGCTTCTGTTTCATCTGACCATAAACCCAGGTCACCGGGAGAAATGCGGCCTATCGCTTCTACAGCTGTGGCTTCCAGTATCAATAAACCGGCACCTGACAAGGCAAGCCCACCCAGATGAATAAGATGCCAGTCAGTCGCTTTGCCATCTTCTGCAGAGTACTGGCACATGGGGGCAATGATGATGCGGTTCTTTAAACTTAGCGAGCCAAGCTTGATGGGGGAGAAGAGAGTGCTCATGTCTTTGAGAAATGCCTGAATGAAAGAAATAATCTGATTTCTTTATTATGCCTGCGCTTTTCTTTTGCTGCAGGGAGCTGCTCATTCTTCAGCTTGCTTCCAGAGCTTCAACGATGGTCTTGATCTTGACTGCCTTTTCGAAGTGATCAAACTTGTTTTCCATGATCCACCATGTGGCAGCTTCCATCAGTAATTGCGGGTCATCGTTTTTGTTGGCAAAGAAGGCGTAAAAGGATAGACCAACATTGCTGCCTTTTTGTTCTATTTTGTTATTACATATTTCGATGATCTTTTTTCTGAGGCTATCTCTCATCATTTCTTTTAACTCCATATTTACAAATTGAATCTTCTCACAAAATTATCTGATTCATATTCTTTAATGCCATGCGATCTGATAAGCTGATTTTCAAGGGCCATGAGCTTATATATTAATTGCTATTGAGTTTGACTTCGTCGCGCCCATTTGCATCTGATCAACGAATGTCAGATGCAAATCACATTCGCAATCCTGATTAGGTTGTCGACATGGAATGGTTAATTCTTATTATTGTTTTACTGGTACTTGGCATCGTTGTCTTGCCCAGGCTGCGCTTGCGGCATGTGTTATCCCAGGCTTTTCCGCTGAATTATTCGAAAATTTTGCGCAAAAACCTGCCGGGCTATACGCGCATGCCGACTGATCTGCAAATGCAGTTGAAGAAGCGCATACGTCAGTTTCTCTATCAAAAAACTTTTGTTGGTTGTGGGGGCTTGACTATTACTGATGAAATCAGGGTGACGATCGCGGGCAAAGCTTGCCTGCTATTGTTGAACCGTGAATCAGATGTTTATCCGCAGCTTACGCATGTGCTGGTTTATCCATCAGCATTTGTGGCGCCCCGGACTCAAATGAATAGCGATGGCATCGTCACGCATACCAATCAGGGACTCAGTGGCGAATCATGGAGTGATGGCAGGGTCATCCTCGCCTGGGATCAGGTTGCGCATAATCCCGACAATGAAGCGCGGGGGCAGGATGTGGTTATCCATGAATTTGCTCACCAGCTTGATAGCGAAACGGGAACGACCAATGGCGCTCCAGCTTTAAAGTCTGCCGCAGCTTACAAGGCATGGTCGGCGTTGATGGAAAGAGAGTATGCACTACTGCATCATGCGATAGCCAATGATATTACTACCGTCATTGATCCTTATGGTGCGACCAATCCGGCAGAGTTTTTTGCTGTCGTGACTGAAGCCTTCTTCAAGAAAAGCCGCGACCTTGCTCAATATCATCCAGCCTTGTATGAACAGTTGCGGGTCTATTACCAGGTTGACCCATGTGATTGGGTTTAATCCTTGAATCAAAAAACTAGGGGCGCTGTATGCGCCCCTTTGCTTTATTCTACTGCTTCCAGAAATTCCTGCTGTTCCAGCCAGTCAGCTTCTATCTGCCCTAACTCCTTGACGACGTAAGCTTGGTCAAGTAACAGTGTCTTCAGCTTTTCCTTATTGGCATCGTTATAGATATCACCATCTTCCAACTGTGCATCAATGTCTTTCTTTTTGATGTTCAACTTGGCCATCTGTTCTTCAAGACGTTTGATGCGTGTTTCTATTGGTTTGCGCAGATTGGCGAGGCGTGTACGTTCGTCGGCATCGCGTTTGCGTTGTTCCTTGTCATCGACCTTGACAACGGGGATGGGTTTGGCTTGTGGCAAAGCAGCTTCCTGCGCCTTGGTTTTTTCTGGCAGGGCAGGGTTGGCTTTTTCCAGTTTGTTTTTGAACAGCCAGTCTTTGTAATCGTCCAGATCGCCATCAAATGGTTGCAGCTTGCCGTCAGCAACAATGATGAACTGGTCCGTAGTTGCACGCAGCAAATGCCTGTCATGTGAAACAACGACGAGCGTGCCTTCAAACTGCGCCAGGGCATCAGTCAGGGCTTCGCGGGTTTCCAGATCCAGATGGTTGGTTGGTTCATCGAGCAGCAAGAGGTTGGGGCGCTGCCAGACTATCATTGCCAGAGCAAGGCGGGCTTTTTCACCGCCAGAGAATGGTTTGATAGGGCTGCTCACCATGGTGCCAGGGAAGTTGAAGCCACCAAGGAAGTTACGTAATTCCTGCTCACGTACATCAGGGGCAATATGGGCCAAATGCCACAAAGGTGATTCATCATGGCGCAGCATTTCTACCTGGTGTTGGGCAAAGTAACCGATGGACAAACCCTTGCCAGTTTGCATGACACCGTTCAATGGTGCGATGTCGCCGACGATGGTTTTGATGAGTGTAGATTTACCTGCACCATTCACACCTAAGAGGCCAATGCGCTGACCGATTTGCAGCGTGAACTTGACATCGCCCACGATTTTTTTCTCGGTGAAACTGTGATCAGTTTCTGATTCTGTACGATAGCCGCAATCCACATCTTCCATCACCAGCATGGGATTCGGGGCGCTCAGTGGCTCGCGGAACTCAAAAGAGAACTCGGCCGCAGCGCGCAAAGGCGCCATTTCTTCCATGCGCGCCAAGGCCTTGATACGGCTTTGTGCCTGCTTGGCTTTGGATGCCTTGGCCTTGAAACGGTCAATAAAAGATTGCAGATGGGCGCGTTTGCGGTTTTGTTTTTCCAGCATGCCTTGCGCCAGTTCCAACTGGGCTGCACGCTGACGTTCAAAACCGGAATAGTTACCACCATAGCGCTTGAGCTTGCGTTCATCAATATGCACGATGACATTTACCACGCCGTCGAGGAAGTCGCGGTCATGGGAGATAATGATCAAGGTACCTTCATAACGCTTGAGCCAGTCTTCCAGCCAGATGATGGCATCCAGATCCAAGTGATTGGTTGGTTCATCAAGCAACAGCAAATCGGATTTGCACATCAGTGCCTGTGCCAGATTCAAACGCATACGCCAGCCACCAGAAAAACTGGCAACTGATTGTTCGAGTTCATTGATCTTGAAGCCCAGGCCCAGCAGCAATTGTTCTGCGCGTGGGCGCACAGTATAAGCATCAGCATCGGCCAGTGCGCCATACATATTGCCGATGGCAATACCGTTTTCATAGCTTTCTGGTTGCGCTTCCAGTTCAGCCAGTTGTGCTTCCAGTTTGCGCAAGGCGACGTCGCCATCTATTGCGTAATCGATGGCACTGCGTTCCAGTGGTGGTGTTTCTTGCGCAACGTGGGCAAGCTGCCATTTGGCTGGGAAATCGATGCTACCCTGGTCAGGGTGTAATTCACCGCGCAACATGGCAAACAGACTGGATTTGCCTGCACCGTTGGAGCCGATCAAGCCTATTTTGTCGCCGGGATTGAGCGTCACATCGACGCTGTCAAATAATGGTTTGATGCCGCGCGCCAGGACGACTTGTTGAAGACGTATCATATAAACTTAATTAATGGGTAATGCTATTGTTGATGCGAAAAAATGGAAAAACGGGCAAAACTGGTTTTGCCCGTCTTCATTATGTTTATTGCACTGTACTACACTGATTTATGCAGTGAAATTGCTCAGTTGGTCAGCCTCTACCAAAAATACCATGTCATCACCGGCGCTGGTACTTAACCAGGTCAGATTCAGTTCCGGGAAGGCGGCTTCGGCGAAGGCACGTTCATTGCCAATTTCCACCATCAGCAAGCCATCTTCAGTCAGGCGTTGAGCCGCACCTGCGACTATTTTGCGCACCAGGTCCATACCATCATCGCCGCCAGCCAGAGCAATTTGCGGCTCGTGCGTGTATTCCTTGGGCAGTTTGGCCATGGAACCAGAATTTACATACGGCGGGTTGGTGATGATCAGGTCATATTTCTTGTTCGGCACATTGCTGTACAGGTCAGATTCGATCAGGGTAATGCGGTCCTGCAATTCATAGGTTGCCACGTTACGCTTTGCCACTTCCAGCGCATCTTTGGAAATGTCGACTGCATCCACATGCGCTTCAGAGAACATATCTGCCAGCATGATGGGCAGGCAGCCAGAACCGGTGCACAGTTCAAGGATGTTGCTGATGGCTTCCGGATCTGTCACCCACGGTGAAAAATGTTCAGGTATCAGTTCAGCGATGAAGGAGCGCGGCACGATGACGCGTTCATCCACATAGAAGTTGTAAGTGCCAAGCCATGCTTCATTGGTAATGTAGGAAGCAGGCACACGATCTACTGCACGTCTGTCAATCACGCGCAAAACGGCATCTATCTCTGATGGCAATAAATGCGCATCAAGGAAAGGCTCAATCTTGTCGAGTGGCAGATGCAAAGTATGCAGCAGCAAATAAGCGGCCTCATCCAGGGCATTGGCACTGCCATGGCCAAAGAACAGTTTCTCTTTGTTGAAACGGGTGACAGCATAGCGCAACAGATCGCGCAGGGTCAGAAAGGTAGTAGCGGGTGTAGTCATATTGTTTCCATATCGGCCAGTGGTAAGCTGATCAGGTCAGCAGGTTTTCCAGAGTGCGGCGATAAATGTTCTTGAGCGGGTCTATGTATTGCAGCTCTATGTGTTCGTCAATTTTATGGATGCTGGCATTGGGTGGCCCAAATTCCACTACTTGTGGGCAGATCTTGGCGATGAAACGGCCATCAGATGTACCACCGGTAGTAGAGAGTTCGGTTTCTATGCCTGTTTCGGCACGTATCGCATCACCCAGTGCATCGCTGAGGCTGCCTTTGGGTGTCAGGAAAGGATGACCACCGACTGTCCATTTCAGATCATATTCCAGACCATGTTTGTCGAGTATGGCATGCACACGTTGCTGCAAGCCTTCGGCTGTACTGGCGGTAGAGAAACGGAAATTGAAATCAATAACGGCTTCGCCAGGTATCACGTTCGATGCACCTGTGCCGGCATGAATATTCGACATTTGCCAGGAAGTAGGCAGATAATATTCATTACCTTCATCCCAGACTTCTGCAACCAGCTCAGCCATGGCAGGGGCTGCCAGGTGAATGGGGTTTTTTGCCAGTTGCGGATAGGCGATATGGCCTTGTACACCTTTGACTATCAGCTTGCCTGACATTGTGCCGCGACGGCCATTCTTGATGGTGTCACCCAGTTTATCTACTGAAGTTGGTTCGCCAACGATGCAATAATCGAGTTGTTCGCCACGAGCTTTGAGCTTTTCGCAAACGACCACTGTACCGTCCGTAGCCGGGCCTTCTTCATCACTGGTGATCAGGAAGCCGATGGAGCCTTTGTGATCTGGGTGAGCAGCTACGAATTCTTCTGTTGCCACCACAAAAGCGGCAATCGAAGTTTTCATATCCGCCGCACCGCGACCATACAGCTTGCCATCTCTGTGAGTAGGTGTAAATGGGGCAGATTGCCATTTTGTGACGGGGCCGGTAGGTACGACATCAGTATGGCCAGCAAACACCAGCAAAGGCTGGGCCTGACCACGTCTGGCCCACAGATTGGTCACATCGCCAGACTGTATGGTTTCGCACTGGAAGCCCAGAGGTTCCAGCAGGGCGATCAAAGTGTTTTGACAGCCTTTATCTTCAGGAGTGACCGAATCCAGCACAATCAGCTGTTCGGTCAGGGCTAGTGTTTTACTCATGTTTACTTATGAAAAATGGACTGGTACTGTGGCACAGAGAAACCGACATTCACTTGTGATTTGCCGTCGTTATTGATCAGCAATACCGGGCGTTTGATGACAGATGGTTTATCCAGCATCAGAGCAATGGCCTGTTCCGTATCTTCAGCAGACGCTTTTTCTGCATCGTTGAGTGCGCGCCAGGTTGTGCCTTTGCGGTTGATCAGTACATCCAGGCCTTGATGCTCCAGCCAAGTTTGTATGGCGGCACGGTCCAGGCCTTGTTTTTTGAAATCATGGAATTCAAAAGCCAGTTCCTGCTCTTGCAACCAGGTACGGGCTTTTTTAACGGTGTCACAGTTTGAGATGCCAAACAGGGTAATGCTTCGCGTCATACTTTATACGTTCAGGGTAAATTCTGTGAAAGAAGCTTCTTCTTTGGTTTCTGGTTCCGGTTCTGGCTTTGCTGCTACGGCAGTGGATGCTTCATTGTTCAGCAGCCATAACAGGTTATTGGCAGAGTCAGAGTTCGCCAGGCCTTCTTCCTGCGTAATCAGGCCTTCACGTATCAAATGCATGAGGGCGCGCTCAAATGTTTGCGAACCAGGCGACAAACTTTTCTCGATCGCTTCCTTGATCTGGAAGATATCGCCTTGTTCTATCAACTCAGCCACGTAACGGGTATTAAGCATGATTTCGACCGCCGGTGCACGACCACCGTCTATAGCGCGTATCAGGCGCTGCGAGATAATCGCGCGTATGGAAGACGACAAATCCAGCAACAATGCACTGCGTGTTTCCATGGGGAAGAAACTGATGATACGGTTCAAAGCTTGATAACTATTATTCGCATGCAGGGTCGCCAATACCAGATGGCCGGACTGTGCATAGGCAATCGCTGCCATCATGGTTTCGAGATCGCGGATCTCACCAATCAGGATGCAATCAGGTGCCTGACGCAATGAGTTCTTCAGCGCAGTTTTCAGACTTTCAGAATCGCTACCAATTTCACGCTGGTTGACGATGGATTTTTTACTGCGGAACAGAAATTCTATCGGGTCTTCCAGTGTCAGGATATGACCAGTCTTGACTTCATTCCTGTGATCCAGCATGGATGCAATCGTGGTTGATTTGCCTGAGCCGGTAGAGCCGACCAGCAAGATCAAACCACGTTTTTCCATAATCAGCTCAGCCAGTACTGGCGGCAGATGCAAGGTGTCGAGCTTGGGAATATCACCGGGCACATAACGGAACACAGCAGAGATAGAGCCACGCTGACGGAACGCCGAAAGACGGAAGCGGCCTATGCCAGCAGCGCCGATACCGACATTAAGCTCGTTTTCAGCTTCCAGTTGCTCCATATGTTCAGGTTCTACTACCTCGCTGAGCAGCGACAGGATGTTTGCCTGATCCATTTTCTGCTGATTGATAGGGAGCAGATTGCCATTGATTTTCAAGTGTATGGGCGAATTCATCGCGAAAAACATGTCAGATGCATGTTTTTCCTTCATCAATTGAAATAACCTCTCCATCGCTGCCATGATGTGTCCCTAAGCTGAGCTAATTATTAAAATAAAAATACAAAAAAACGCAAAAGTGCTTAAGCGCCGCGCAACAATTCATTGATACTGGTTTTGGAGCGTGTCTGTGCATCGACACGTTTCACGATCACTGCACAATACAGGCTGTATTTGCCATCAGCAGACGGCAAATTGCCAGAAACTACGACAGAGCCTGACGGTACGCGGCCATAGCTGACTTCACCTGTCGCGCGGTCATAAATCTTGGTGGATTGGCCGATATACACGCCCATGGAAATCACGGAATTTTCTTCAACGATCACGCCTTCTACGATTTCTGAACGTGCACCGATGAAGCAATTGTCTTCAATGATGGTTGGGTTGGCTTGCATAGGTTCCAGTACGCCACCGATACCAACGCCGCCGGACAAATGCACGTTTTTACCAATTTGCGCGCAAGAACCGACAGTCGCCCAGGTATCAACCATCGCGCCTTCATCGACATAAGCGCCGATATTGACATAAGAAGGCATCAACACCACGTTTTTGGCAATAAAGCTGCCACGGCGTGCAACTGCTGGTGGTACTACGCGGAAGCCGCCTTTGACGAAGTCTTCAGCCGTGTAATTGGCGAACTTGGTTGGCACTTTGTCGAAGAACTGCATGTGCTCGCCAGAAGGCATAGTGATATTGTCTTCCAGGCGGAAAGACAGCAATACAGCTTTTTTGATCCACTGATTGACTTGCCAGCTACCTTCAATCTTTTGCGCAACGCGCAGGGTGCCTGCATCAAGTTCGCTCAATACATGGGCAACTGCCTCGCGGATTTCTGCAGGAGCAGATTTTGGTGAGAAATTTGTGCGGTCTTCCCAGGCTTGATCAATGATTTGCTGTAATTGTTGAGTCATGTTGAGTGTCTTCAAATGGAAATGTAAAAAATAAAAACCGAAATAATCTTGTGTCTGCTGTCTGCTGTCTGGCTGCAGTATCAGACTGCTGCCGGAGTAAAATTCTTGCAAAAGCTGACTATCCTTTGTGCCGCTTCCAGGCATTCTTCAGGCTCAGCCACCAAAGCCATGCGTATGCGGTTTTGCCCAGGGTTGACGCCATGGGCTTCGCGCGCCAGATAACTGCCGGGCAGAACTGTCACATTATATTCCTCGTACAGGCGGCGGGCGAATTCTGTATCCGACAAACCCATGGCATCAGGAATTTTTGCCCACAGGTAAAAGGCAGCGTCAGGCAGTGTCACGTCCAGCACTTCTTGCAAAATCGACGTGATCTGGGCAAATTTGCGTATGTACTTGTCGCGATTTTCTTGCACATGTACTTCATCATTCCAGGCAACGACCGAGGCAGCCTGTATGTTAGGGCTCATGGCGCTGCCATGATAAGTCCGGTACAGTAGGAATTTATTGATGATTTCAGCATCTCCCGCGACGAAACCAGAGCGCATGCCAGGTACATTCGAGCGTTTGGACAGGCTGGACAAGGTAATCAGGCGTTGATAATCATTCCTGCCCAGTTCACGTGCGGCTTGCAAGCTGCCCAACGGTGCTTCGGCCTTAAAATAAATCTCGGAATAGCATTCATCGGCAGCAATAACAAAACCATAACGATCTGACAGGGTAAATAACTCTTTCCAGTCATCCAGGTTCAATACTGCGCCCGTAGGGTTGCCCGGTGAACAGATATACAGTAGCTGTACGCGCTGCCACACTGATTCAGGGATGCTCTTGTAGTCAGGTGCGAAATTGCGGTCAGGGTCAGCATTGGCAAAATAGGGCTCAGCCCCGGCCAGATAGGCTGCGCCTTCGTAAATCTGATAAAACGGGTTAGGGCACACCACTAATGGCAAGCCATTTTTGCAGGCGCTGGGGTCGATGACGGTTTGCGCCAGGGCAAACAGCGCTTCGCGTGAACCGATGACAGGCAAGATCTGAGTTGCTGCATCCAGCGGCGGTATATTGTAGCGACGTCCCAGCCAGGCAGAAATGGAATTGCGCAAGGCATCAGAGCCAGCAGTCGATGGGTAACTGGCCAAGCCTGCCATATTGTCGACAATAGCATCCTTGATCAAGGCGGGAGTAGGGTGCTTGGGTTCGCCTATGCCCAGACTGATGGCTGGAAATTTGGAATTTGGCACAACATCGGCAAACAGGCGCTTCAGTTTCTCGAACGGATACGGCTGCAACTTACTGAGATAGGGATTAAATGTCATTTTCGAATTGTTGTCGACGCTAAACAGGCTTTTTAGCTTATTTCTTTGGTCTGCTTGAGTTTGCTGCTTTTTAATTGCAATCCGTATTATAGCGTCCTGAGGATTCTATAGAGAAAGGCTTTCACCTGTACTTGCGTGAAATACTGATTAATATGTAAATTGTGTCATAAGTTTGAAAACTGAAAATTTTGCTCTTACGATGGTATTATGCAGCGATACAGGAACGCGGCTGGCATTGATGGCCTTGGCATATATACGATACGCGGTAGATTTGACTGCAAAAGATAATAAAATTATATAAAGTGCGATTAACTTCTATTAAATTAGCGGGATTTAAATCTTTTGTAGATCCCACCCATTTTCAGGTTCCTGGCCAACTGGTTGGTGTTGTCGGCCCTAATGGTTGCGGTAAATCCAATATTATTGATGCCGTGCGCTGGGTTTTGGGTGAATCCAAAGCTTCTGAGTTGCGTGGCGAATCCATGCAGGACGTTATCTTTAACGGTTCTACCCACCGCAAACCCGCTGGCCGCTCGTCGGTAGAGTTGGTTTTTGATAACAGCATGGGCAAAGCTGCAGGTCAATGGAGCCAATACGGTGAAATTGCCGTCAAGCGTACCTTGACGCGTGACGGCACGTCTACTTACTACATTAATGGGCAGCCAGTGCGCCGCCGCGATATCCAGGATATTTTCCTTGGTACCGGTCTGGGGCCGCGCGCCTATGCGATTATCGGCCAGGGCATGATTTCGCGCATCATTGAAGCCCGTCCGGAAGAATTAAGGATTTTCCTCGAAGAGGCTGCCGGTGTTTCCCGTTATAAAGAACGCCGCCGCGAGACAGAAAACCGTATCCACGACACCCATGAAAACCTGGTACGTGTTGAAGACATCCTGCGCGAATTGAATAACAACCTGGACAGGCTGGGTGCGCAAGCAGTTGTTGCTAATAAATTTCGCGAATTGCAGACTGATCAGGAAGAAAAGCAAAAGCTGCTGTGGTTGCTGCGTAAAAAAGAAGCAGAAAACGAGCAAAAAAAGCATTTTGCCGAAATAGAAAAGACTCAGACTGATTTGGAAGAGCAAACAGCCAAGCTGCGCCATGTAGAGCTGGAGCTGGAACAAATGCGCCAGGCCCACTATGCCGTCGGCGACCGCATGCATCAGGCGCAAGGTCATTTGTACCAGACCAATGCCGAGATTGGCAGCCTGGAAGCGCAAATCAAATTCGTCATCGAATCTCGCAGCCGTTTGCAATCACAATTGCAGTCACTGACTGCGCAGCGCGATCAATGGCAAAACCAGAGTCGGCAATTCCAGGATGATTTGTCTGAAGGCGAAATCCATGTTGAGGAGCTGGCCATGCGCGCCGAGCAGGCACTGGAAGTCAGCCAGCAACAGCAAGACAAGCTGCCCGCGATGGAGCAAATATGGCGTGAGTCGCAACTGAAGACGACAGAATCACGCGCCAAAATCATGCAGATGCAGCAGCAGATAGAGCTGGAATCTGCGCATCAGCGTAATGCGTCAAATATCCTGAACACCCTGGCAACCCGACGCGAGCGCCTGATGCAGGAAAAACAGGGCCTGGTATTGCCGGATACGACGCATCTGGACAATTTGTCGATGCAACTGGAAGAAAAAAAGCAGGTGCTGGAAGAGCTCACCATGCAGCTGGAAGAAGCGCAAGAGCGCTTACCTTTGCTGGAAGATGAGCGCAAACAGGCACAACAGCAAGTGAACCAGGACAGTGCTGAATATGCGCAACTGGAAGCTCGCCTGCTAGCCCTGAAGCAATTACAGGAAAAAGTACAGAGTCAGGGCAAGGTGCAGCCATGGCTGGAAAAGCACGAATTGAGTGGTTTGCCAAAAATCTGGCAAAAACTGCATATCGAAGCTGGCTGGGAAACTGCTCTGGAATCCATCTTGCGCGAACGTACCGCAGCGCTGGAAATGTCGAACCTGGACTGGGCAAAGGCCTTTTTTGGTGATGCGCCACCTGCCAAGCTGGCTGTCTGTGCACCGACTATCGTGGCAGAAACAGTTACTCCTCTGGCTGGCTTCAAGCCTTTCATCGATTTGTTGCAACTCAATGATGCAGGCTTGCGTGGTTTGATGCAAGACTGGTTACATCAGGTGTACATCGCTGACGATATTACATCCGCCTTCATGGACAGGGTTAAGTTACCAGCCGGTGCCTGTTTTATCACCAAACAGGGCCATGTCATTGCCCGCTCCAGTGTGCGTTTTTATGCCGCGGATTCTGAGCAAGATGGCGTGTTGGGACGTCAACAAGAGATAGAAAACATCACCAAGCAATGCCGCGCCAAGCACATGCTGGCGGACGAGTCCAAAACCCGTGCCGTACGTTCGGAATCTGCTTACACCCAAGCTACGCAGCAATTGCAAGACTTGCGCCAGCGTGTGGGTAGCCTTACACAGACTACCCATAGTCTGCAAATCGAATTCATGAAATTGTCTGAAGTGCAGGAACGCTTTAATCAGCGCAGCACCCAGATAGGCAGTGATCTGGCAGAAATCGCTGCGCAAGAGGGTGAACAGCAGCAAATCCGTGCCGAGTCCGAGCAAAAATTTGAGCAACTGGACATGGACCTGGCGGAGCTGCAGGAAACCCATGAAGAAGGCCAGACCGCTTATCTGGAAAAAGAGCAGCAATTGAATGAAGCCAGACAGCGTCTGCGCGATCTGGAACTTGCTGCGCAAGAAGCTGCTTTTGCAGAAAAATCCCACCGCAGCAAGATGGAAGAATTGCGCCGCAGTATCGCGACCGCGCTGGAACAATCCGCACAGCTATTTGCCAGCATGCAGCAGGGGCAGCTTGAGCTGGAATCCATGGACGACCAGACTGCACAAGCTGGTTTGCAAGATTTGCTGGACAGACGCAGCTCACAGGAAGTGGCGCTGGCAAATGCCCGTCATGAGCTGGATCAACTGACGCAGCAGCTGCGTCATCACGAAGAATCCAAAATGCAGGTGGAGCGTAGCCTGCAACCACAACGTGACCGTATCGTTGAATTGCAATTGAAAGAACAGGCTGCACGTCTGAGCCAGGAACAATTCTCGGAACAATTACGCAATTTTGAAGTCGATGAAGAAGTCCTGGCGCAAAAACTGCATGATGATCTCAAGCCGTCTTATTTGCAGGGCGAAGTTACCCGCCTGACCAATGCGATTGCTGCTTTGGGTGCCGTGAATATGGCCGCTCTTGATGAGTTGGCGCAGGCAACTGAGCGCAAGACTTTCCTGGATGCACAGCATGCTGATCTGACTGAGGCAATCACGACTTTGCAGGATGCCATTCACAAGATTGATATTGAAACACGCGATTTGTTGCAAGATACCTTTGACAAGGTGAACCACCATTTCGCTGAGCTTTTCCCGATTTTATTCGGCGGTGGTCAGGCGAAACTGATCATGACGGGCGATGAAATTCTGGATTCTGGCGTGCAAGTCATGGCGCAGCCTCCTGGCAAAAAGAATGCAACCATTCACTTACTATCTGGTGGTGAAAAAGCCCTCACAGCAACTGCGCTAGTATTCTCCATGTTCCAGTTGAATCCTGCGCCGTTCTGTTTGCTCGATGAGGTTGATGCGCCGCTGGATGACTCAAATACCGAGCGTTTCTGTAATATGGTGAAACGCATGTCGGCAAACACACAATTTTTATTTATCTCCCATAACAAGATTGCGATGGAAATGGCACAACAATTGATTGGTGTCACCATGCAAGAACAGGGGGTTTCACGAATCGTGGCGGTAGATATGGAATCTGCCGTCAATTTTGCTACTGAGGTTCAAGCGGCATGACAGATCTACAAATTAGTTTGTTAGCGATAGGTGGAACGCTGGTGGTCGGCGTCCTGATTTTTAATAAATGGCAAGAATACAAAGCCAAGAAAACTGTTGAAAATGCATTTGGCGATGGACATGATGATGTCCTTATGAATCCTGATGCGCCCGCTGAATCCATAGTCAGGCATGAGCCTAGCCTGGATGGCGATGTGCAGCCTGTTGACGATGTGCCGCAACATCATGAGCCCATGCATGCAGATACTGCCACTGAAATGGAAGCCCCAGTAGCAATACAGGATAAGGAATTGCCAGTTGATGAATTAATCGATTGCGTGATTCCATTGGAGTTTGAAACACCGGTACGTGGTGAAAAAATTCTGGCAGAAATTGCAGACCTTAAATATGTGGGTAAAAAACCCGTGCATTTCATAGGCCAAAGCCACAGCGGTGAGCGCGATGTGATTGCCGTTGGTGGGGCTTACACCTGCCTGTTTGCAGGCGTGCAAATGGTCAGCCGCAATGGCCCTTTGAATGAATTGGAATATTCTGAATTCATCATGAAACTGCGGGCGATTGCTGACAATCTCAGTGCACACCCGGATATCCCGGATATGAACAAGGTCATGGTCAACGCCCGCGAATTGCATCAATTCGTCGCCGAGCATGACGCACAGCTGAGCGTGAATATCGCTGCCAACGGTGCACCATGGGCCTTGAATACTTTGCTCGCAGCATTGGAGAAAATGGGCTTTGATCAGCGTCCTGATGGTCGTTTGATGATGCCTGATGGCGATGGTGGCAGTCTGTTCACTTTATCGACCAATGTCAGCGTCAGCGAGACCATGACTTCGCGTCTGACCCTGTTGCTGGATGTGCCTTGTGTTGCCCCTGCACGCGATGGCTTTGGTGCCATGGCAGCTTGTGCACGCTCTTTAGCGACTCGTCTGGGTGGCACAGTCGTGGATGACGGCAATCAGCCCATTTCCAAATTGGCACTCGATGAGATATCCGGCCAGGTTCATGAATTTTATGCAGCAATGGCAGAGGCGCAGATTCCTGCTGGTTCTTTGCGTGCCCAGCGATTATTTAGTTAATTTATTCCAGACATGCAGAATGATCTTTTGGATGCTGCCGCCAAGGCGGCAGATACTTCAACACTAGCGGCACAAGCAGAACACTTGCGCACAGAGTTGAACCGGTATGCACATGCCTATTACGTACTGGATAATCCCAGTGTGCCCGATGCTGAATATGACAGATTGTTTTCAGAACTTCAGCGGCTGGAAGAAACCCATCCCGAATTAAAAACCGTCGATTCACCCACCAGCAGGGTAGGTGGGGCACCGTTGCCAGAATTTGGCCAGGTGCAGCATGCTGTGCCCATGTTGTCGTTGAATAATGGCTTTGAAGATGATGATGTCGTCAATTTTGACCGCCGCGCCCGTGAAGGGCTGGATATTCAAAATGAAATTGTCTATGCAATAGATTTGAAGTTTGATGGCCTGGCCATTAATCTGCGCTATGTCGACGGCGTTTTCACGCAGGCAGCGACGCGGGGCGATGGCTTCACAGGCGAAGATGTTACCGAAAATATTCGCACCATACGTAACATCCCCTTGCGCTTGCGGGTAGACAATCCGCCAAAGATACTGGATGTGCGCGGTGAAGTATTGATGTTCAAGCGCGATTTTGAAAAACTCAATCAGCGCCAGCGTGATGCGGGTGCCAAAGAGTTTGCCAACCCGCGTAATGCTGCTGCTGGCAGCCTGCGTCAACTTGATTCAAAAATTACTGCTCAGCGTAGCCTGCGTTTTTTTGCCTATGGCATAGGCCTGCTGGAAGGCATGAGCATGCCTCCTTCTCATCGCGCTTTACTGGACTGGTATAAACAGGCAGGCATCCCTGTCTGCGAAGAAAATGCCTTGGTCAGTGGTGCATCTGGTTTGCTGGAATTTTACAAGTCTATTCAAACCAGGCGCGATAACCTGGATTATGAGATTGATGGCGTGGTCTATAAAGTCAATGACTTTGCCAGCCAGCAGTCGCTTGGTTTTGTATCACGCGCGCCACGTTTTGCAATCGCTCACAAATTCCCGGCGCAAGAAGCTTTAACTTCTGTACTGGATATAGAAGTGCAAGTCGGTAGAACCGGGGCGATCACACCTGTCGCCAGGTTGGCCCCTGTTTTTGTTGGTGGCGTGACTGTAACCAACGCCACCTTGCACAATGAAGAAGAGATACAGCGCAAGGATATACGGATAGGTGACACGGTTTCTGTACGCCGCGCAGGTGATGTCATACCTGAGGTCGTTGCCAGCATATTGGAAAAACGTCCGGCAGATTCGCGCCAGTTTGTCATGCCGGTGGAATGCCCGATTTGTGGCTCGCCCATACAAAAGCCGGAAGATGAAGCGATTGCCCGTTGCAGCGGTGGCTGGATAAAATGTACTGCGCAACGCAAGGGTGGCCTGTCGCACTTTGCTTCACGTAAGGCAATGAATATTGATGGTGTAGGAGAGCAGCTCATTGATCAGTTGGTCGATAAGAATGTCGTTACAACTGCTGCAGATTTGTATAAGCTTGGTCTGCGCGCGCTGGTTGAACTGGACCGCATGGCAGAGAAATCTGCGCAAAATGTATTGAGTGCGCTGGAAACATCGAAACTGACCAGTTTTCCGCGCTTTATCTATGCACTGGGTATACGCCATGTTGGTGAATCTACGGCAAAAGATCTGGCTGCGCATTTCGGTAATACGGATGCATTGATGAAAGCGACGGAAGAGCAGTTGCTGGAAGTATCGGATGTCGGCCCTGTGGTTGCCAAGTCTATACTCCGCTTCTTTTCTGATCCACTTAATGTGGAGTTGGTGGAGCAATTGCTGGCATCTGGCATACATTGGCCGGAGATAGAAGTCCAGGAAAAAGGTGAGCAGGTATTGGCTGGCAAGACGCTGGTATTGACAGGTACCTTGCCTACGCTAAGCCGTGATCAGGCGACAGAGATCATAGAAAAAGCGGGCGGCAAGGTTTCAGGTTCAGTATCAAAAAAAACCAGCTATCTGGTTGCCGGTGATGATGCGGGAAGCAAGCTGGTAAAAGCGCAAGAATTGGGTTTAACTATATTGACAGAAGCAGAATTGCTTCAACTTTGTTCCAGGAGCTGAAATGAGAAAAATTACAAAAGCAGTATTCCCCGTAGCTGGTCTGGGTAGCCGATTCTTGCCTGCCACGAAAGCACAACCTAAAGAGATGTTGCCTATCGTTGATAAGCCGCTGATTCAATATGCGGTTGAAGAGGCAGTTGAGGCAGGCATTACAGAAATGGTATTTATTACTGGCCGCAACAAGCGTGCAATTGAAGATCATTTCGATAAAGCCTATGAGCTTGAAAGCGAACTGGAAGCAGCAGGCAAAGAAGCCTTGCTGGATCTGGTCAGGAACGTCATTCCCAAGAACATCAACTGCATTTATATCCGCCAGACAGCAGCTCTGGGTTTGGGCCATGCGGTATTGTGCGCCCGTCCGGTAATTGGCGATGATCCTTTTGCTGTCTTGCTGGCAGATGATCTGATGGACGCGGATGCAGGTCAGCCATCTGTCATGGCACAGATGGCACGTCAGTACGAAGCCGAAGGTGGCAGCATCATCGCAGTACAAAATGTACCCCGTGAATTTACCCGTCAATATGGTATTGTCAGTGGCACACCATATACCGAGAGCCTCGAAAGAGTGCAGGGCATAATAGAAAAGCCTATGCCTGACGTTGCCCCATCGACTCTGGCGGTGGTTGGTCGCTATATTTTGTCTGGCCGTATTTTCTCTTATCTGGAAACCCTGGGTAAGGGCTCCGGTGGTGAAATTCAATTGACGGATGGTATTGCTGCCATGTTGAAAGACTTCCCGGTCTATGCCTTCCGCCCAAATGCGACGCGTTATGACTGCGGCTCCAAGCTCGGCTATCTGAAAGCCAGTGTTGCTCTCGGTTTGAAACACAAGGAAACCAGTGCAGAATTTACCGAGTTCCTGCAATCCCTGAATAAATAATGCAATTCTGCGGCCAGCTATAAACTGGCCGTATTTGCATTAAGTCATTTACTCTTATTACATTTGGTGCACCATGATTCATCCTATCCTGAAAATGGGCGATCCACGACTGTTAAGGGTTGCCGAGCAAGTCACTGCGTTTGATACTCCAGAATTGCATGAGCTCACCAGGGATATGTTCGAGACCATGATTGCCGCCAATGGTGCTGGTTTGGCAGCGCCGCAAATTGGTGTGAATTTACAACTGGTGATTTTTGGCTTCAAAAATAATCCGCGCTACCCTGATGCACCTGTTGTGCCTGAGACAGTGCTCATCAATCCTGTACTGACACCCTTGTCTGAAGAGACTGATGACGCATGGGAAGGATGTTTGTCTGTGCCAGGCATGCGAGGCCTGGTGCCGCGCTGGAGTGCTCTGCGGTATGAAGGCTATGATCAATTCGGTACACGAATTTCACGTGACGTAGATGGCTTCCATGCCCGCGTCGTGCAACATGAGTGCGATCATCTGAATGGCATTTTGTATCCCATGCGCATACGTGATCTGACACAATTTGGTTTTACTGAAGTTTTGTTTCCAGAGCTTGATCCTAACGACGACGATTGAGTTGATTTCAAAACAAAAGGGCAAGAATTTCGATTCTTGCCCTTTTGTTTTTTGAAGAGTGCTAAAGAGTGCTAATTAGAATTGCTCATCTTCCCGGAGGTAGCGCCATTGCCCCTCTGGTAATTTACCCAGCTTGATCTTGCCTATGCGAACGCGTTTCAGGCCTATCACTCTCAAACCTACCATTTCACACATGCGCCTGATCTGGCGCTTCTTACCTTCACGCAGGATGAAATTCAACTGATCTTCATTTTGCCAGGTGACTTTGGCAGGCAGTAGTTTCTTGCCATCCAGTGACAGACCATGATTCAGACGACGTAAATCTGCATCTGGCAGGCGGCCAGGTTTACTGTATTGCACGCGTACCAGATATTCCTTTTCCACCACGGTGGTTTCACCTATCAGGTGCTTGGCGATGCGGCCATCCTGGGTCAATACCAGCAAACCAACGGAGTCAATGTCCAGCCGGCCAGCAGGCACGAGACTGCGTAATTGGGTAGGGTGAAACTGGGTATCGACTTCATCCTCCGCCCAGCGGTTCTCTGGCTTGATCAAGGCGATTGCTGGTGTATAACCATCTTCAGCCTGACCACTGACGAAACCAACGGGCTTGTTGATGAGGACGGTGACGCGTTTTGATTGCTCTGCCGCGGCCTGTCTTTCCACGGTCACTTTTTGATGCGGTAATACCTTGCTGCCCAGTTCGGAGATGACATTGCCATCAACCCTGACCCAGCCGCGTGCTATCCATTCATCAGCCTCACGGCGGGAGCAAAGGCCAAGTTCGGACATGCGTTTGGAGAGTCTTACAAGTTCAGTCATGATGCTTTTAAAGTAGTCTCGCCTGAGAGTAGTTGCGGATCAGACGAGGGTGTTGATTATTCGGTTGTAATATAGCGTTGCCAGCGTTTAAATTCTGAGTGCATCCAGCAAGTCGGTTTCAAACTGTATCTGGCTGCGTGCACCTTGCAAGGCCTGGCCATCGACGATGAAAACATCTTCTACCCTTTCGCCCAGGGTCATGATCTTTGCTGTATGCAAATTGATTTTATACTTGGTCAGGATATTTGCCACGGCATATAACAAGCCATTTCTGTCATTTGCAGAGATCGACAGTAAATAATACTGGCCACGGTCATCCGGCCGCAAATCGACTGTAGGCACGATAGGGAAGGTGCGTGACATGCGCGACAGGCGTCCACGGTTAGGTGGTGAAAGCGGAGTCTGGCGCGTCAGTATCTCTGTCAGTTCGTGCTCTATCAAATTAATGATGTCACGATAATTATTGGCAAAAGCCGGTTCTATGACCAGAAAAGTATCCAGAGCATAGCCATTTTTGCTAGTATGAATTTTTGCATCAAGAATGCCAAAGTTCTTGCCGTCAAAATAATTGCAAATGCGCGCAAACAGGTCAGGCTGGTCTTTGACATAGACTGTGATCTGCAAACCTTCACCGATAGGTGAGAGGCGGCATTTCACCACAGGTGTCTGGCTATCGATGCGATCGTGCAAAGCACGTGTTTGCCAGGCGATATCAGATGCATCATGGCGCAGGAAATAAGCAACATCAAGTTGATGCCAGAATTTTTCATGCGCGTCAGGTGCCAGGCCATACAGGCGCAAGGCTTTCAACGCATCTTCCTGGCGATTTTTTAGCTCCCTGTCCTTGCTCGGCGCTTCTCCACCCAGTACCCGTAAAGCCATGCGGTACAGGTCTTCCAGCAGTTTGCCTTTCCACGCATTCCAAACCTTGGGGCTGGTGCCACGTATATCGGATACCGTCAGCAAATACAGTGCTGTCAGGTGGCGTTCATCCTTGACGATGTTGGCAAAATTTTGTATCACGTCCGGATCCGACAAGTCCTGCTTTTGCGCCACATGCGACATGGTCAGATGGTTTTGTACCAGGAAAATAATCAGCTCGGTATTGGCTTTGCTGAGGCCATGGTCATAACAGAATTTTTTTGCATCAGCCATGCCAAGAATGGAATGATCGCCGCCACGGCCCTTGGCAATATCATGGAACAAGGCTGCGATGTACAAAACCCATGGCTGATTGAAATTTGCCATCAACTGACTGCAAAACGGGTATTCATGTGCATGCTCGGGCATGGTGAAGCGACGCAAATTGCGCACTACCATCAGGATGTGCTGATCTACTGTATAGGCATGAAACAGATCGTGCTGCATCTGACCGATGATGCGGCGGAAATTAGGCAAATAACGCCCCAGGATACTCATCTGGTTCATGCGCCGCAGAGCATGAGTAATCCCTTGTGGCGACTGCAGGATTTGCAGGAACAATGATCGATTGAAAATATCGTGACGGAACTCAGCATCGATCAACAGGCGTGCATGCCATAGTGCACGCAAGGTCCTGGCCGTCATGCCTTTGAGCTCTCCATGTCTGGCCATTGCCAGAAATACTTCCAGTATGGTCGATGGGTTGGCTTCAAAGGTATCGTCCCTGGCAATGTCGATGAAGCCATTTACTTCATTGAAATGCTCATTGATGGGGCGTGGCACAGAGGGTTGCGGAAACAATACGGCTTCTATGTTTTGCAGCAACACCGTATTTAGCTGTGTAACTGCCTTGGCTGCCCAGTAATAGCGTTGCATCAAGTGCTCGCTGGCGCGCCTTGACTCTGTGGTCTTGAACCCAAAGGTTTCTGCTATTGCTGTCTGCACGTCGAAAATCAAACGGTCTTCACGGCGCCCTGCATAAATATGCAGCCGTATGCGTATATCCTTGAAGGCACGCTCATTACGCTTTAACTGACGCGCCTCGACATCGGTGATCAGGCCGCGCTCTGCCAGTTCACGCCAGGAGTTACCCAGATTGGCTGCCTTGGCCACCCAGAGTATGACTTGCAAGTCCCTGAGTCCCCCCGGGCTCTCTTTGCAATTCGGCTCCAGACTATACGGTGTGTCTTCGTATTTGACATGGCGCTGTTGTAGTTCCAGTAATTTTTCCTGGAAGAATTTTTGTGGATGCAGGGCTTCCGTATAGCGTTGCTGCATTTCCTTGAATAATTTACGGCTGCCCGTAACTAGGCGTGCTTCCAGCAGGCTGGTTTGTACTGTGATGTCAGCTGCAGATTCCTGCAGGCATTCATCAATGGTACGTATGCTGTGGCCAATATCAAGACCTATGTCCCAGAACAGCTGCACCAGTTTTTCCAGCTTCTCTCGCAAGGCGGCATCAGGCCTTTCCTGCAATAGTATCAACACATCAACGTCAGAGTAGGGGAAAAGCTCACCACGTCCGTAGCCACCTACAGCGACCAGTGCTGCCTCTTTCGGAAACTCAAAGTGACGCCAGATTTTACTGAGTTGCTGATCGACATTGCGGCACAAATCATGCAGCAGTTGCTCTGCCTTGTGATTCTCCTTGAACGCATTGATGACGATCAGTTGCGCTGATTTCAGTTCTTCCTTGAAAGAGAGTGCCGGTGTCTGCATGTGGCCAGGGTCTTAATCGGGTTTGATTTAAGTTTGATTTAAGTTTGATTTAAGCGAGTTTGATGAAGTCTGGAATAGGCGGGTAGCCTGCCGACAAAGTCAGTACTTCATAACCGGTTTCCGTCACCAGCACCGTATGCTCCCATTGCGCTGACAAACTGCGGTCCTTGGTCTTGATGGTCCAGCCATCCGGCATTTCCTTGATTTCGCGGCGGCCGACATTGACCATGGGCTCTACCGTAAAAATCATGCCGGGCAAAAGTTTTTCCATGGTGCCAGGTTTGCCGTAATGCATGACTTGCGGTGCTTCATGGAATATCTTGCCTATGCCATGGCCGCAAAACTCGCGCACTATGCTGTAGCCAGCTCTTTCGGCATGCTGCTGTATGACGTGTCCGATATCACCTAGGTGTGCACCTGGTTTGATCTTGTCTATACCCAGCCACATACATTCATAGGTGATTTCGCTGAGACGTTTGGCCATGATCTTGGGTTCGCCAATCAGGAACATGCGGCTGGTATCGCCATGGTAGCCATCTTTGATGACGGTAATATCAAGATTGACGGAGTCGCCATCCTTGAGAACCTTGTCGCCCGGTATGCCGTGGCAAATAACATCGTTGACCGATGTGCAAATGGCTTTGGGATAAGGTGTATAGCCTGGCGGGCAGTAATTCAGCGGGGCAGGGATGGTGCCTTGCACATTAGTCATGAATTCGTGACATAAACGGTCTAGTTCACCAGTTGTCACGCCAATTTTAACGAAAGGCGTGATGTAATCGAGAACTTCCGAAGCCAGTTTGCCAGCGATGCGCATGCCGGCGATATCTTCCGGCGTTTTGATAGTAATAGCTTCCATACGTTTTCTTGTCGTTGACCCGGATTTGCGTAACAAGCAAATGGCGTGGCCCCTACGTATGTCTGGCCAGGCTCAGGTTTGCTTGTCCGCTAAAATCTTGGTTTGAGTAAAATTGCGAAAGTGTTGCAGAACCGGAATTATAGTCCATGAAGGGCGCTGCCGTATCGGCCTGACATGCTTGCTATACCATGCGGCTGAAGACAGCACTTGAGGGAAATGCGATTTTCATAGTAGAATAGATGGTTAGCTTGTAGATGTATAGAAATGCGATACTTGCTAATTAATATTTTATCAATCGAATCCGGTCGAAAAGGGTGTCTTGCAGCGTTTAAATTAATAGTAAATATTAATTCGCTCAGATCACTGGCTGGATTCAAGACCTAACCCTGGAGTTATTATGTCTGTAACAATGCGTGAAATGCTTGAAGCTGGTGTGCACTTTGGTCACCAAACCCGTTTTTGGAATCCAAAAATGGCACCGTACATCTTCGGCCATCGCAACAAGATTCATATCGTTAACCTGGAAAAAACACTGGCAATGTACCAGGACGCGATGAAGTACATCCGTCAATTGTCTTCCAATCGCGGCACAGTGTTGATGGTTGGCACCAAGCGTCAATCCCGTGACATCATCGCAGCAGAAGCACAACGTGCTGGCATGCCTTTCGTTGATCAACGCTGGTTGGGTGGTATGTTGACTAACTTCAAAACAGTCAAAACATCCATCAAACGCCTGAAAGACATGGAAGCTTCCATCGAAGACGGTTCTGTTGAGAAACTGTCCAAAAAAGAAGCCCTGATGTTCCAGCGCGAAATGATCAAGCTGCAAAAATCCATCGGTGGTATCAAGGATATGGGCGGCGTTCCTGATGCAATTTTCGTGGTTGACGTTGGCTACCACAAAGGTGCAATCACTGAAGCAGCGAAACTGGGTATCCCGGTTATCGGCGTGGTTGATACCAACCACTCCCCAGAAGGTGTTGCATACATCATCCCAGGTAATGATGACTCCTCCAAAGCAATCGCTTTGTATGCTCGCGGTGTTGCCGATTCCATCCTGGAAGGCCGTGCAAACGCAGTAAACGAAGTTTTGGAAGCTGTTAAACCAGGTTCTGATGAGTTTGTAGAAGTAGAACAAGCTTAATTGCCTGTTCTGGCACATGGTTTCAAGCTGCTAGTGGCGGCTTGAAACAAAAAATGGGGCAACAGTCGTTCGCCCTTTTTTTTAAACAAAATTTGATATCGGTGTTTTTTAAACACCTTTGAACTAGGAGAATGACATGGCAGCGATTACAGCAGCTTTGGTAGGTGCACTGCGCGCAAAAACAGATGCGCCAATGATGGAATGCAAAAAAGCGCTGACAGAAGCAGAAGGCGATATGGACCGTGCGGAAGAAATTCTGCGTGTAAAACTGGGTAGCAAGGCTTCTAAAGCATCTTCCCGTATTACGGCAGAAGGCGTTGTCGCATCCTACATCTCCGGCAATGTTGGTTCCCTGATCGAAGTTAACTGCGAAACAGACTTCGTGACCAAGAATGATGATTTCCTGGCGCTGGCAAATACTTGTGCAAAACTGATCGCTGAACACAATCCTGCTGATATCGCAGCTTTGGGTGCATTGCCACTGGATGGCAAGACAGTTGAAGAAGTGCGCGCAGCACTGGTTGGTAAAATCGGCGAAAACATGTCTTTCCGTCGTTTTGTCCGCTTTGACACAACTGCCAAACTGGTTTCTTACCTGCATGGCACACGTATCGGCGTGGTTGTTGAATTTGACGGCGCAGATGAGCAAGTTGGTAAAGACGTAGCAATGCATATCGCTGCGATGAAGCCAGTATCCCTGTCTTCTGACCAGGTGCCTGCTGAACTGATCGAAAAAGAGCGCTCTGTAGCAGCTCTGAAAGCAGCTGAATCTGGCAAGCCTGCAGATATCGCTGAAAAAATGGTTGAAGGTTCCGTACAGAAATTCCTGAAAGAAGTTTCTTTGCTGAATCAAACATTCGTTAAGAATGACAAGCAAACAGTTGAGCAGATGTTGAAATCTGTTAATACAACTGTCAAAGCGTTCACCATGTTTGTTGTTGGTGAAGGCATTGAGAAGAAGCAAGATGACTTCGCCGCTGAAGTGGCCGCGCAAGTGGCTGCAGCAAAACAAGCGTAATTGGCGAAATAAAAAAACGGGCCGAAAGGCCCGTTTTTTTAAATCTGGCGATTGTAAGTATTTGTGTCTGAGCATCAAATTTATGTATTCAGGTGTAAATATGAGCGTGTTATGAGCGAGTGGTGCTCCATTTGTTTTGTGTATTGCCTGACCGGGCTAGTTTACAAATCAAATGGTTATTGAAGAGTCTTATCCAGGCTGTTTCATCCAGTACGCATTTCTTTTAAACTATTTAAACTACCAGAAGGAGTCCTATCATGACAAAACCTGCTTACAAGCGTGTGCTCTTGAAGCTCTCTGGCGAAGCCCTGATGGGCGATGATCCGTTTGGCATTAATCGTGCGACGATAGAGCGCATGGTGGCCGATGTGGCCGAAGTATCGAGAATGGGCGTGGAGCTAGCCATCGTTATTGGCGGTGGCAATATCTTCCGTGGCGTTGCGCCTGGTGCACAAGGCATGGACAGGGCAACCGCAGACTACATGGGTATGCTGGCGACAGTTATGAATGCCCTAGCTTTATCCGATGCCATGCGCCAGGTCGGACTGACTTCGCGCGTCATGTCAGCTATCGCCATTGACCAGGTTGTAGAGCCTTATGTACGCCCAAAAGCCTTGCAATACCTGGAAGAAGGTAAAGTCATTGTATTTGCTGCAGGTACAGGCAATCCTTTCTTTACTACCGACACTGCAGCTGCTTTGCGCGGTTCGGAAATCGGCGCTGAAATCGTCTTGAAGGCAACCAAGGTTGATGGTGTCTATACAGCCGACCCTAAAAAAGATCCTGCAGCAACGCGTTATACAACGATTTCTTTTGATGAGGCTATTGCCCGTCATCTGCAAGTCATGGATGCGACTGCCTTTGCACTTTGCCGTGATCAGAAACTGCCGATCAAGGTATTTTCCATTATTAAACCGGGTGCATTGAAGAATGTCATTTTGGGGGGAGACGAAGGCACCTTAGTGCACGTATAATCCTGCACTTCGGATTGTTTCATATTAATTCGGCAAGGAGCGCGGCCGCAGCCGTCGCTCGTGCCCAGATGTACAGGAGAGCGCGATGAGCGTAGCAGATATCAAGAAAAGTTCTGACCAGCGTATGCAAAAGTCCATCGAGACTTTAAAGGCTGATTTGTCTAAAGTACGCACTGGCCGTGCCCATACCGGCATTCTGGATCATGTCCAGGTTGATTATTACGGTACACCTACTCATATTACTCAGGTTGCCAATGTGACTTTGATCGATGCGCGCACGATTGGTGTGCAGCCTTGGGAAAAGAAAATGTTGAATGCAATTGAAAAAGCGATTCGTGATGCTGATCTTGGTTTGAATCCATCCTCGCAAGGCGAGCTGATACGCGTGCCAACGCCACCGCTGACGGAAGAGCGCCGTAAGGAAATGGTCAAGCTGGTTAAAACTGAAGGTGAAAGCGCCAAAATCGCTATCCGCAATATTCGCCGCGACTCCAATGAGTCTCTGAAGAAATTGCTGAAAGAGAAAGAATGTTCTGAAGATGATGAGCGCCGTGCGCAGGATGATATCCAGAAGTTGACGGACAAGTTTGTTGCCGAAGTCGATAAGCTGCTGGCTGACAAAGAAAAAGAAGTGTTGACAGTATAGTCGTCGCCCGCGTATCAACACATTCTGGATTTACATGACCCATACAAGTTCCACCAAGGAAATTCCGGCAGTTGGCGCAATTCCTAAACATATCGCTATTATTATGGACGGCAACGGGCGCTGGGCAACCAAGCGTTTTTTGCCGCGTGTCGCCGGGCATGTAAAGGGCGTTGAAGCGGTCAGGGGCATCGTTGAAGCCTGTGCCCGCCGCGGTGTTTCTTACCTGACCTTTTTTGCCTTCAGTTCGGAAAACTGGCGCAGGCCGGCTGAAGAGGTTTCGCTATTGATGCGTTTGTTTGTGACCGCTCTTGAAAAAGAAGTGGCGAAAATGCACGCTAATAATATACGCCTGAAAGTGGTCGGTGATCTGACTCGCTTTGACCCGCAATTGCAGAAAATGATAGCTGCTGCAGAGGAAAAAACCGCCAATAATCAGGGGCTGACTGTAACGGTCTGTGCCAATTACGGTGGCCGCTGGGACATCATGCAGGCCATGAATCGCCTGCAAAAAGAGCGGGGAGCTGCAGGGCAGGCTGATCAGGAAATAACAGAAGACCAGCTTGCTGCGTATTTGTCGATGGCCTATGCACCTGAGCCAGATTTGTTTATCCGTACCGGCGGTGAAACACGCATTTCCAATTTTCTGCTCTGGCAACTGGCTTATAGTGAGTTGTATTTCACCGATACATTCTGGCCTGATTTTGATGCGGCTGCTCTGGATTTGTCCATATCATCATATCAAAACCGTGAACGTCGCTTTGGACGCACCAGTGCCCAGGTGTCAGAACAATCTGCCCAGCAAGAAAGCAAGTAATGCTTAAAACCCGTGTCCTGACTGCTCTGGTTCTGCTGGCCATTTTGTTGCCAGTGCTGTATTCGGCCAATTTTTATGCTTTCTCTGTGCTGGCGGTGGTGTTTTTTGCTGCTGCCATGTGGGAATGCCAGCGCTTGTTTAAAAAGCCCGGCCCTATCATCATGGCAGCGCTTTGGGTTGGCTTGCTGATTTACTGTTTATTTCATCTGGCAGACTTTTCTCACCCTCTGCTGTTTGCGCTGAGCACGGCATTCTGGGCTTTAAGGTTGGTCCCCACGCTAGCCAGGGGCTTGCCGGAAACGCATAATTTTTCCAGTGGCATGCTGAGTACTTTGTATGGCATCAGTATTTTTGCCTGCTTCATCGCGATTGCGGTGTTCTTTCAGCGTTCACCGATGTATCTGTTTTCGGTCATGGCCATCGTCTGGATTGCTGACATTGGCGCCTATTTTTCTGGTAAAACTTTTGGCAAGCGCAAACTCGCTCCCACAATTTCTCCGGGTAAATCGTGGGAAGGTGCTATCGGTGGTTGGATCTGCGTATTGCTATTGGCGGCAGCGACAAGCTTTGTCCCTGCTTTGGAAAATACTTTCACTGCGCAATTAGTTGCCAGAAAAGGCTGGCTCATCTTTGTTGGCGCCATGACTTTGATTACTGCGGCAAGCGTAGTGGGCGATTTGTTTGAATCTTCATTGAAACGCCGCGTCGGCATGAAAGACAGTAGCAACCTCCTGCCCGGGCATGGTGGTGTGCTTGACAGGATAGATGCATTGATACCTGTGCTTCCCCTGGCAGCCCTGGTAGATTTGTGGCGATAAAATACATGCAGAAAAAACAACAGCTTTGCATATTAGGTTCTACCGGCTCCATAGGCGTATCGACTTTGGATGTGGTTGCACGCCATCCTGAGCGCTATGGTGTTTTTGCGTTGACCGCACATACCCAGGTAAAAAAACTGGCTGAGCAATGCGCGCAGTTTTTACCTCAGGTTGCAGTGGTTGGTACTGCGCAGGCTGCTGATGAGCTGGCGGTTCTGTTAAAAGAATTGCATTTACCTCAAATCCAGATATTGTCTGGCCCAGAGGCCTTGTGTGCCGTTGCCAGCGCCAGTGAATGTGATAGCGTCATGGCAGCCATTGTTGGTGCTGCCGGTTTGCCTGCGTCTTTGGCTGCTGCAAAAGCAGGAAAAAAAGTCTTGCTGGCGAATAAAGAAGCATTGGTCATGTCTGGTCAGCTGTTTATTGATGCCATTAAAGACAGTGGTGCTGCTTTACTGCCTATTGATAGCGAGCACAATGCCATCTTTCAATGCTTGCCCGGCAACTATAACCGTCAACCCGGCCAGCATGGCATACACAAAATATTATTGACTGCCTCTGGCGGGCCCTTCCTGAATCGGGATGTCAATACCCTGGATGATGTCACGCCTGAACAAGCCGTGGCTCACCCCAACTGGGTCATGGGTCGTAAAATCTCCGTCGATTCAGCGACGATGATGAACAAGGGGCTGGAGGTCATCGAGGCTCACTGGCTGTTTGCGACGCCGGCAGAGCAGATTGAGGTGGTCATCCATCCACAAAGTGTGATTCATTCCATGGTGTCCTATATGGATGGTTCAGTGATTGCACAAATGGGTAATCCGGATATGCGCATACCCATCGCTTACGGTATGGCCTATCCTGAGCGTATAGACTCGGGAGTCGCACCACTTGATCTGCTGAAGGTCGCCAGTTTGAATTTCATCAAGCCAGACTTCCAGCGTTTCCCATGCTTGCAACTGGCCTATGATGCTTTGAAGGAGGGTAAGTCAGCTGCAACCATATTGAACGCAAGTAATGAAATTGCTGTCCAAGCGTTTTTGGACAAGAGAATAGGCTTCCGCATGATCAATCAGGTCATAGAGCATACGCTGAGCAAACTTGCTGCGAGCGAGACACCAGATCTGGAAAGCATACTCGCCTGCGATGCTGAAGCACGCAGGGTTGCACAGGCGATGATCTCCTTATGACCTGGCTACAAAACGCATTGGCCTTTCTGGTGACCCTGGGAATACTGGTCACCATCCATGAATTTGGACACTACATTGTGGCCCGCTGGTGTGGCGTTAAAGTTCTGCGTTTTTCCCTGGGAATGGGAAAGATTATCTACTCCAGGCGCCTGGGTAAAGACCAGACCGAATGGGCTATCTCTCTGTTGCCGCTAGGTGGCTACGTTAAAATGCTGGACGCCCGTGAAATGGGTGCGGAAAAAATCTCCCCAGATGAGCTGTCCCGCGAATTTTGCCAGCAATCTGTCTGGAAGCGCATAGCTATCGTGGCTGCCGGCCCTATGGCCAATTTTTTATTGGCCATCTTCCTTTATACCGCCTTGTTTGTGCATGGTGTACCAGAGGCAGTTTCCAAAGTGCGCGTAGCATCTGAATCCTCTATCGCCTATAAAGCGGGATTGCGCTACGGTGACCTGGTTACTTCTATAAATGGTGAGCCAGTACAAAGCTGGTCAGAGTTCCGTTGGAAAATGATGCAGGCCGGTGTCAGTAGGCGTAATCCGGTACTTGAAGTACAGCATGTCAATACCGGCAATATTAGTGGTAACACACCAATTTCCGTGGAAATCCCACTTCAACAACTGAGTTCAAGCGAAGTTGATACCGATATTTTGCAGCACCTTGGCTTGAATCTTGCGGGAAGTACTGAAATTGTACTGGAGGATTTCTTACCGGATAGCCCCGCCAAGCAGGCTGGTTTGCAGGTTGGCGACCGTATTCTGGCGATAGGACAGAAACCCCTGCTTGATACAATAGATTTCCGGCAAATCGTCAACGCCAATCCTGATAAGCCGTTGAAGTTGATGGTACAAAGGAACGGCAGCAAATTTGAGGTGGAAGTCACGCCTGTCAGTCAGGAAGTAAGCGGGCAGACAGTGGGGTTGATGAAGGTAAAATTGCAGCCCATGGTTCCAGAGATGACAGTGGTGCAGGCTAGCCTGCCACAGGCATTTATCAAGTCTGTTGAAAAAACCTGGGATACCAGTATATTTAGCCTGAAAATGATGGGAAAAATGCTGACGGGTAGTGTTTCTCTGAAGCACATAACCGGACCTTTGACCATCGCTGATTATGCCGGTCAAACCTCCAGAACCGGCATGATTGTCTATCTGGGCTTCATTGCGGTGATCAGTATTAGCCTTGGCGTGATGAATTTACTACCAATACCCGTTTTGGATGGGGGGCATTTGTTGTATTATTCGCTGGAAGTTTTGACCGGGAAACCTTTGCAGGACCGTTATGTCGAAATGGGACAGCGTGCCGGATTATTTTTGTTATTGACGATGATGGCAATAGCTTTTTTTAATGACATTGCCCGACTAATGTCATAATAGCTGGCTTGATGACAGAAACTCATTTTAGATAGCAATATTGAGAGTATTGAAAGAAATTTATACCCAATGAAATTACATATCGAGCAGTTCACTTTAGCCCATTTTCGTCGTCATGCTTTATCTCTGGCTGCATTGGCACTTTGCACCGGAAACGCATTGGCGATTGAGCCCTTCACCGTCAAGGATATACGTGTAGAAGGCTTGCAACGGACGGAGGCTGGTACTGTATTTAGCTATTTGCCTGTCAAAGTCGGTGAGCAATTCGATGACGCAAAAAGTACAACTGCGATCAAATCCCTGTATGCAACGGGTTTTTTCAAGGATGTTCAGATTGAAGTGCAGGACGGTGTATTGATCGTTTTGCTGGAAGAACGTCCTACTATTGCTGGCGTAGAATTCACCGGCACTAAAGAATTTGAAAAAGATGCACTCGTCAAGGCCTTGAAAGACATAGGCGTTGGTGAGTCACGTATTTTTGATAAGGCAACAGTAGATCGTGCCGAACAAGAGCTCAAACGCCAATACCTGTCCAAGGGCTTGTATGGCATGCAAATCACTACCACGATTACGCCGATAGAGCGCAATCGTGTAAACGTTACATTTGCTGTGGATGAGGGCGAAGTAGCCAAGATTGCCCAGATCAATATTATCGGCAACAAAGATTTTTCTGATGGTGAAATCCGTGACCTGTTGACCTTGACGACACCAGGCTGGTTTACCTGGTATACCAAGGCAGATCAATATTCCAAGCAAAAGCTGTCGGGTGATATCGAGACCTTGCGCTCGTTCTATCAAAACCGTGGTTATCTGGAAATGCAGATTTTATCCACGCAGATTTCCATCACACCGGACAAAAAAGACATCTACATCACCATCAATATTGATGAAGGCGATAAATACACCGTCTCCGATATCAAGCTTGAAGGCGATACCATGGGCAGGGAAGAGGAGTTGGCCTCTTTGTTGTTGCTCAAAAAAGGCAATATTTATAATGCTGCCCGTCTGACTGAAAGTACCAAGCGTATTTCTGAACGCATGGGTAATTTTGGTTATGCATTTGCCAACGTAAATGCAAATCCTAACCTGAACAAGGAAAAGAAAGAAGTTGCTTTCACGATCTTTGTTGATCCGGGCAAGCGCGTTTATGTGCGCCGCATTAACCTCGCAGGTAATACCCGCACACGTGATGAAGTTATCCGCCGTGAATTCCGTCAGTTTGAAAGCTCATGGTATGACGGTGAGAAAATCAAAACATCACGTGATCGTGTAGAGCGTCTTGGCTATTTTAAAGATGTCACTATAGAAACACCTGAAGTACCAACCAGCGTTGATCAGGTCGATGTGAACCTGACTGTCACTGAAAAACCTACCGGTAACCTGATGTTTGGTGCTGGCTACTCCAGTGCCGAAAGATTGACGTTGACTGGCTCCATCCAGCAAGCCAATGCGTTTGGTAGTGGTGATACGATAGGCCTGGATATCAATACCAGCCGCCAAAACCGTACGATTGCGTTGTCCCACACCGATCCTTATTTCACGGACGATGGCGTTAGCCGCAATGTGGAAGCTTATATCCGTACAACGCGTCCGATTATCGGTAGTGTAGGCGACTATAAAATTCAGACTACCGGTGGCGCTTTGCGTTTCGGTGTACCATTCTCTGAAGTGGATACGGTGTTTTTTGGTCTCGGTTTTGAGCGTACCAAGGTTGAAACTTACTATGGCAGCCCATACCGTTACCTGAAATATGTTTCGGATTACGGTACTGGTTCCAAGGATACGGCGGCGATTGACTATGGTATTGGTGAAGCTGTAACTAATTCATTCCCATTGACTGCAGCCTGGCAAAGGGACAGTCGCGATAGCGTGTTGACGCCAACAATTGGTCGTTATCAGCGCGCCAATCTGGAACTGGCAGCAGTAGGCAGCTTTAAATATTATCGTGCAATTTATAATGCACAATTATTCCAGCCTGTTTATCGCTCCGTGGTTTTGGCATTGAATGGTGAAATTGATTATGGACATGGTCTGGGTGGTAAGCCTTATCCATTGTTTAAGAACTTCTATGCC
Source organism: Undibacterium sp. TC4M20W (assembly GCF_049340245.1). Taxonomy (NCBI): domain Bacteria; kingdom Pseudomonadati; phylum Pseudomonadota; class Betaproteobacteria; order Burkholderiales; family Oxalobacteraceae; genus Undibacterium; species Undibacterium sp. TC4M20W. Next base: position 235,243 of record NZ_JBMPPI010000003.1, read on the forward strand.
GGTGGTATAGGCTCAGTACGCGGTTATGAACCATCTTCTTTGGGTACCAAAGATCCAAATGGTGATGCTCTTGGTGGCGCAACCCGTTTGCTGGCCAATGTGGAATTGCAGATTCCTTTCCCGGGTGCCGACAAATCCTTGCGCTGGTTCACTTTTGTGGATGGTGGCAATGTATTTGATGAAGGTCAAAAAATCCGGATGAAAGACTTACGTTTTTCTGCTGGTATAGGTATAAGCTGGATATCCCCAGTTGGCCCATTGAAGCTGAGTTTTGGTAAAGCTTTGAATGCCAAGGCAGACGACAAGAAGCAGACATTCCAGTTCCAGATGGGTACTGGTTTCTAATCGCTTATGTTTGGCTGTGTTTTGTTTTAGTACGTGTTACGGAGATTATTTTGAGTCAACATACTACCCCGACCAAATTGTTGCAACGCTTGATGGTTTGTGCGGCTTGCGTTTTCAGCGTTGCTCAAGCTCAGGCGCAAGATACCAAAATAGCGATATTTGACTCTCAAAGAGTGATGCGCGAATCCGTTCCGGCAAAAGCGGCTGAGGCTAAACTGAAAGTTGAATTTCAAAAGCGTGGTGAAGAACTGGAAAACCTGGCAAAAAAATTGAAGGCGACAGCTGAAAAGTATGAAAAAGATGCGCCTTTATTGTCAGAATCTGACCGTATTGTGCGTCAGCGTGAAATTACTGAGCTGGACCAGGCTTTCAAGCGCAAACAACGTTCTTATAATGAAGATGTGAGCCAGCGTCAGAATGAAGAAATTGCCTCATTGGTAGAACGTGCGCAAAAAGTGATCAAACAAATCGCAGAAGCAGAAAAAATTGATCTGGTCTTGCAAGATTCTGTGTATCACAGCGCCCGCATCGACATCACTGATAAAGTTCTCAAAGCACTCTCCAAATAATTCCTATGACCGCAAGCATTCGGCTGGGTGAATTGGTCGATCGCTTCGGTGGTCAATTGACTGGTTCACCTGATATTACTGTCACTGGCATTGCCCCTCTGGATGAGGCCAGTGAACAGCATATTACCTTTCTGTCCAATCCCAAGTTCCGTCACAAGGCAGCGGCTACTCAGGCTGCTGCATTGATTTTGACGCAAACCGATTTCGAGCAAATTGGCAAAGACTATGCTGGCATTTGTCTCATTGTCCCGCAACCTTATGTGTATTTTGCCCGTGCGGCGCAGTACTTTGCGTCACTCAATGCAATACCGGCAACGGTCGGCGTGCATCCTGCGGCATGGGTCAGTCCCCACGCGATAGTCGCTGCCACTGCCAGCATAGGCGCTAATGCCAGCATTGATGCTGAAGCAGTGATTGGTGAGCATGTTGTCATCAAGCCGGGTGTCGTGATAGGCCGTGGTGTAGTGATTGGTGATCATAGTCTGATTCATGCAAATGTCAGCATTTATGACTATTGTGTTCTGGGTCAGCGCTGCATCATCCATTCTGGTGCGGTGATAGGTGCAGACGGTTTTGGTTTTGCCAATGAAAAAGGCCAATGGATAAAAATCCCTCAAACGGGCAGGGTGCTGATCGGTGATGACGTCGAAATCGGCGCGAACACTAGTATAGACCGTGGCGCTTTGGCTGACACCATCATAGAAGAAGGCGTCAAGCTGGATAACCAGATACAGATAGGTCATAACTGCCATATAGGCGCGCATACTGCCATGGCTGGCTGCGTAGGCGTGGCGGGTAGTGCCAAGATAGGCAAATATTGCACATTCGGTGGCGCAGCCATGGTGCTGGGCCATCTGACCATCGTCGATAATGTACATATTTCTTCTGCCAGCATGGTGTCGCGCTCCATACTGGAGCCGGGGCAATACACTGGCTTCTATCCCTTGGCAAAAAATGCTGACTGGGAAAAAACTGCTGCAATCGTGCGTAATTTATCGGGTATGCGCGAAAAAATGCGTTATCTCGAAAAAACAATGAAAACACTGACTGAAAAAGATCATGAATAGCCTGGACATTAATCAAATCAAAGAATACCTGCCACACCGCTATCCGATGTTGCTGGTGGATCGCGTACTGAGCTGGGAAAATGGCAAGACCATTACCGCCATCAAGAATGTCACGGCGAATGAAGAATTTTTTAACGGGCACTTCCCGAACAAACCCGTCATGCCCGGTGTATTGATGATAGAAGCGATGGCGCAGACTGCTGCCATACTCTCATTCCTGACCATGGGCCAAAAGCCGGATGAAAATACCATCGTGTATTTCCTTGGCATTGACGGCGCACGTTTCAAGCGTCCGGTTGAACCTGGTGACCAGTTGAAGATGGAAGTCGAAATCATCAAGGTTGCACGCGGTATCTGGAAATACAAGGCCAGGGCGACAGTAGATGGTCAATTGGCAGTAGAAGGCGAACTGATGTGCACCATGCGTACGAAAGATGAAGCCAAGGAGGGCTAGATCATGCATATCCACCCAAGCGCACTGATAGACCCTAAAGCCAAGCTGGACAGCACGGTTGAAGTGGGTGCCTATTCCATTATCGGTCCCAATGTGACGATAGCTGAGGGTACAAAGATAGGCCCGCATGTTGTCATTGAAGGGCATACGACAATAGGCCGTAACAATACCTTCTATCAGTTCTCTTCCATAGGTGCAGCACCGCAAGACAAGAAATATGCGGGTGAACCTACGCGCCTGGAAATTGGTGATAATAACGTCATTCGTGAATTTTGTACCTTCAATTTGGGCACGGTTCAGGACAACGGCGTTACCCGCCTGGGTAACGATAACTGGATCATGGCTTATGTGCATCTGGCACATGACTGCCAGGTTGGCAACAACGTCATATTCGCCAATAACGCCGCTTTGGCTGGTCACGTGCATGTCGGTGACTGGGTGATACTGGGTGGCTTTACCAATGTCCACCAGTTCTGCAAGATAGGTGCACATGCCATGTGTGGCATGGGTACGTCCTTATTACAAGATGTGCCGCCCTTTGTCATGTTGAATGGCAATCCGGCTGCAGCCCATGGCATTAATGTCGAAGGTCTGAAGCGCCGTGGTTTTAGCCGAGAACAAATTGCAGCGATACGCCAGTCCTATAAACTCATCTATAAATCTGGCCTGACTCTGGAAGAAGCCAAGACAGCAATAGATGAACAGATTGCCGCGCTGGAAGCCGATGTAGCGCTTCATGTGCAATCTATGCGCCATTTCCTGGATGCTGCGACACGCGGCATAGTCCGTTAAGCTGCTGTGACAAATCAAGCAAATCGCCCAATTATTGCGATGGTTGCCGGAGAAACTTCCGGCGACATGCTGGCCAATCGCCTCTTGTCTGGCCTGCGTCCTGCCTTGCCTGATGCTCACATGCACGGCATAGGTGGCCCGCGCATGGCTGAGCATGGCTTTATCAACGACTGGCCGATGGATAAACTATCCGTGCGCGGCTTGTTTGAAGTGCTGGCGCATTATCGTGAAATCAGTGGCATACGCAAGCAATTGCGTGAACAGTTATTGCTGGAAAAACCGGATGTCTTCATCGGTGTTGATGCGCCAGACTTTAATCTTGATCTGGAAATCCAGTTAAAGCGTGCTGGCATTCCTACCATGCACTACATCAGTCCATCGATCTGGGCCTGGCGTGGTGGGCGTATCAAAAAGATCGCTGAAGCAGTTTCCCACATGCTGGTGGTGTTTCCATTTGAAGAAGAGATATACCGCAAGGCAGGCATACCGGTGACTTATGTGGGCCATCCGTTGGCACAAGTCATTCCCATGGAAACGGACATGGTAGCCGCCAGGGACGAGCTTGGCCTGGATAAAAACGCCAGGGTGGTCACGATCTTGCCGGGCAGCCGCATGTCCGAGATCAAATACAATACTGAAGCCTTTATCCAGACGGCCAAGATACTATGCCAGCGTGATCCGCATTTGCAAATCGTCGTGCCTATGGCTGGTGAAAAGCAGCGTAGTTATTACATCAAGCTGGTGGTCGATGCCAAGCTGGATAACGTGCCGGTGTTGCTGATTGATGGTCGTTCTCATACTGCCATTGCAGCAGCTGATGCGGTACTGGTTGCCTCTGGCACAGCATCGCTGGAAGTGGCGCTGTTCAAAAAGCCCATGGTGATTGCCTACAAGATGATGGAAGCTTCATGGCAGATTTTGCGGCACATGGGTTATCAGCCGTGGATAGGCTTGCCGAATATCCTCGCACGTGAATTCCTGGTGCCAGAATTTTTGCAGTCAGCCGCCCGGCCAGATGCAATGGCAGATGCATTGTGGCAGCAGTTAAGTGACGAAGCCTTGCAGGAGCGCCTGAAACAACGCTTCGTCGATATGCATCATTCCCTCTTGCGCGACACTGCCAACGTCTCGGCGCAAGCCGTATTACAATTGATATCAGCATCCTGAGGCGGTTTGCTTCAGGTATTCACTGGCCGATCATTGCATCAAATTTCTTTAAGAGTAGCAAGCATGTACGTTGATTCTCATTGTCATATCAATTTTCCCGAACTGGCTGAGCGTTTGCCGGAGATATTGGGCAAGATGCAGGAAAATGGCGTGACCCATGCGTTGTGCGTCTCGGTTGATCTGCCTGATTTTCCTCAGGTGCTGGCACTGGCTGAACAATATCCGCACATCTATGCATCCGTAGGTGTGCATCCTGATTATGAAGAAACCGAAGAACCAACGGCAGAGCAATTAGTCCAGTTAGCAGATCACGACAAAATTATCGCCATCGGTGAAACCGGGCTTGACTACTTTCGCTTGAAGGGTGACCTTGAATGGCAGCGAGAACGTTTCAGGCAGCATATCCGTGCCTCGCGTATTTGCCGCAAACCACTGATTATTCATACCCGTGCAGCCTCTGAAGATACTATACGCATACTGAAAGAAGAGGGTGCAGGCACAGGGCAGGGTGGTGTGGCCGGTGTCATGCATTGCTTTACTGAGTCGTTGGAAGTTGCGCAGGCAGCAGTGGAGCTTGGATTTTATATTTCATTCTCCGGCATCCTGACTTTCAAAAGTGCCAAAGATTTGCAGGCAGTAGCAAAAGCTTTGCCGCTGGACCGCATTTTGATAGAAACTGACTCGCCTTATCTGGCACCAGCGCCATATCGCGGCAAAACGAATGAACCTGGTTTTGTGCGGCATGTGGGTGAATTCCTGGCAGATTTGAGAGGTATCTCTGTCAAAGAAGTGCAAGAGACCACGACCAGAAATTTCTTCCAACTGTTTCAATTTGCCCATTAAGGTCTGATATGCAAACAGCCCTGCCATCTGCATTGTTCTTCTCAAGAAAATTTCATCTGCGTTGCCTGGCTTGTTTGTTATTGTGGCTATCTTGTACCTGTGCTTTTGCTGACGAACAGGAAGATTTGATTTTTGCTGTACGCTTTGATCAGGTTGATAAGGTGAATGAGTTATTGCAACGTGGTGTGAGTGTCAATATCACAGAGGCAATTCGTGGCGAAACCTTGTTAATGATTGCTTTGCGCGAAGATTCAAAAAAAGTTTTCCAATTCTTGCTTGATCGCAAAGATATCAAACTCGAAGCCAGGGCCAGTAATGGCGACACTATTTTGATGTTGGCCAGCTATCTTGGAAATTTTCCCTTCGTTAAAGCAGTGGTTGCTCATGATGCCGAGATCAATCAAGTTGGCTGGTGTGCCTTGCACTACGCTGCTGCTGGCGGCAATAAGGATATTGTTGCCTTGTTACTGGAAAAATCTGCCTATATAGACGCTGAGTCCCCCAACAAAACCACCCCGTTGATGATGGCTGCCCGCACGGGCAAGCATCTTATCGTCAATCTTTTGCTGGAAGAGGGGGCGGACCCATTTCTCAAGAATGATCTGGGCTTAACCGCTCTTGATTTTGCGGTTGAAGTTGAGCAAAGAGAAATTGCTGCTGTTCTGAGAGAACGTATGCAAGCCACAAAAAAATAAGCTTTTTGCGCTGCAACATCTTGCTTGCAAAACAAAGTCTATGTTAAAGTTCGCGCATCTCATTTTCGGAGCACATCTGTGGACAGTTATAGTTGTCGATCATCACTCAACTTGGCAATGTAAGCACAGATTTTCTCTTGCTACCTTGCCATTTGGCGGGTAGTAGTCTTTCGCAGCAGTCATGCTGCTCTCTACTTTTACCCCTGTTTTAAATCTTGCGTGGCGCTGGCTATAGCCAGTATGCATGTGCGCAGCCGCGCAGTTCATCTTTGTCCAGACTTGATGTTTGTGACAGGAGGTATGCTATGTGCCGTTTTTTTGTTATCACTTCGCTTGATCTGAGGAGTATTCATGTTTGAATTGTTCCGTTTCCAGGCACGTGATGTAGTCACTGAAAGTAAGGGCCCAAATCGCTGGGACTGGGCTCTGCTCCCTTTGGTTTTGGCTGTATTGGGTATTTTTGCATTTGCCGCCATGCAGATGAGCCGTCCATTCGCCGTGGGCGAGGCTTTGCAGATCAGTCTTGATCCTGCCTATCTGCCTTACTATTTATTGCGCACGATTTTGCGCATGTTTACGGCATTGGCTTTTTCCCTGGTCTTCAGCCTGATATTTGCAGCCATCGCTGCCAAATATGCCGCTGCTGAAAAAGTCATGATACCGGCGCTGGATATCTTGCAATCTGTGCCTATTCTCGGTTTTCAGGCGATTGCGATTGCCCCTTTTATTGCCTTGTTCCCCGGTAATTTGCTGGGTGTGGAGTGCGCAGCTATTTTTGCAATTTTCACTTCCCAGTCATGGAATATGGCATTCAGCCTGTATCAATCCATACGCAATGTTCCACCTGAATTGAAAGAAGCGGCGCAGATATTCAGGCTGTCTGGTTGGCAGCGGTTCTGGCGTCTGGAATTGCCATTCGCCATGCCAGGCCTGCTCTGGAATATGATGATGTCCATGTCCGGTGGCTGGTTTTTCCTTGTCGCTGCCGAGGCAATTTCTGTGGCTGGGCAAGACATTAAATTGCCGGGTATAGGTTCGTATATTGCTGTAGCGATTGAAGCCAGGGACGGCCTGGCCATCACCTGGGCAATTGCTGCCATGCTGATAGGCATTTTGCTGTACGACCAATTGTTTTTCCGTCCTTTGCTGGCCTGGGCCGACAAGTTCCGCTTTGAAGAGACCCAGGGTGACACTGCGCAGCAATCATGGTTGCTGGACTGGATGCGCAGCAGCCGTTTATTCCGCGCCTGGATAGCCAGGTTCTGGCTCTTCCTTGGGCGCGGCTTGTCATGGTTTAGTGTGCAAGGTGATGGTACTACCGTACAGGTAAATCAGCGTTTCACCCATCCTGCCTGGCCTAAAGTCCTGGATGCCGTTTTGTTGCTGGCCTCTGTTTTTGCCATGTACAGCCTGTTCATTTTCATACACAGTGTGGTGGGTTGGGCTGAAGTGGCGCATGTGCTTGGTCTGGGCTTGATTACCCTGGTGCGCGTCATGTTGTTGATTGCCCTCGCTTCATTGTTCTGGGTGCCAGTGGCAGTCTGGATAGGTTTACGCCCACAGTATTCGCAAAAAGTGCAGGCAATGGCGCAGTTTTTGGCCGCGTTTCCTGTGAATCTGATGTTCCCCCTGGTGGTGTTTGCCATGGTGACTTTCAAGCTGACGCCTAATATCTGGCTCAGCCCTTTGATGGTGTTTGGTACGCAGTGGTACATCCTATTTAATGTCGTGGCTGGTGCTGCCACCATCCCCAATGAACTGCGGCTGGCTGCAGACAATCTGGGGTTGAAAGGCTGGCTGAAGTGGAAACGCGTATATTTGCCTGCTGTTTTCCCTAGCTATATCACAGGCGCAATCACCGCCAGTGGTGGCTCCTGGAATGCGAGTATCGTGGCTGAGTATGTGACCTGGGGTAAAACCACGCTGGTAGCTGATGGCTTGGGTAGCTATATCAAGCAAATGACAGAGACGGGGGACTTTCATCGTATCGCTTTGGGCATAGGCGTGATGTGCGTATTCGTCATGCTGCTGAACCGTTTTTTCTGGCGCAAATTATATTTGCTGGCCGAAGACCATCTGCGTTGAGCCATAGCGCTTACGCCTGGATCATTCATCAAGGAATTCAAGATGACTCAAAATTTATTACTCGACCTGAATCAAGTCGCAAAATCCTTTAAAGCTGCAGATGGTAAATCTCGCCTGATATTGGACAAGGTTGATTTTCAACTCAAAGATGGCGAAATCGTCGCCTTGCTGGGCAAATCTGGCTCAGGTAAATCCACTTTATTACGCATCATGGCTGGCCTGATTCCAGCGGATGCGGGCAAAGTGGCTTATCGCGACAAGGCAATTGGTGGGCCAGTTGCAGGTATCGCCATGGTGTTCCAGTCCTTTGCTTTGTTCCCATGGCTGACTGTGCAACAGAATGTAGAACTGGGTCTTGAAGCCCAGGGTGTACCCGCAGCAGAGCGCGAACAAAGAGCCGATGCTGTCCTCGAATTGATAGGCCTGGCTGGCTTTGGCGGTGCTTTGCCACGTGAACTTTCTGGCGGCATGAAACAGCGTGTTGGTATAGCCAGGGCATTGGTCACCAATCCTGATGTGTTGCTCATGGATGAAGCTTTTTCTGCACTGGATGTGCTGACAGGTGAAACCCTGCGTAATGACATGCTCGAACTGTGGGAAGAAGACCGCATATCCACCAAGGGTATCCTCATCGTTTCTCATAATATTGAAGAAGCCGTCATGATGGCAGACCGCATCATTATTCTGTCCAGCGACCCAGGCTCGGTCAGATGTGAGATCAAGATAGACCTGCCTAGGCCGCGTGATGTCGATTCGCTGGAAGTTCGTGCCTTGATTGATGAAGTATATGGTTTGATGACCATGCGCGCGACGCATGAAGCTGCAGCGGATACGCCCAATACGCGCCACCTGGGTTATCGCTTGCCTGAGACGGATGTCAGCCGCATCGAAGGTATTCTCGATTTGCTGGCAGAAGCTCCATTCAATGGCCGTGCCGACTTGCCACAACTGGCAGAAGAAGCTGAATTGTCGGATGAAGAATTATTCCCGACCTATGAAGCCCTGAGCCTGTTGGGCTTTGCCGTGCTGGAAAAAGGCGACATCATGCTGACGCCGCTGGGTAAAAAATATGTAGAAGTAGAGCAGGCGCAAAAACAGGAATTGTTTGGCCAACAATTGCTGACCCATGTACCACTGGCAGCACATATACGCCGTAATCTGGAATCGGAAACCAGTGGCAGCCTGTCTGAACAACCGCTGATAGATTTGCTGGAAGAGTTTTTGAAATCTGACGAAGCAAAACGCGTACTTGAAGTCGCCATCGAATGGGGGCGCTATGGTGAGGTCTACGAATATGATTATCATACTGGTCGCCTGACTTTGCCTGAGGATAACCAGGAGTAGGTATTGTGTATTTGAAGGGCAGGGGAAGCTTAGCAAAAATTCCTGCTGCCCACTTCCAATTGCCCCAGAAGATGTGACATATCCACCAAGCGTTTGGCAACAAGATGCCTGACTTCGGCTTCGCATTGCCAGATACCATATACGCCCAGCAGTGGTGCGCTCAAGACTTCACTGCGCTGTTTTTCCAGCACATTTGGCCAGATAATCACATTCACAGGGCCGGTTTCATCTTCTATGGTGATGAAGATGACCCCCTTGGCCGTCTGCGGCCTTTGCCTTACCGTGACCAGGCCACAGCCGCGCGCAAATTGCCCCTGCTGAAAGGTATTCAGCATTTCTGCAGGCAAGAAACGTTTAGCCAGCAATTGTGGTCGTAGCAAAGCAAGAGGGTGGCGCTGCAGACTGAATCCGGTCGCATGATAGTCACTATAAATTTCCTGTGCTTCTGAAGGTGCTTTCAGTTGCGGCACCTGCTCTTGTATGCTGGTAACACGCAACAAATCCTTATCAGGCATGGCACCCACTGCCTGCCACAGTGCCTGCCTTCTATGTCCGGCCAGCGCTGACAAGGCATTGCCTGCAGCCAGTACATGCAAATCATGCTGGCTCAATTGTGCGCGTTTTGCCAGATCATGCACATCAACAAAGGCCTGTTCCTGACGTGCCTGCATGATGCGCAAGGCAGCACCTTCAGACATGCCATACAACAGCGAAAACCCCATGCGCACAGTGGGCTGCAGGGTTTCGGTAAATTTATTGAACTGTGTCTCTGTTTCAAGTGAAGAGTCCCAATCGCTACAGGTCACATCAATGGCACTGACTTGCACATCATGGCGACGCGCATCCTGTATCAATTGCGAAGGCGAATAAAAACCTAAGGGCTGAGAATTCAACAACGAACATAAAAATACCGCAGGCTCATGACGCTTGATCCAGCTACTGAAATACGCGAGGATGGCAAAGCTGGCTGAATGACTCTCAGGAAAGCCATAATCACCGAAACCCTTCATTTGCTCGTAGATTCCTTGCGCAAATTTGCGTTCATAACCATTCTTTACCATGGTTTCTACAATCCTGGTTTCATAGCCTTCCAGGCCACCCTTGCGTTTCCAGGCTGCCATTGCGCGGCGCAAGCCATCCGCTTCTCCCGCCGTAAAGTCTGCCGCATGCATAGCGATTTGCATGACCTGTTCCTGGAAAATAGGTATCCCGAGAGTGCGTTGCAGTGCTGCCCGCATCCCCGGATTTTGATGGATTTCTACAGGCTGCTTGCCCTGACGTCTTTGTAAATAAGGATGCACCATCCCGCCTTGTATGGGGCCGGGCCGCACAATGGCAATTTGTATTACCAGATCATAGAATTCTCGGGGTCTCAAGCGCGGCAACATGCTCATCTGCGCCCGCGACTCTATCTGAAACACGCCGACGGTGTCTGCCTTGCAGATCATGTCATAAGTCAGTGGATCTTCACGTGGCACATCCTGCATGCACTTAGGTTTGCCTGGCAAGCTAGCCATCAAGTCAAAAGCCCGCCGCAATGCCGACAACATGCCAAGGGCCAGCACATCAACCTTGAGCAAGCCCAGGGATTCAAGGTCATCTTTATCCCATTGAATCACATTACGATTTTTCATTGCCGCATTTTCTATCGGCACTAGCCTGGATAATTTGCCGCGTGCGATGACGAAGCCACCGCTATGCTGGGATAGATGGCGCGGGAAACGCAGCAATTTCCCTGCCAACAAGGCCCACTGCTGGGCGATAGGAGAGTTGGTGTCCAGGCCACATTCAGTGAATCGCTTGAATAACTCTTGTTTGCTATCAAACCAGCGATGTGATTTTGCCACAGCATCGACGATGGCCAGATCTACGCCCAGAGCTTTCCCCACATCACGCAAGGCGCCACGCGGGTGGTAAGTGTGCACTGCCGCAGCTATGGCAGCGCGGTCACGTCCGTATTTATCATAGATATACTGCATGACTTGTTCGCGACGCTGATGCTCAAAATCGACATCGATGTCCGGCGGCTCGCCTCTTTCCTTGGACAGGAAACGCTCAAACAACAAGGTATGTGTCTCTGGGTTGACTTCGGTGATGTGTAGGCAATAACAGACCACACTGTTTGCGGCCGAGCCACGTCCCTGGCAGAGTATTTCCTTTTGTCTGGCGAAATTAACGATATCAAACACTGTCAAAAAATAAGGTTCATAAGCCAGATCATTAATCAGGTGCAGCTCATGTTCTATTTTGTTTTTTACTGATGAGGGCAAACCTTGCGGATAGCGCAGATCAGCTCCTTTATAGACCTGGAACTTTAAATAACTGGCAGGCGTATATCCTTTAGGCACCAGTTCGTGCGGATACTCATAGCGCAATTCATTCAATGAAAAGCTGCACAGTTCTGCAATCCTCACCGTTTCGGCCAGGGTATGCAGCGGATAGATCGTCGCCAACCGCAGACGCGAGCGCAGATGCTGTTCTGCATTCATCGCCAGGGTGTAACCACATTCAGTGATAGGCTGGCACAGGCGTATGGCAGTCATCGTGTCTTGCAAGGGCTTGCGAGACCTGACATGCATGGTGACCTGGCCAATGGCAACGACGGGTAATTGCACAGCTTCAGCTACCTCATCAACCTTCTGTTTTTGAAATTCATCTGCAATTTGCATCAGTAAATTCAAACCTATCCAGGAGCGACCAGGGAAGTGTTGCTTCAACCATTTGGCTTGTTTCAGTAGTACATTACTTTCTGCCGGGTAGGCTGGTACCAGTATCAGCAGACAATCTGGCAAGCCAGACAAATGTTCCAAACCCGGTGGTGGGGTGACGAAATCCCTGGGTGTCAATAAATAACTACCCTTGGTCGCCCGGCATCTGCCAAGAGTGATCATTTCAGACAAATTGCCATAGCCTTCACGGTTTTGAGCAAGGGCAATCAGATGCACATTATTTTCAGGTGCTTCTACATCTTCCAATTTAAAGTGAGCACCGATGATGAGATGCAAGCCGGTATTTTTTGCTGCTGTATATGCTCTTGCCAAGCCAGCAAAGGAACACTCGTCGGTAATGGCCAGGGCACGGTAATCCAGTTTAATGGCGCGCGCCACCAGCTCTTCTGAATGTGATGCCCCATGCAGGAAGCTGAAATTGCTCATGCAAAATAATTCGGCATATTCGGGCAGGAAGGCACTCATGTTGATCTATCCAAAATACTATCCAAAAATGCCGTGCAAGAACCAGACAGGTTCTTCACTGTCGGGATCATTGGCGCGTTCGCGATAAATCCAGTACCGCACATGGCGCTTATCGACAGCGATGTAGTAATCCCGGGTTTGTATCTGCTCATGCCACCATCCGGCTTCTATACGCTCAGCCGGGGAAACGAGTTTAAGTTCTGAGCCGTAATAAGGACGATGCTCCTGGATATCCAGCGCCAGCGGCTGCGGCAATAACCAGTTAGGGCGCAAGGCATAGCCTGCCAAAGCGGATGCCGGGCAGGGTGGCGGAGCTTTCTTGATGACAGAAATCCAATGATTGGCAATATCCGCCCTATGGTCCGCTTGTGGCGCTGGCTGCAAGACATTATCTTCGCCCAGACGGGCAACCAGGAGTTCAAGCAAGCGTTTATGTTCATTTGCCTGTCCACCAGGTTCAGGGAATAATGTATAGCTTTGTGCTTCGCGCAAGATGGTCTGTTTTACTTCCAGCAGCATACCAATGGCGGCACTATGCAGCTTGAGCTGGTTGAATTTTTCTTTAAACAAACTCAGCAGATGCGACTCTTGCCAGCATGCTTGTGCCAGTTGCAGATCAAACATGGTCGGCGGGATGGCCTGGCGACCACGTTCATGCAATAACTCCATGTGTATATGCGTAACTGCCAGTTGCTGCGCTGCCAGCCATCCCAGCAACTGGGCCAGCAGACTGCGGGCAAAAATGAGAAGTGATTCTGCAAGCTCTATACGGTCTGGCAATTCAATTTTGACTTTGAATTCTGGGGCTGCCAGATACCATTCGTGTACTTCGGCCTGCTCACCATAGGCTTGATCCAGCTCCATGAGTAAAGCCTTGCCGCAACGTCTCTGCAGGCCGGGGCGGGGTAATTGCCGTAAATCCCGCAGGCTATAACAGGCTATGCCCTGCAATAATTCAGTCAAAGGCTGAGCTGCCGTGAGCAATTTGACTGGTAGCCTATCCAGGCGCTGGCTCAATCTTTGCAGTTTAAAGACATGCTGCCCTCTGGGTAATTTGCGCGATGCCTGCTTGGCCAATAACCAGGCAGCCCTGGCAACGGGAGCAATGCCAGTCGTTGCCGTATAACCCAGAATGCGCATGCTTTCCAGCATGCGTTTACGCAAAGCGCGTACACCCCCAAACAAACTCAGACTGGCACTGATATCAACCAGTATACAATCATCTTCTGCCAGACAGACTTGTGGCGAGTATTGCAGCAATGCAGTTGCCACTGCCTGCAGTGCCAGTTTTTCTTTATTGTGATCACGCTGATAATAATCAGCATCGGCAGACAGCATTTGCACGCCACCCGCACGCATATTCAAGCGTATGCCAGCCTGATCGGCAGATTCAGACATGGACGTTACCCGACCTTGATGGAGTATCACACTGACTTGTGTCTCTTGCTGAGCAAACAAGGGAGTGACAAACACCTCAAGCTGGAGTAAAGGCAGGTGAACGGCTATCCACAGTGGTGGGCAAGTTGCCATAGTTTGTCGCAAGTTTTTCTTTGCCTGGATGAGCATAGGCATACAAATAAGGATGATCGGGCACATGCAATGCAAGCGGCGCATCGCGCTGGCTGCCACGGCGTTTGAGTATGCCCAGCTCCAGACCATATTGGCTGGTCTGGACACTCAATCGCAAGGGAGCGGGAGAGGCTTGCTGTGCCGCCCGCATGTCACGCATCAAAAAGAATAAAGTCTCCGAGCTTTGTGCTGCCAGGTGCAATCGACGCAAAGCTTCACTGCGGATGCTGGATGTCCAGAACAACAGCGCGCCACAACTGCTATTGCGCAACACCTGCTCAGCCGCCCACAAGGCATCAACATGCTTTTGACAGCGTATCCATATCAACTGCGATGATTGCAAACCTGTACATGCAAAAGCCAATGCTTGCGGTACATAAGGTGGCGTCAACAAAACAATGGGACGACCATCAAGTTGGCTTAAGGCGGGCTTGAGCAAGCTGAGCTCGGCCGTGCCAATCTGTGGCAACAAAATCTCGGTTAATTGCCCCTGCGGCCAACCATTGCCCGGCAGTTCATTATTGAGTTCTGCATAGCCACTGGGCAAATAGCCACCCTGACCACGCGCCAGTTGCGATGCACGCCATAATGCGGGGTGTATGCGTTCAGGAGGAAGTGAGGAAACGTGGGTCATATTACATATACTGATTAAATATACAGTATATGTAATATGGCGACAGACTTCAAAGTTTATTTTATGTGCCCGCGCTATGTGACTGGAGCAAGAAATTGCAGGGAGGTGAGAAAACCACAGTTTTTAAAATACTGATTGCGCATACAGTAGTTTGTGTTAAAGTTCGTCCATGGATGAACGCATGGCTGTTTTGATGAAGTTCCTCTATCACATACCAACCGATATGGAGATTGAAATTATGGCAAACCTCGAACAGTCTTTTGATACACGCTTTAGTCTGCAATTCGCACCTAGCTCTTTTGTGATGCGCTTGGGACGTCGCGAAATTTTTGTCTGCCGCGACTTCCGGCAGCGTTCTTACTATGTCAATCCTGTCCTTGATTGCAGTACAGGCATACAGGCCGGGCATCTGGAAATGCTGGTACTGCGCAAGTGGCTGGTTATTTTGTCCAAAGCAAACTGGTAAGTTCAGGCTATCAATTTATCCGTTAATGAAGTGAACAAATTTCTACTGCAAACGCTACCCAGATATTGCGGGAGTGTTTGCAGCAGTTTGCTCCCATGAGGGTAAATGTTTAGCTGATATAGATCAGAATAAGATCTCAATATTCAAATCTAAGCCCGCAAGAATGGCCCGGAACCTGGCCAGGTTTGATCGGTAATAGGGGCTGCCAATGCTTCGTCGCATCCCTGTGCTGCACTCCACGCCAGATAACGGCCACAACGCTGCGTATCCTCCAGTGTATGGACGTAGGTGATTTTACCCCAGCGCATGCGCATGAATTGCATTACTACATTCTTGTAGGGCCCATCCGGCTGGTGCGGAACAATGAAATCCAGCACTGCATGAATACGGGTATTCCAGGGCGGTCCAATGACTCCAACTTCTTTTACTTCAAATTGTAATCCTGGGAACAAACGGTATAAGCGCTCCCACCATAAAGCCATAGATACGCGTGAATTACGCAAACCAGAAATCGGCGAATCTCCTTCAAAGCGATATGCAAAATCAGTAGCCAGGCTATCCAGCATCAGGCTGACATCGCCTGTGTTGATAGCAGCAAAGGTTTTACGAAGTTTGTTCTCAACGATATAAGCATACATGGTGAACTTTCACTGGCATAATGCAAGTAATGTAAACAGTTAACTTGCATCAAGCAAGCTAAATTATGGAGCGCAGTTCGTTTTCTGATTTTTCCTGTTCTATAGCCCGCACATTGGAAGTCATTGGTGAGTGGTGGTCATTGTTGATCTTGCGCGACCTGTTTCTGGGGTTTGAGCGTTTTGATGATATCCAGCGCAATCTTGGCGTGGCATCCAATATTCTGACCGCCCGGTTGAAAAAAATGATGGAGCAGGGCATTGTCGAGCGACATACCGATGCGCAGGATAAACGTGTCTGGCGTTATAGCCTGACGCAGCAAGGGCGGGATTTATATCCAGTATTACTGGCATTGACTGCCTGGGGAGATAAATGGCGCACCGCAGAAGGACTACAACCCTTACTGGTACGCCATCAACATTGTGGTCACGTCACGACTGCCGTACCGGCTTGCGCTGCTTGCAAAGAACAACTGCAGCTTGACGATATACGATTTGAGGCTGGGCCCGGTGGCAGGGAAACGCCAGGTACGGCTTTAATGAGGCAAGTGCTGGGACGACCAAAGCAGGATAAGCAAAGTTAACAAAAATAGCTCTGTGTCAAACCAGTGCTGATCGTTTTTGCTAACTCAAGTATTCTGAACCGCATCCTCAGGTGGGATAAAATCTTTCGCCGCTCTATCTCCCTCGCTATGTTTTCTATCGCCAGAAATTTCGAGGGCAATGCCTGCCGCAGCTTCAGCGGGCATACCATCTGTGCGGCGCAAATATTCTGCCTCACCGACGATATCATCCCTTTGCACTGCCAAGTCCTTGGCTTGCAAGCTTTCGCCAGGCAATTCAACTTTGAGTTCATCGATCAGCATAAGCAACGTCGCTGCGACTGGCAATGCCAACAGGGCACCACCAATGCCATACAAAGTACCGCCGGCGATCAATGCAAATAAAACTATAGAAGAGGGCAAGCGTAGTGCGCGTCCATAAACGACCGGGATCAATACCCGGCTTTCAAACTCTTCATAGCACAGCAACAACACACCCACCACCGTGGCGGCAACGCCACTAACGGCAAATGCTGCGAGCACAGCCGGTACCATGGTGAGGAAAATGCCGACGAAAGGGAGTACATCCACAATTCCACCAAAAGCGGCAATCGCTATTGCATTTGGTACGCCACAGGCGGTAAGCAGAATAAATAGAAAAACCGTCATCATGGCGCAAGTGAGAACCTGACCACGCACGTAACCACCAACGATGGTTTCAAGATTGAGCATGATGCGCGCCAGTTTGATGTGATGCGCACGGGGTATCACGGCAAACAATGCGCCACGCAGACGGTCGCGGTCTATCATAATGTACAAGGCGAGAAAAAATGCCCCAGCTCCATACGCAATGATTTCAAATAAGCCCCTGGAAAAAGCCATGGCTTCGCTACTATAAGATTTGAACAGTGCAGCGTATTGAATATGCCGTAATCCATCCGCCAGAGAGGCAGTGAACGGATACTGTGCGAGAAATTTAATCAGATGACCGCGCAATTCAGGTTCTTGCTGAACAAGACTGGCGACTTGGGCAATGAATGGTGGCACAGTAAAAACCGCCAGACCGACCAAGACCACCATCAATACTGTAAATACAATCGCGATGCCGGCAAAGCGGCGAATATTGCGGCGCTCAAGCCAGTCAACAGCCGGATTCAAAGTACCCACCAGCATCAGCGCAGTGATCAAAACCAGAATGACAGGGACTAACTGAGAGAGTAGTGCAAAGCCCAGCACCACACCTACAATTGCCACGATAGTAGACCGTGCCAACTCTATGCGTATCGTTTTCTTCGGTTGAGAAGAAGGCGGTTTTTGTGCAAAATTTTCTGGGTATTGTTTCATCAGCGCTTATGCTCTCTGTCATCTCGCGCAAGTTCGGTGAACCTGCTTAAAGTTATACGGATAAAGTCATGCACAGCATGCCCGTCTTTCCTGACAGCATCTGTGCGTTATCCCGCATCCGGGTCCAATTGACAACACCTGACAACACTATAAGCAACACTAACCGGCTGCTATCTGGCTTGATAAGTACTGGGATGCCGGCACATTAACGCAATGTCTGGTAAGTCTGGCTTGTCATTTTAAAAATGAACAAGCCAGTTTGACCTGCATCAATCAAATACCTGTCATAGCAGCAGGGCAGCCGTGCCAACTGGAATTGGCAGGGATATATTCGCCCTTCATCACCAGTGTCATTGCACCAAGGCTGGCACCATCTGCCACCACGGCACTATATAAAACCGAACTGCGCGGCCCCATATAGACACGCTCACCGATACTGACGTGGTCAATTTTCATGACCCTGTCTTCAAACAAATGCGTTTGTGGGCAGGCCAGCGCATTGATTTCGCTATAGTCACCAATGCTGACGCAGTCAAACTCTGTAATATCAGTGGTATCCATATAAACGCCGCGCCCAATTTTGCAGCCCAACAAGTTGAATACCAGAGGCAGCCAGGGTGTACCACGCAGATAACGCATGAAATTTGGCACAGCAATACCTTCATACAGATTGGTGATGCCTTCCGATATCCACACAAAAGGTGTCCACATGGGCACGCTGCTTTTCTTGTAGCGGAAAATCAGTATCCATTTCAACACCAGCACAAAGGCAAAACTACCTATCCCATACAGCAGGCCAGCAACCACCAGGTAATACACAACCTCACTCCAGCGATCATCCCCGGCCAAAGGCATCAAATCCAGCACGATGGTATAGCCAACAGCGATCACCATCGCATGCGGCGCAATGATGCGGAAAGCCTCAATCAAACCACGTCCCAGACGGCGAATAAGCGATGGCCGGAAGGTCAGGTTCTCCGGAAAGCCCTTGGTTTCCTCACGGGCAGGTAAATGGATAGCCGGCGAACCCAGCCAGGTATCGCCCTCACGCATTTGTTCATTATTTGGCGCGCTGGAATGTACGCCTATCAATACATTCTCAGGCAAGATCGTGCCATCAGGCACGTATGCACCGTTACCCACAAAACTGCGGCGAGAAATGACGGTTGGATGCATGCTCATCCAGCCGCAATCAATTTGCTCATCACCCAGCAACACTGCATCAGCAATAAAGGTTTCATCACCCAGGGTCAGCATGTCTGGCACGACACCCAAAGCGGTAGAAATCTCAGCACCACGCCCGACTTTGGCACCCAGCAAGCGATACCAGAAGGGCGCATATACCGTTGCATATACCCCGTGCAAGACATTCAGGCTGGATTCCTGTATCTGATTGACCAGCCATTTACCGCAATAAGTATTGCCATGAACCGGATATTGCCCCTCCTTCAAGGTTGGCAAAATACTCCAGCGTATGCCGGCAGAGAGCAAGGCCGTACATACAATCAATACCGCAGTGGCAGGGAAAGCCAGCAAGAAATATTTCATGAGCTGGAAAATCACGGAATTACTTTGCAGACCAGGGAAAAGCTCAGAATTATCAAACCAGTCTATCGTCACAAAGCTAGGGAAAACCGGCATGAAAAACAGGGCGCTGATCAGGAGCGAACCAAATACGAAGAACACAGCTTCTCCTGCCAGGCGCAAGCGTGAAGCCTGTGGTCTGGGCGGGAAAATTGATGCATCAAATGCGCCTGCATCTCTGGCAGGCGAGCCTTTCCAGATTCTGGATTTTGGTATTCGCTGCCCTTCACTTAAAGCCGATTGCCCTTCAAGATGACCACCAGCTTCAATATGTACATTACCTTCCAGCACAGCATACGAACCGGCATAGGCATCGTCTTCCAGCGTAATTGACCCCAGGATTAACTCGCCATGCTGCACTCTGGCGTTTTCAAAATTGCTGGCATTACCTATGCTGCAACGGTCACCGATGCGTAGCAAATCAGGCGCACGCAGAGTCATTGAGCCGATCACGACGTCAGACCCTACTTTCGCACCCAGTGCACGCAACCACCACGTGTATAAGGAGGAGCCGCTCAACATGTAAGTAGGCGCAGCTTCTACCAGTCTGTCTGCCAGCCACCAACGGTAATAAGTCCATCCCCATAACGGATAGCGTCCGGGTTTCAGGCGTCCAGCAATCAGCCATTTACCTATAATGGCAACAGCAAATTCAGTCAGTGTCAACAACAAGAAAACACCAACAGACAAGAACACAGCCCTGGCAATCGAGTCTTCAGGGTCGCCCGTAAAGAAGTGATAGGCGAAAAATGGCGCCAGCCATTGCACCATGCGCATGGCCACTAACCAGGGTATGGCTGCTGCTTGCCCTATGCCGCAAAGCCAGCGTTTCCATTCCGGTGCCGTGGCCCATTGTTGCTTGCTTGCGGCGGCTGATGCATCTTGCGTTTGCCCTGTGCTTTCCAGGACTTGCAGCATCCTGGCAATCACCCGGTGCGTATAGATGTCACTAATCCTGAAATACGCAAAACGTGGGTGTTTGCGTAAAATCGACACCAATTTTGCTGCCATCAGAGAATGGCCACCCAGATCAATAAAAAAATCAGACCCACGTTGTATCGCCTGCCCAGGGAACAGGCTGGCCAATGCATCAAACAGCACGGCCTCAGTTTCGTTTTCTGGCGTATCAGATGCATTGTTGGCAGCCTGCTTTGCCAAAGTCAGTTTTTTAAGTGTATTGCGGTCAATTTTGCCCGAGGTCAGTCTGGGCATTTCAGGCAGATATTCAAAGCGGGCAGGCACCATATAAATAGGCAAAACCCTGCTTAACTCGGTGCGCAAGACAACCGCATGCTGTGCAAACACGCTGGCATCAGTATCGACAGGGAGCTGATCATTGACGATGAAAGCCACGATCTGATCAATGTCTTCATCTTTACGCAAGACAACCGCAACCGCACCCACGCCAGCTTGCTTGGCTAAAACAGACTCAATTTCGCCCAGTTCCACCCTGAATCCGCGGATTTTTACCTGATCATCAGCCCGCCCCAGGCATTGCACGCTGCCATCTGGGTTAAAACAGGCCAGATCACCTGTGCGATACAGTCTGGCCTCATGCGCATTTCTGGCCCATGGATTAGCAAGGAATTTTTCAGCCGTCAGATCGGGGCGTCCAAGATAACCAATCGCCACACCGGGACCAGAAATACAAAGCTCCCCGATTTCACCTGCAGGCAAAAGACGCAAACCGTTTTCAACATCGGTAGCAATGACAAGTAAAGAATAATTAGGTAAAGGCCTGCCTATGTTCACAGCCCGTTCCGGCTGCAATTGCGCCAGGCTGGCAGAAACACTGGCTTCAGTCGGCCCATACGTGTTGAACATTTGCCGTCCTGGGCGTGACCAACGCTTGACCAGCACCTCCGGACACATCTCGCCACCCAGATTGATCAGGCGCAGACTGTCAACCTCATGGCTGAATAAAGCGAGCAGGGTGGGGACAGCGTGTAAAACACTGATGTGGTTTTCATTCAAGGCTAGCGGCAGGGCATCTGGATCAGCCGTAATTTCTTTTGGCGCCAGCCACAAGGTCGCACCAACCAGGTAACTGATCCAGATTTCTTCAAATGACATATCAAATGCTAATGAAAATCCCTGATACACACGGTCATCATGCCGTATGCCCAGCACATGGTTTTCACTACGCAAAAAATGACAGATACTGGCCTGGTTCACCAATATGCCCTTGGGCTTGCCGGTCGATCCCGAGGTATAAATTACGTAAGCAGGGTCACTGCCTTTGACGGCCTCGCGTTTTAATATAGCTTGCCCGGTATCGAGCAAGGCATCTTCAGCCAGCCATTTCTGGCAATTCAGCTCAGTCAACTGCGCTTCAAAAGCCTGGCAGCTCAAGATGCCAAAGGCATTTGCATCATTAAGACAAACAGCAATCCTGTCTATGGGAGTATCTGCGTCAAACGGCAGCCAGGCAGCACCAGTTTTGGCAATGGCTACCTGCATGATCAACAAATGTATTCCGCGCGGCAACCACAAGCCGACAATATGCCCGGGCCGCACACCGGCAGCGATCAAAACAGAGGCAACACGATCTGCATCAGCATTTAATTTCCCATAACTGACAGATAGCTCACCGGAGATTAATGCGGTCTTATCAGGGAAAGCGGCTGCGCTTGCCTCCAGCAAATCAGCCAGTACTTCCTCTCGTAAAAAATCGAGCCTTTCCTCACCGTACAAAATTTCTGGGTTTGTTATTGTATTTGTGCTGCTAAACGATTGCATAAAAAATCTGAAAGAGAAAGGTCACTTAATATAGGCTAAATTTTGGCACCAAAAGCCAAATACTTTCTCATGTTGAGAAATCACAACTAAAGTACCAGTTTACCATTTTGATAAATCCATCTTTGGGAAATATGCGTAACGAATTATTTTGTTTCAATTGTTTGCCCCCAAGCCAGTCAGTTGTTTAAATTCTTGTACAATCTGCAATTTACTTGCCAGTCGTCAAAATGGTGATGGCCATGATGGCGACCCAAAGCCAATACTGTGGAAGTGGCGCGCCGTTCGGATATTACGACCACAGATCGGCAGGTAGCGGTCAGAAGCCTCATTTCTCCGTATTTAAATGCCTCAACCATGAGAGGCATAATGAAACCTAGCAATGGATTTAATACCATGCACAATATGTATCGATATTTAGTTCTCGCCTTATTGAGTGCGGCGACGTTATCTGCCTGCTATACCCACGTCAAAGTTGGGGATTTCGATAAAGACAAGGCCCTCGCACTAGCCAGTGTTGATAAATTTCGCACACTCTATGAAAAACAGGACTACTCACGGCTTTATGATATGGGCTCTCCCGTGATGAAGGGTTCAGTGCAGAAGGAACAATTCGCTACAGCAGTCCAGGCCTCGTTTGCCAAATTTGGTAAATACAAGTCGTCAGTTCTCGTGGGGTCATCCTGTTTTCCTAACGAAGTCCGGTTGGTGTACGACGCCGAGTACGAAAATATGAAAGTGAGGGAATTAATGGTCTGGTCCGTGCCGAACGGTGATGCCGAGTTGGTGATGTACCAGATTTCTCCAGGTCAAGATGAATTCCAGAAAGAGTCGCAAGTCGGTTGCCCTACACCTTGACGAGAGGTACATACTCTTGAGTTGATGGACGTTCAGCTTCTCACATTTGCCGCCGTTTGACATGCGGGAAAGACCAAATCTGTTCGTTTTGCAAGGGCGAATTTCGACCAATTTACAGCCGTTTGCAGCATCTTTTGCCATCTGAGTAAAAGTCTCTTTAATTTCGCATAATTTATATTATGTTAAATGCGCGCTAAATTAAGAATACCAAGCATTATCCCGGTCTTTTTAAAAAATCAATCTTCCCTTCCGGCCTGCATTCTATGCTACTGGCCAACAGAATTCAAAATCCATATGTATCAAGATGCTACTGATTTATTCGGTGAAGTCGTCATCACTGAACACGACCTGTTTTTGTGGGTGTCCGCAGTAAGTCCGCGCTGGCTGACGCCGGAGCGCTCCTATCGCAATTACCTACGGATGTACAACGTAGAGGAAAAAGTCCGCTGCTCAAAGCTGCGCGGCGAGTTTGACAGACGGGTGCAGGATGTCTATAGGCCATGGCACGAGCGCCTGGCCTTAGACCTGATCACATGATGAACTTTGCCCGGTCAGACCATGGCACATCGGCATCCGACGAAATCAGCTTAGGCTGATACATGGGCTCACCAACAGCAAAGCCCTGATACTGGCTGCCTGTCTTTATCGGGTCCGTGACAGCTTGCCGCAGTTTGTCCAGCATATCAACCGTAGGCCTGTCAGCAGCCGGCGCGGCAATGGATTTCTTGACCAGATAATGCGTATAGACGTACCAGCCGATGCCGCCCAAAACGGCGAGTTTCAGCACGTCCATTATTTGCGCTTACGCTTGCGGAATTGACCGTTGGATTTGCGTGGGGGTGTTTTTCGTTTAGTCATGGCGTGGTTTGCTCAAGTAAGAGTTCTATTTGTGTCTCGATTTTCACCAGGCGCTTTTCTACCTGAATGATGTACCAGACACACGGAATAATCAGCACATTGCTGACTTGGAGGATGTCCGCGAACGTGAAAGACATTATGCCGTCGCCTTTTCCGCGATCACGCCAGCCAGCGCACCAGACACAGCGCTTGCGCCATGCAGGTAGATGGCATACTGAGCCGGGAGGAAGTTAGCCAAGACCTGAGCCATGACGCCCAGACCTGCCCATGTGGATGCTTCTGTAAATCGTTTCATATTTTCACCTGGTTGTTATGCGCCCATGTTGCCGAGCGCGAGAGCTTCAAGAATAGTTGCTTGCTGTTCTGTGATACCTAAATCTCGCTGCAAACTGCCTGTGGTTTCCACCACATTCAACGCGCTGTCTTTCGTCGCGCTGTACACAATCGGCTTTGCGATTTCTACCCCTTTTTCTACTACGGAGTTGACCGCATCGCCCACTACACCAAACAGGCCACGCCTATAGACGTAGATGCCGACGACCAGCACCGCGCCGACCTTGATCAGCGTCGCATAGTTGTCGAAACTGAGTTTCATCAGCCTACCGTCCAATCCTGTTCAAGGCCTGTTGTGGACAGGTTTGCCGGGACAATCACGTCCGGGCTGGCTTGGTCCCATGCGATTTCCTGCACGGTCTGATTGTTCAGGTAGTTGGCGCTGGTCAGGTAGGCGTATTCACTGCCACCTAAGATAGGTGCGCCGGTCGCAGTCTTGGCAGAGCCACCGCCGAACATGCCGGAGATAAAGCTGCCGAGCGCACCGCCCAAGGCCTGACTTACGCCGGTGCCTGCGCTGCCTGGCATGGAGCCAGTACCCAGCGGCGCATTCGCCTTAAACAGACTGCCAGTGCCACGCGCCTGAGCGCCACGGCTGTACCAGATTGCGCCTGCGATCAGGACGATGCCTAACAGCGCGTCATTGTTTTTCATGGTGGTCATGCATATACCCCGTTCTCAAAAAGGTTGATTTCACGGTTTCGCCTGTTGCGAATGCCGTTTTTGTATTCTGTTGCTACCCAGCCGATAGACTCAGCCGCAATATCTCGGATGCCCTGCCCTGCGTTGACTGCATCAGCAAACTTCTTGAAGCTGCGCGGGCTCATGTTGTAGGCGATATGCACCAGTGCATCAAACTGAGCCTGATTGACTGGCACGGTCACATAGAGTCGCACCCATTTGACGGCACGGTTTTCTAAGTCGTCTTCAAACATGGCTTCCGCTTGCGCCTGGGTAATCGCTGACAATGGCGTCGCCGACCAGTGACCATAGCCGACAGTCCAGCCACCATCATTCAACTTGTATGGTTGCAGCTTCAGGCCTTCACTGCCCTTTATGTCCCGCTTGATCTGGTCGCTTGCTTGCATGTCGCTTAATTCCTGAGTTCCTATGTACCCTGTTACTTCGTCCATTTTGTCGGCTATGACATCGGTCAGCCCGTAGTCTTCGCCTGTGGCTGCCGCCACCTCTTCCGCTGCCTGCTCCAGTGTTGTGAGGATGATGTAGGCCGCGCCGAAGATGGCCGCGCCAAGCACCAGCCGCATTACAGCACCGTGTAGTGAAGCATCCGAAAGAACCCGCTAGGGTCGCCGACCGTTCTGTACCAGATGGCCTGCCCTGCCGGGACTAATATCGCATTCTGCAAATACACGTCGCGCGCGCCATAAGTGCCGGCAGCGCCTACCGTGTCCTGCGAGAGAATCACTGTGCCGTCAAAGATGGCTGTCGGTGCCGTCGCTTTTGCTATAAACGATTGTCTGCCGCTGCCAGTCCAGATCAATTGCGCGTTGTGCACAATGACGCCGTTCACGTTGGCAGCCGCTGCCACAATTTGCAGGTTTGTGTTTGCTGTCTGCGGCGATGTGTCGGCATAGCTGCCAGTAATCGCCTCTGGCCGGTCAATGACGTGCGGTATGTTGTTGATACCGACGCTTTGTCCAGGCGCAATCACTGTCGTGCTGAAAATATTTGAGTCACCAAAGACGCCGTCACCGATGATGAACTGGCCTGTGATTGTGCTGGTGCCGTCCTTGCTGCCTATGTACCATGTCCCGACATTGACAGGCAGGCGCATCCATTGTCCGGGCTTCAGGTCGAAATCTTCGCCGCGCTCTGGTTTAATGGTGATCGTGGAATTGCCCGCGCTGGTTCCGTTCACGTAATAAAACGCGAACCCGGATACTTGCAACATCGACTTATTCATCGCCGCGCTTAGCGCGAAGTCATAGGTTTTCATATTGGCAGTTTCCCTTTAGAGACAGCCATCACAGCCACCACTCCCGCCGCAACTACTGCCGCGATGATAAGTTTCTGATTCGGGTCTGCCTTGCTTGCTGCCACCTGGCTACCTACCTTATCGATGGTTTGCTGGGTGAAGCCCATCACATCGGCTGCACTGGTCAAACTGTTGGCGCTGGACCTGGCCGCAAAGTCGAATGCGGTTTTCAGGACATTCATATTGTCAGCCGTGGTCTGGTTCAGGTTGTCAAATGCTTTATTGACCACCGCGCCATTGTTCGATATAGCGCCGGAAGACATAGCCGTCACAGAGTCAAGTGCCCTGCCCAAGAACCCGAAGTCAGTTACCTGCGTAGAGCGGTTACTGTAGTCCGTCATGGACGTGTTGCTGTTGTTGGTCGAGCGAGAGTCTTGCGTACTGATGCGGTTATCCGCGAAATTGGTAGACCGGTTGCTATTGTCCGTAAATTTTGTACTACGGTCAGACGAGTCGGTCATGTTGGTAGACCTGTTCGACATGTCAAACATGTTCGTACTACGGTCTGACGTGTCGGTCATGCTGGTATTGTTCACAGCACTGTTATCGACTACGTTATTACTTCCGTTTATACCCGTGCCATGGTCGCCCATGGTCATACTGTTGTCAGTATTTGTTGTGTTGCTACTTGTGGTAGTCGTGTTGCTGGCGTCGCTGTTGGAGCTGCCGCCGATAGAGCATAGCTTGTTGCCGAACAACTCTTCGCTATACATCCTATTTTTTATTCGCTTGAGGCTCATATTTTCTTTTTCATCCAGTATTCAGCAACTTGGTAGCCGTGCTTTTTGGCCTGCTTTACCAGTCCCGGTCTTGCAGTGCGAAACATGATTTCAGTCACATGCCCCCGGCTTACCTTATCCATGTGTCCGGCCAAGAAGTCGCACAGGTTGAATGACGCCCTGCCCGCTGCCGCCGTTATCCAGAGCGTTTGCCCTTCGACTTCAGCGACGAAAGCACCGACAATTTGCCCGCCCTCTTCCAGCTTCCAGCACGTACCTTTTTGCATGAGCTTGTCAACGTCATGCCGTGCGCCTGGGTTTGGCTTTTTACCCCTCAGAGGCGCGAGAATATCGCGCACCTCATCCGGGTTACTCAGCGCAACATCAACCATGCGCCCGCAGCGATTGCAATGTACAAAATCGGGATGCCGCCAACACTGCCAGCGAGTGCGCCCATGTCACCAGCGCCCCCGGCATTGCTTGGATTGCTGGTTCCGTCTGCGCTCTGACTGCTACCCTTCGTATGACTCTGCACGTTGTGGATGGATATCCACGGCATATTCATGCTGACAGGGATAGCCGCCGAGCTTTTTGCATCGCTTGGCCCACCCCCACCCGCCGAAATGCTCGGTATGGTGAAAGGGAGCGCCATTACTTTTTACTCCCAGCCAGCACAACAAACAGAATGCCGCCAATGATCAGCAGATTCATGGTGTTTTTATCTGCCGTCACCTGGACAGTGCGATTCTGCTGCAACTGCCCATCTGCATAAGCACCGTTGACCATCGCGCCTATGGCATTTTGGGCAGCGCCCTTGATGCCTTGCGACACGACATAACCCCAATCGACAGCGCCATCAGCGCCCGCGTTAAGCATGTTCGCCGGAATTGCGCTGTAGCCGTCGTTGTCGCCGAACAGCGCGTTAGATTCATAAGACATGCTTACCCCCTATTACAGGTTAGTAGCAGCGTCGAGAACTTCCGCGATAGCTGTTACTTGAGCGCCGCCTGCATCTGCTATGTACGCATTGAATTCAAACGTGTCATAGATCAGAGCGCCTGCCGCGTTGCCGTTACTGATACGGCGCATTGTGGTGATATGCGCGTCGTGGTTGTTGTCGATAATAAAATCAGCGACGTACAGACCGGCTTGCGGGACTTTCTTGAAGTTCGCCTGATCGAAGCGATTACCCAAGTCAGTTTGGTCAAAGAAGACCAAACCATTTTTCTTGATTTCCAGCCTGTTGACGTTGCCGTTAGTCGTGCCAGTCCATGCCGTACCGGAGTAAAACAGCCAGATACGTTTCATCACAGCGCCGCGCATGTTCAGAGGCAAAGTGAATTTGCCTGCCGCGTTTGTGCTGAAGCTGAAAGGCTGGAATTTCAGCACAGCCGGATTACCCTGCGCGCCTTCAAAGTAGCCGATAGCGTCGATTGTCGGAGAGGCTGCAGCCGCATTGATGTAAAACTCAAAGTAGACCTCACCCAATGGCAGCAAGGCCATCAGATCGAAACCGCCCACTTCCTTGACCGGGAAAATTGCCTGATCACGTTCTACAAAATTCAGGTACAGCACTTTTGTGTTGTCTGCCTCGTTTTTGTAGTTGTTGATTGCATTGATCTGTGCATAGGTCAAGTCCCAGATCACGCGGGAGCCGACCTTGATGCGGACGCGATCAATCAGGGATTTAACGAAATTCAGATTCAGCTTGAGGCCTACCAGCGTGAAGGCTTCAGCCGGGACGCGCAGTGTTGCGATGGAGCCAGCAGCCACGCCTACAACTTGTTGCATTGGTTTGTTAAACATGGCCTTAGTTTCCTGTCAAAGCGCGTTGAATGAGATTGCGAGTAATCGACACTTGATTACCCACGTAGATGACGGCCAGCACGATGGCGGCAGTCTTGAGAGCTTCTTTTATGTGTGGCATGTCAGCCCCTTATTTAGGCAAAAAGTCACTGACAACCGGGATTGTCATTGTGTTGTTGAGCTTCTTTGCGATGGCGAATACCAGCAAAATAAAAGCCGCGTTTTTCAGATAAGCTGCCATTTGTTTTCCTCACGTTTGGCTGTTGTCGTAATTCTTGATGAGAGCCTTTAGCCGGGGACTTGACGCCACGATGATGGCGACAATCACAAGACCGATTGCATAGCTAATCGTGTCCTGACTGACTTTTTGTAGGCTCGGTAAAAACTTGTTCATGTAGCCAAGTTAACGAGTTTTAGACGTGAAAAACAGTGATGGCGCGATGCCTACGGATACGCTTACGCCTAGGCAGAAAACGGCTTCTCTTTTATGCGTCCGGTCGTGGTTATGACGCCACTTTTTAGGCTTCTGCCCTTGCGCTCCCACTCGATGTAATGCAGGTCAGGCAAATCATTGATGACGTCCGGCGATATGTTCATGCGCTGCGCTATGGCTTTCCGGTGCGGTTCCTCACCCAGCCAGCCACAATGCACCAGCGTGGCATTGGATAAAAATGCCTTATCCACCTGGGCCGGGTACTGGCTGCAACCGATGACATGCACACCCTCATGGCGTCCGCTGTTGCACATGCGCCGCCACATAGGTGGAGCCCATGACGGCTTGGTGAAATTACTCAACTCTTCCACCAACAGCGTGCAGTTTCCCGCCATGTATGCCAACTGGCAGACGTGACTAAACACCTTATCGAAATGCTCCTGAGGGCAGTCTTTCGGGAACACGTAGCGGACACGGAAGCCGCCGCCCGGAGCCTTGACTACCATGCGCGTCATGTCGGCCATGCTGGTGAACGGGCTGGCAAATTCGCCGTATTCGTCCTGAGGGTCAAGGATGATTATTCGCTTAGGTTTTAGCCTGCGGAGTTCGCGCTTTATCCACAATCCCTTACCGGTGCCGGACTGCCCCATGACAGCCCATATTTTTGCGTCGTTATCCGTTGCCATCAGCGCCCTGCCCTATCGGCTTGTTTGCCTCAGCCTCCCGCATTGCCTTGCGTTCTTTGTAGGCCAGCACAGCAGGCATTGCAAAGCCGATAGCCGCCATGCCAAGCATTACTTCGGGACTGGAGACACCCGACCAGCCGTATTTATCCGCAACCGGCACGATAGCCCGCGCCAGATTCATCTTGGCTTCAGGCGTGTAGTATTGCGCCGTCTCAGGGAATGCCGTCGTAATCGCCCATGCCAGCCCTTCAGGGACTATCAGCCATTCCATCGCTGCCGCGTCAGGGTCTGGAGGCAGAACACCTGGCAATTGCTGCGCCTCTTCCATGGCGATGGCCGCGCCAGCGTCGATATTTTCGCCAGCCGCCAGCATGGTATTAATTTCTTGTTCGGTCATGATCAGCCCCTAGAATGGCAATAAGCCAAATGCGGGCTTTTGAGCGGTTTTTATGGGTTCCGGTACGGATACAGGCTGCGCTGGCTGTTCGTTGACTGGCTGCGCGATTTCCGGCGCTGGCAGGTCTAATTTTTCTTTCCTGGTGATTTTGAGCAGATGCCTTGCCTGTTCGTCGTTCTTTGTGTGGAGCTGGCACCCGCAGCCACGGCAATGGACGTATGGATACGCCTGGCCTGTGGCCTTGTCGTTCTTTATTTTGACGTGGGCAGCATCGTGCCCACAATTGAGGGGGCAACTTGTTCGCCCCAAGATATCGCTTGCCATACTGGTTCCTCATTCACCACGCCCGGTAAGGCGTGGCTTTGTGGTTGCGTTTTTGGCCTTGTGAGCCTGGACGCGAAAAGAGAGCCCGAACTTTTTACGCTTGCGCCGGTTCCGGCAACAGATGCAGGATGACGCCGAGATGTTCTTCGATGGCATCCAGTTTTTCATTCACCACCGGGTCAATTACGTATACCGGTTTTTCGACTTCCACCGGGGGCAACTGCACAGCGGCATCCGGGGCATCTACTGCCGCATCTACTTGCTGCTTTGCCGCCCTGAAATCCGCGTCGTCATAGCTGATACGGCCATAGTTATCACTGATCTTTGCGAACAACGCCGCAACGATCAGCAGTGCATCTTGTTTTTGACTCATTATTTCAACTCCTGAAAGAGAGCATCCCAACCGAGTAGGCCGGAAAGCTTGATTAAAAAACCCCTTATGGGGGTAGGCATCATCATGCGATATTGCTTGACAATTTTTATTGCATCCTGTTCCAGCTCTTGACTGATCAGTGTTTTCTCTTGCATTTGGTCGCTATCTCATAAAGCCAATGGGCGAAGGCTTCCGGCGTCGCCTCCCGTTCCCGTTTTGTTATCTCTGGTCGGCGCTTTTGCCGCGTACCATTCTTGCGCCGGCCAGAGCTGGCAACCACACAGGGAGCCTCACCCATCACAAACGGGATTTCAGGCAATTCACCCGGTTCCATCCCGACTATGTACAAAATCGTTTTCTTTTCTGCCCTATGCCCCCACCAATGCTGGTTGACGATGATGGAAAAGCCGCCCCATGCATCCCTCTCACCTGGCTGTGGCAGTCCTGCAGCCGCCCACAGTTTCGACTTGGCCGGATGTTCAAGCACCCCGCCCACTTCCCTTATTTTCCAGACAGCGAACAGGGCTAAGTCCTTTTCGTCATCGCGTGGCTTTGCCATGTGCGCCAGTTGCCCCCATGCGCGGCATGGTGGATGCGCGATAACCGGCGCAGTGCCTTCGTATTTACGGGCATCGCGTTCCATGTCGTAACAGTCTGTAGCTGGCATGGTCTTGTAAATTGAGTCAGGTCTGACGAACAGGGCAGCAATCATTCTCTGGCCTTCCACTTTTTAATAAATTCGTCCACTTCGGACGAAAAATTTTTATTTTTTGGGTCATATTTGACCGTTACCCATGCCGCGCCATCACCGGGAACCCCTCTCCCATCACCACCCCTGCTACAGTTATTTACACCAGTCCAAGGAAGGTCAAGAGCAACACCATGCCCCGCTTTACCATCCACTCTTTTCCACTGAAAACGCCGAGACTCGTACACAGCAGCAGGATTAGAAGCGCAATACACACCGCACGGCCTGCCATGTATGTACGTTGCATACTTTCCCAGCACCTCGATATCTCTTGTCGCAATTCGTATATCGAATCCCTTGCCACATCTTGACTTTCCAGCCCGCCAAAAGTCTGCGAAATTCGCAAGCGCGTCTCCCACTCGCTGCACTGATCGCCAAGCGCTCCGTAATGAATCAGGAGCGCGAGAAATCGAATCAAATTCCACACGACGCAACTCACGCCACACACCAACAGGAGCGCCACCAATTTGCTGAAACTGTCGTATTCCATGTAACTGACTCCAGTAGGTAACCCGCTGGCTTGGCGTGATTTCTTCATTGCCTAGCAAGTCAGTCGTGACAGTCCAGCCGTCACTTGTTTTATGGTCGCCCACATGAGCGCCATCAATGTTCTTTGCAACGTATTTGGCTATGTAGCCCGCAGCAGTACCCTTGCCTGCATCGATATTGACCAGCTTCACGCGGTTTTCTTTCGCGCCCTGCTCCTGACCATCTTCTTTCAATGCGTACTTGCGGATGATGGTTTCCATCATGGCCGCATGCTCTGGAGCCACAAACAGCAGCATGTGCCAGTGCGGGCAACCGTCATGATGTGGCTCAGCGATGCGGAAGCCGTAGGGCTGTATCCCTCGCTTATGCAATGCGCTACGTATACGTGACCATATCTTGCATAGGTATGCCTGGGCCTGCCTAGGCGTAGCGCCGCAGTATTTCGGGTTCAGGTCGCCGGACTTGCTCAGAATGGCGTGATACTTTGAAGGGGCAGTGATCGTCCAGAACATGCCGGAGTGCTTCAGGTCTTGCGCGATTTCCTCAAAGCCGCGTATCCGGGTCATGAGTTCACCCCGGCGTATGGCCTTATTGCTTACACCGAGTTCGGAAAGTTCGGCCAGTGTATAGCGATGGCCCTCTTCGTTTTCCAGCTCAACCTTTGCCAGTAGCGCCGCATTGTCTGCGTTACGTTTGCGCTGGCGTGCTGCGGATTCATTGGACAGGTATATGCCTGCTT
Organism: Undibacterium sp. TC4M20W; assembly: GCF_049340245.1. Lineage (NCBI taxonomy): Bacteria > Pseudomonadati > Pseudomonadota > Betaproteobacteria > Burkholderiales > Oxalobacteraceae > Undibacterium > Undibacterium sp. TC4M20W. Next base: position 268,067 of record NZ_JBMPPI010000003.1, read on the forward strand.
TGTAGGAAGTGAAACCAAGCTGGATAGCGACGTGCTCAAACCGTCGCGCATGCTCTTTGCGTATTGATCGTACCCACCAGTTGCGATCAAGCGCACGCTTAAGGCGCTCTTCCTCAGTCGCCCCCAGAGGTACGGGTATCCCATGGCGTCGGCAGAGAACCCCGATAGCAATAAGCACATATTCTTTCACCTTGTGAATGTCAATGTAGGAATAGACCTCTTTCACGGCCATGTCAGCCGCGCAGTACATCTGGTCTTCTGTGGCGTCGATAGGCAAGCGGTCGCGCTCAGCCTGGACGCTGTGTATGACTTGTGATTTTTTTGGGTGCCAGTCGGTATCCCGCGACAGGATGATGCCCATCCGGCGCGGGAACCCGTTGACGTAGGTTTGCTGCATCAGTGATGCACCTCACACACACCCGGCAACGAACCGCCTTGCATGCATTTGCTGATCACTTCCATTTCATTCATGAGGCGACGCATGGCCACATTGATTTTTCCGCGTTCCAATGCCGTGAACTTGTTCAGGGTATCGTCAGCGCGTTCTTTAGGCAGGTTTGCCGACATGACCGCGATACGGCGCACGGCAATGCTAAGGCGGTTCCAGTGGGCAGCGCGTACCGCTTCACGGTCAGTTTTAAGCAGGGCCAGTGCCGTGTCGATAGCGGCATTTGCATTTGCGTGGGAAATTGCGTCCTGTTCGTCGGCTGTGGTTTTCACAGATGCACCTTGTCATGAACAGGATTAACTGTGAAGGCTGTAGCGTTATCCATCACAAATTCGCAATCAGCGTCAAGCTGAAGCCTTGCCACTGCCCGCATTTGCGCGGCCACTGGATTTGCAGCTTCAACACCCACGGAATACACGACAAACGCGCCGCTATAGATGACAACATGATAGGCAGCCATGATCAGCCCTTTTTCAAAGCGTCGTAAGCATCAGCAACACGCTGGTTTTCTTCCTCTTCCTTGCATACAGCAAGAACATTGTGAAAATCCCCTATCAGTCCTTCAATTGTCGGTACATCGAAATGCTTTACGCCCAACTGCATACGCGCCATCATCAACGTAGTGATGATGACAATCGCCTTTTCTGAATTCATTTCCATGTCAATTTGTCGCATGATCATCCCCTATGCGGCTATATTGAAATTGCTCTGAGCTGGTACACTCTTCCCTGCAAATTTCATCAAGTAGTGCATTTCACCAGGAGAAATAGAATGCAAACTGTTGTTTTCGCAGGCCACGATATACCTGACTTCGACGGGCAAATCACCGCAAACCTTGTCTTGGAAGTAGTAACTGAAAAAGCCGTCAGGTTTGAACGCATGCAAATCGGTGTACGCAACGAACACGGCCACATCTACCGCGCCATTGGCGTAAGCGGCCTTGACGTGTTTTTGGAGGTCACGATAGAGCTGGAGAAGATCGGACTCACTGACGAGATTGAGAAATATGGCCCCAGTCGTCAGGGTTACGATGCTATTTTCAAGAAGTGATGCAATTTTTTTCATATACCCGTCCTAGGATTTTTTCCTCTTAGGTCGCCTAATGGGGGGCGGGCAGTCTTTGCGTACCTAGGAGGGTGGATTGATTCCCGCCCCAGACCGCAATGTATGTCAACAGATATGAAACGTCAACACTTATGAAACGTTGCCGTTGTAAAAACGTTGCACGTTTACGATACGTCAACTATCATGCCGCTATGCCTAGGACTAGGCGCACGTATCCCTAGGAGGGGAAAATGAACACTATCGAATACCTAAACCTAGCCAAAGAAAAGCTTGGTATCACATCTGATTACGCACTGGCCCAGCGCCTGGGTGTCACCCGCTCTTACATGAGCAAACTCATGGCCGGAAAATGCCATCTGTCCGACGAATTGGCGCAAGCCGTCGCTGCAATCATCGGTTTTCATTCTGGGATTGTGGTCTTGGATATGCACCGTCAGCGCGCTACCTCCCCTGCTGACGTGAATTTGTGGAATGAGATTTACAAGGGTTTTCTCACGCTATTACTGCCCGCTAAAAGGACTCTCGCTTAGGATTTTTTAAGCGACGTTCGCAGTAATACGCTATATTTTAGCGCGCATTGTACAGGTATTTATATTATGTTAAATAGAATGCGGAAATGGTCAGTCAAAAACTAGAAAACATGGCCTCCACAATACGCACAATCATTGCCTTTTTTACATTGCAAGCCGACAACACGCCTAGTAATCCAGATGATGCAAGAAAATGAACAGCTGGCTGGCTTGCATTATGGGAGCGCTTGCTGGTGATCAATGCCCCCTGCATCACTTTACGGCGTGCCCGCTAAAAATCCAGGTAGTCGACAGGCTGCTGCCTCTACGCCCACGTCTCCGAAACAGTAACGGGCTTTTCATTAGTGTTGATCGGGCTGGATATTTTGCCCCGCTTTGCGCGGCCGCTTATATCATTAATAATTGAAAAACTGTTACGCTAATTCGTTGCAGGTAAATAAGCTATTAAGTTCTAGCTGATCAATAGCCATGAAGCATAAAAAGGAAACTATGAGCATCGACACACTTAAGCAAATATGCACTGATAACAAAATTCCATGCGAAGAGATTCTATTGGACACGTCGAGCGGCCGACGACTTGCTATTTCAATGCAAAAGGCCGAAGAGCGAACTTTGATATATGCGTTAGAAGGACGAAATTTAGATCAATTCGACGAAGTTCCAGATTTTTTTGAATACCGTCTTATTAAAGGCTATGCAGGGATATGGTCAGAAAAACATAAAACTGTTGAGTGTATTATAGATGGCAATCACGGAACGCTTACTATGATGTTTCTAAAGCGAAAAATTTCTGAGGAGTGTTGGGATCGTACTAATCAAGACAATGCTTTCCTAAACGTACCATCGCCAATACAGGATTCAAAGATCACAATTGGTCAACCGACAAGCGCATTTGAACTAATTCACAACGCAAGGAACGAATATCCGTCGCATGCAGATTATAGAAACGTTCTCGCGTACACCACAATTAGAATCAACAATGTAGCGATTAAGTCACATGCGGAGGCTATCAAATTGGTCAAAAGCATATTTTCAACCATTTGCTTTAATGTGAATGTTTTAACCGATATCCCAATACAACTACACCCAGAACAAACTGGCACAGGACGTTCGATTTCATTTGATGATGAAAAAGTAAAATTAAATGCCCCAAGGTATCAATATCATGCTGAGCCACTATCCATGTTTTGGCTGGCAGACAATCTTAAAGGTATGCCTTTACAAAGGTATTTTTCATTCTATCAAGCCATTGAATTTTATTTCACAATATATGCTGAGAAAGAAGCCCAAAGTAAAATAAGGGGTCTTTTGAAAAGTCCAGCGTTCAATGTGGACGACGACAAAGAATTGTCGAAAGTACTGAACGTGATTAAATTTAGTAAGTCCAGCAACACATTCGGCAACGAATTAAGTCAGCTAATGTCTACTCTTTCTAATTGCGTCAACGAAGATGAACTAAAGAAATGGCTGTCACAAAATACCGAGAGAAAAGAATTTTTCAACTCAAAGGAAGCAAGAAAAATATCTACTAACACTTTCACTGTGGACAAAAGTAGTGAATTAACCAAAACAATTTCGGAAAGAATTTACAATATTCGTTGCAGAATAGTGCATACAAAAGGCACTGAAAACAATGTAGAGGTATTCCACCACTTATCAAATGATGCGAAATACCTAAAATACGACATTGAACTTATAGAATACATATGCAAAGAAGTAATTGTATTCAACGGCAGCCCGCTCTGATAAACACTAATTAAGCAGCTGACACCAGAAAGAAGCTACAATACGAATATTATCAAAATTTCAACAAAGGACAGTATGACTACTCAATTCTGGGACATTACATACACGAATCGCGAAGGGGAAAGCGACACCATTCGTATAGAAAATACAGGAGAGCCAACACCAAACGACGCTGCTTTAAAAATACGGACAAAGCTCTTAGGTGAGACATACCTATTACCGGATATGCCACGAGGCCAAGAAAATCCCACTTTATTCACTCTGCAATCCTACGGATACAACATCACGAAGATTGCAAAAGTCACCGAAACGTAAAAATTTTCTGAAGCTGGAGCACCAGCAAGATTTCAGATTTGGCATTTTCGGAGCCTTTCGAATGTAGCAAGGCAGGCAGAAACGAAAGACCGGAATGTGATCCGGTCTGCTTGTCCTGGCTTAGCCCACCTAATACAACTACGTCACCATCCTGCAAACTAAGCGTGGTTTCAACTTCCCTTTTGCTCAGTGTCGGAGAGTTATTTACACCAGTTGTGGTTTTCACAAAATCGCTGATCTGCTGGGTCACGCCCAGGTCAATCACATCATCCCGCACAACTGGCCGGAGATCAAAGATCATGCCGGACGGCTTATATTGGATGTCTTGAACTGGTGCGCCTCCTGGCATTGGATAGGACGCAGCACCGAGAACCGGCACATCTTGGCCGGCGCTGAAATGGCCTGTATTGCCAGAGCCAACCCGAACAAGAGTTTCTGCAACGTTGCGCTTACTTTGCACTACTACTGAGCAGTAGCTCTGGTCAATGAGAGAATCAGCAGAACCTCCCGGCACCTGCTTTGGTAACTACCACCCTGCCCTCAGTCGGGCTAAAAAATTTCCTTGCATAGGCAAGGTTCCAAGACTGCACTGCCTTTACTTGCCCGCATGAGGCTCTGTGTCTTCAGGCTTCATTCTTTCGCGCAGCAAGTTTTTTAATTCCACCATCATCGTCTCCTGCGCCTCGATCTTGGCTTTCGCGGCATTCAAGTCCAATTCTATTTGGCGCAGGTGTTGCTGAAGCTCGATATTTCTGGAAGAAAAGTCTGCCAGTTGGGCTTTCAATTCAACGATTAAAACGTCCTTCTCATTCAGTTGTGGCTCCAGCAATTTGGCGCGTTGTTCGATTACGCGCAATGCTTCTACCTGGCTATTGAGTTTGCGGTAATTGGTTTGCTCTTCATAGATGGATTTTTGTGCTTGCGCTATTTCTGCCACCCAGCGGGCACCGTCCTGGTTGAGTCGCGTTATTTCATTTTGTTTATTGATCAATCCTTGTTGCAACTGGCGTTGCTCTGCCTGTAGTTGTTGTACTTGTTGCTCATGGCGCCGGATATCCTGATCACGTTGCTCTTTCACGGACATGCGGTAGTGTTCAAGCGCATCGCGGGCATGTTGATGTTTTTCTTCCAGCGACTGCCGGTGAACCTCATTTTCAGCTAGACGCTCCCGCAGATCAATGACTTGCTGGGCCAGGGTATGGTGGGCTATGGACTCGGTTTGCAGGGCTTCCCTGGTTTGTTCGTGCGACGCTATTTCTTGCTTGATGGCGGCAATTGTCAGGTCGAGTTTTTCTTTTGTCTGCGCATTGCTGGCTTTGAGCTCGGCAATTTCTACTGCATGCAGACGATCCTTTTCAGTGCATTGAGCTGCCATTTCCGCAATGCGATTATCTGCTTCAGATTCCAGTTGAGTGGCTAACTGTGCCACCAGGTTTTGCAGGGCTTCACTAATGGGGGCTTTGCTGCCTGAATTGCCGCCGCCCTCCTCTTCCAACTCTTTGAGGTATTTGTGAATTGTGGTCTTGGAGCCGGTGTTGCCAAGGACAATTCTTACCGCATCGACTGACGGATGGCGCCCCTGCGCTATCAAGGTGTTGCGCGCTTTTTCGACTTCTGACTTGTATAACCCAGTTCTCGCCACGACTTTTCCCATGAAATATCATAATGTATTACGTACCATGTAATTACATACTAAAATATTACTTTAAATTATAGATAAAAGCTATTTAATTAGCACAGGATAAATTAATATTATCCTGTGTTAAGCTGAAATCCGTTAAAATTACCCCATAACCACTGCACATCCAATTTGGACGGACTATGGAGAAAACGGCATTGGCAGGCTTATGAGTAAAATCGATCACTATTTACACGCCGGCTCGCGTGATAACACCCGCGCCGCATATCAGGCAGCGATCAGACATTACGAAATCGAATGGGGAGGCTTTTTGCCCGCGACTAGCGAAAATATTGCTCAATACCTGGTTGATCATGCAGAATCACTGGCAATGAATACGCTACGTCAGCGGCTTGCCGCATTAGCGCAGTGGCATATAGACCAGGGCTTTGCTGATCCAACCAAAGCACCTCTCATCAAAAAAATACTTCGCGGCATACAACGAGAGCATCCTGCCCAGGAAAAACAAGCCAAGCCGTTCCAGCTTGAGCAGCTTGCTCCAGTTGACCGTTGGCTGGAGAATGCAATTGCCGCTGCAAACGCATCTGGCGACCTTGCCGCAGAATTAAGGCACACCAGAAACCGTGCTTTATTGCTGCTTGGGTTTTGGAGAGGGTTTCGTGGCGATGAACTGACGCGACTGCAGATTGAATACATAGAAATCGTTCCTGGCCAAGGCATGAGTTTGTTCTTGCCGCATACAAAAAGTGATCGCCAAAATAAGGGGAGCACTTTTAAAGCACCTGCTCTAAAGCAGCTCTGCCCTGTTGCCGCTTATGCGGCCTGGAAAGAATTAGCGGGGCTCACATCAGGGCCCGTATTCAGGTCTATCAATCGCTGGGGGCGTATTGGAGATGATGGCTTGCATATGGATAGCCTGATCCCTCTGCTACGCACCATCTTCGAAGATGCAGGTGTAATTAATGCAGATGATTACTCGGCACACTCACTCAGGCGTGGATTTGCGAATTGGGCAAGCAGCAATGGCTGGGATTTAAAAACGCTGATGGAGTACGTGGGCTGGAAAAGCGTACAAAGTGCGATGCGCTATGTAGATGCAGTTGATCCATTCTCGCAGCATAGAATTGAATCAAGCTTGTCACTACAAGGCAACGCATCAAGTCCAAAATCACGCATTACTACAAGTTAATTGTTTATAATTAAATATTGCTAAATATTTAATTTTTTTATGTCGGTCGCCAGCAAACAAATCCTGGAAGCACTACCCTTGTCACTTTTCAACGCGGTGATGATCCTGATCATCGGACTGCTGTTTATGGCGATGGCCGTTACTTACTGGCAAATACTTAAGCAAAGAAAAAATCCAGACAAGTACAGAACTTCAGAAGTTTTTGCGTCATTGCGCGCTGTCGGAATATCAACAAGAAAAAGGCCGGTGCTCTCCATGCGGGAGCAGCCTATGTATGGGCAACTCGTAAAAGCCTTCCCTGAGCATGTGGTGTTGGCGCAGGTATCGTTCAGTGCTTTGCTCGAGACGAATGATCTGGCGGTCAGGAATAGATACTGCAGAAAATATGCAGATTTCGTCATCTGCACCAGGGCATTTGGGGCAATTGCCATCGTCGAATATGATGACTCCAGTCACAATGGACGGGAAAAGGAAGATGCGGTACGAGAATCTTTCTTGATAGCCGCTGGCTACCCTGTTTTCAGATACAGGAATATCCCTGATTTACAGAAATTGAGACAGGATATTACGCCTGAAGCCTTGAAATTTACTAGCCCCACATTGCCGGCATCTCTGGCAGAACAGATATAGCAAATGTAGATGTTATTCTGGATTGCCGCTACTTATGCCCGGCACTTTCCAGTTTTGTTGCTGCATTGACTCGTATTAATAAAGGTGATGATGATGTTTCCATACCATGCTGACGCACCAGCTGATCTAATTTCCCCCGGAGTTCACTTTCATGGACAGTGATACTGCGCCCTGATTGTTCACAGACCAGGCATATTTCTTCGGCAGCGATGCTTGCATTAGCTAATCGGTATTTGGCCTTACCTTCTACATCAAAAGAGCGCTGCAAAAAATTGATCGACGTCAAATCGGCAAGAACTCGATAAATCGTTGTGATACTGCCTAGCCTGCCCTGCCTTAACAGTTCTCTCAAAATATCTTCTGGATAATGGTAGCCTTCGCCGATTTGAATAATTGCCGCCAGCATTCCTACGCGGCCAACAGTCGGGCGCAATCCTGCGCGCTGCAACTGTTCGGCCAGACCCGGTATTTCTCCCGAATTCATCGAGTTGAGTCTAATTTTCTTTTCCATTTTTACCATTCAAACATGCCTGTAGGGAGTGCAATTGGCTATGCGCGACCAGAATGGCATAAACAAATGCAACAAACAAATAATAATGATTCTCATTCATGTTTGCAAGAGGCATGTTTATATTTTTATACTTTAATGTGCGTTTTTACGTTCCATACTTTGGTTCTGGATATAAATAGGACTTACGCAAAATTGGCCTCGACGATTTTTGCTTCGGCCATGCACAGATCTCAATGAGCACAATAAATACAGCGAACCCCAAACCGTCATTCCCGCATGCTTTTAGCGGGAATCCATCGTTGTTCAACCGTAGACCGATGGGGCCGATCAGGCATGGATACCCGCCTGCGCGGGTATGACGAATTGGGAAGTTCGGTAGACTGCAAACTTGGGGCGGTTTTGCGTAAGTCCTAATAAACCTTATGCTGACCATTAATTGAAAAGTATAAAATTGATGTGACGTCATAACTTGGTGAAAACGAGAGCAAGAATGCAGTCATCAAGCCTTTTATACTTTTACAAATTTAAATTCACAGAAAAATTTACTTTATCTGTAACGGGTGCGCCTCAGTATTAAAAGTAACTTTATCGAAATCCAGGGCAGATTTTGGCGCAAACAAAAGGTAATAATATTTGAAGGTTTCGGCAAACAAGAAACTTTCCATGGAATCGTCCTTTTCTTTGCTGCGCACATCTTTCAAGGCAGCATAACCAGACTCGCTGCGGCAATATTTCACGAAGTCTTCAAAAAACTCCTTACCCATGAGGCGGTATTTTGCCTCACCAGTAGTGCGATACAGGTAATAAGCTGACTCAATAATTTCTGGCCGCAAATGATAACTGCCAGAAGTGACGGTCATAGTCTTATAGTCAAGCGACTCTGGTTCAATACCATGTATTCGCCACATCTTCAAACCAGAATCCTGTAATCGCTTAGCGCGTTCCACATCGCCACTCAATACCAGCAGCGCTGGCATGAACGCATCAAGCGCGCCGTAGCGGCTTGCCGTGCGTGCCCCACTTTGCATGTTTGCACGCCCGTACCAAAATCCACTATCGACCTCATCGCCGAGATAACGATTAACGCTGTCTATACTAGTATCCCACATGGCCTTGCAATCTGTATCGCCAAACAAGCGCCAGCATTTATAGATGTATTCGTAGTAAGAGTCGATACCACCACCGATGTGAGAGTTCTGGTCGGCCCACTCCCCTGTTTCTACATTAATGCGCGCTCCAACCAGGCCGATGGACGAGCGGCGCTCATAGGTTGCCACCAATGCCTTTTTCGCTTTTTGGAAATAGATGGGCTTGTTGCTGAGTTTACTCAGCATGCCAAATTCCAACAGCAGCGTACCTGTCTCCGCCGGGTTGCTGACATTGCCACGTACTTGCCCGGTCTTGAGATTCACATGGGTATAGGGCAAGCCGGTGGGCGTTTCAAATACTGGTAATAATCGTTGTCCCAGATCTTCAGCAAGATTCAGCAGACGCTGGTCTTTTGTTATTTGGTAAGCGGATAGCAGGCCACCCAGCAGGCGAATCGTGATTTCAAAATTCTGGACATAGATATCCTGGTCAAAATTGAGCTTGGAGACGATCAGGTCTTGCGCTTCTTTTGCTTCTTTTTTCAAGCCCATGATCAGGAAAGTATCCAAGGCATCCACCGGTGTCATTAACAGTGAAGTGCCATACCAGTCATGTGGCGTGCGGCTCAATGGTTTTACTGCGTCATGACCCCAGGCAAATTGCTTATATGCTTGCCAGGCATGTTGGGTTTCGCGTTTTACCTTGTTGGCCATGAGCTGCGATTGCGCTTCAGTCATGCTGTTTTCTGCATGGGCTAAGGTACTGCCAAGCGTAAAAAAGAGTAAGGCACAACTGATGCGTAAGGTCTTCAACATAGAAAATTCTCCGGGTTAATTTTTCTTGATTTGTTCGTACAGGGCTGACACTTGCGCAAGTTCAGGCGCTTGCGCACCAGCCGCCAAACATGCTGCTGCACCACTGGCGACAGAGAAATCCAGGTGTTCTTGCCAGTTTTTTTCTGGTGTCTTGTGCAAGCTATAAAGCAAGCCCGCGATACTGGCATCACCAGCCCCTATCGTGTCGATGACATTGATCTGGGGGGGCAATGCTTGCCAGGTTTGATCACCCAGATGCAAAGAGGCACCTGCTGCACCTCTGGTATACAGATAAACCGCTTCGGGATTGAATTCACGTAATTGTGCCAAGGCCATGTCGGCGTTTTCCTGGCGAAAAAGCCCACGTAAATCATCGTCAGATATTTTTATTACGTCAGCCAATTGCGTCATTGTGCGCAAAGTAGCGTCATATCTGTCGTCCATAAGATTACGGAAATTGGGGTCATAACTGATCTTTACCCCATCCTTTTTGCATTGCCTTGCCAATGAAATCAATGTTGTTGCCAATGGCTCGCGCGCCAAGCTGATGCCACCAAAATGTACCCATTGCAAATCGCTGTTCCATCCATCTGGTAAAGCCGCAGGTGCAAAATACAGATCCGCACTGTCTTCGCCAATGAAGAAGTACTTTGGTGGCGCGGTCTCAGCAACAATCGCGAGCAAGGGTGATTTTTGAAAACGTTGTAGCAAACGCATATCCAGGCCAGCCTGCTCATTGGCTGCATACAATGCGTCGCCAAACACATCTTCACTGATAGCACCGGCAAAACCTGTGCGCAAGCCTAGTTTTGCCAGGTTACGGGCGACATTCCAGGTGGAGCCGCCGACCATGCTTTTCCAGTCATCTTGGCCAGTGCGCAGCATGTCGGTCAAGGCTTCACCAGCACAGACAAATTGAGGAAAGTCAGTCATGATGTTTGCCCAGTTTCAATACATTCAACACTTCATAACATGCGCCCATGGTATGGTAATCAGTCTTTCCGGCTGGGCTTTTTTCATCGCTGATTTTATGGTTACTGTTATCCAGGATGCGATACCAGGCGCCGTATTGATGATCAACAAAATGCGTCCAGCTGTATTGCCAGATTTTGTCGTACCAGTCCCAGTATTTTTGCTTACCCGTGCGTTGTGCCAGGCAAGCTGCAGCAGCGATTGACTCAGCCTGCACCCAAAAGTATTTATCACCATCGCAAATGCTGTGATCCGGGGCAAAGCCATAGCAAATGCCACCATGCTTTTGATCCCAGGCGAGATCCAGTGCTATATCAAACAGGCGCTCGGCCGTTGGTAAAATCCATGTCGAATCGCCTTGCAAATTTGCAGCCTCTGCATCCAGCAGTACTAAAAGTTTAGACCATTCAGTAAAATGTCCTGGTTGAAACCCCCAGGGACGGAATAGATTTGCCTTGTCCTCAAGATTGTATTCCCAGTCTATCTGCCAGGCATTGTCGTAATGTTCCCATATCATGCCGCCGGCTTGAGAGGCTTGTTGCTGGGTGATGGATTTGGCTATCACTTCCGCACGGTGCAGATGCTTGACTTCACCAGTTGCCTGATAGGCTGCCAGCATCGCTTCACAGCTATGCATATTGGCATTCTGACCTCGATAAGTGTCGAGGTGCGTCCAGTCCGCACTGGCCTGGTCTGCATAGAGTTCAAATTCTGGTAGCCAGAACTTTTCTTCCATGAGAGCCACGGTTTCATCGATATAAGCACGTGCCTCATCCATACCTGCCATTACTGCATGGGAATAGGCGAGCAAAACAAAAGCCAGGCCATAGCAATGATTATTATCGTCAATGATATGTTTCTTGCCATTGTCCCAGTTCAGTTGCCAGGCATAGCCGCCATTGACGGCATCACGGTGCACTTCGCGCAAGAATGTGACACCGTGTTGCACCATGTGCAAATAACGTGGATCAGAAAACTGCCGGTAGGCCATTGCATAATCAAAGATGAAACGCGTACTGCTGACCAAATGACGCGAGGTCGCATCATAAACCTGGCCGTCATCTTTAAAATAATGATAGAAGCCACCGCTGATATCAATACAGCGTGGATGATAAAAAAGCATGGTGTGTGCTATGTGCTCAGTCAGAGTACTGGCAGCACGAAAGTCTGGAAAAGTCATTGTCATGATCTGGAGTTGCTGGGGTAATTAATGCGCGGTAGTTGCTTTTCTTTGTAAATCTATTCCCTGTCTGGCCAAGATGGTTTTTACCTTCCAGGAATAAAAAGCCAGATAAGAAAAACAGCCTACGCCGACGATGTAGCTCATTTGTATACCGACTTTATCGGCAACAAAGCCTTGCAGCCAGCTCACAACACCGCCGCCCATGATCATCATGATCAGGAAATTGCTACCCTGCCCCGTATGCTTGCCGAGACCGCTGATAGCCAAAGAGAAAATGCAAGGCCACAAAGTGCTACAAAACAAACCTATGCTGGTGAATGCATAAATGCTTACCATGCCGCTGGTGCACATACCAAGTATCAAAGCAGAAATACCCAGTGCAGAGAAAATGCCCAGCATGTTTGCAGGATTTCCCTTGCTGGCAAGGTCAGCAAAAATCAACACCAGGACAACAGCACCATATACATAAAAACGGCTTAACTCATGTTGCGCTATCGCGTTCACAGCAAGAAACACGCTGAAGGCCAGATACGGGGCAAGAAATTTCGCCAGCTTTGCTGCACCGTCACTCAACTGGAAAGCTTCGACCGCACCCGTCCAGCGGCCTATCATCAAACTCCCCCAATACAGCGAAATGAATGGTGCGATATCCTTGGTCAGGTAGCCCTGAGTCAGTTCCATATAGGCAGGTAAATTACTGGCAGTGGATACCTCGACTCCCACATAGACAAAAATCGCAAGCATGCCCAAGACCAATTGTGGGAACTGTAATGCAGAGCTAGGGCCATGTGTATGGCTGTCTTGCGCTTCTTCTTCCAGTGCCGGGCTGTCAGGCAGGGATGAAAATTTGAGGAAAACAGCAACCAGGAAAAATACCAGCCCCAAAACCAGGTAAGGTATTTTGACGCTTTCTATACTGGCGACCGTATTGTTTGAAGATGGTGTACCAAATATGGCAAAGCTCACTATCAACGGGCCTATGGTGGTACCAAAATTATTAATCCCACCAGCAAGTGTCAGTCGTTGTGAGCCGGTTTCGCGCGAACCCAAGGCAATCGCCAGTGGATTAGCCGCCGTTTGCTGCAATGAAAAACCCAGGCCCACGATAAACAAGCCCGACAACATCAATGTAAACGAGCTTGAATTAGCTGCCGGATAAAATAACAAAGTACCCAGCGCAGATATGCAAAGCCCTAGCGCCAATCCATTTTTGTAACCTATCTTCTGTATCAAATCCTGTTTAAGTACGGCAGAAACCAGCAGGTACAGCAAGGAGCCAACCGTGTAGGCAACATAAAAAGCAAGCGATACAAACTGGCTTTGTGTTTGCGACAGATGGAACGCTGCCTTGAACACAGGGATTAAAATATCATTGCTGGCTGCAACAAAGCCCCAGAAGAAGAATACCGTTACCAGTGGTATGAATTGTCCCCAATACGTGTGTGCTGATTTATTCATCATCGGTCTCATTGATATGGTGTTTGTGTATAGGGTCGCGCATCCTTGGGATTGCCCCACTTCTTGTTTGGCTCAGCCTGCATGACAAACACCAGCTCGCCACCTGCCATGATTTGTTCATGACGCAGATAGTTTTGATCCAGCACTTTCCCATTCAAACTGACACTTGCCACATAGGGGTGGGCATCACTCAGATTCTGGGCGCGTATGGTGAACTGTTTGCCATTCGGTAATTGCAGTGTCGTTTTATCCAGAAACGGGCGACCAAGTATGTATTCATTACTACCGGGAGCAACCGGGTAAAAGCCTAGACTCGTGAAAACAAACCAGGCAGACATCTGACCAAGATCATCATTACCCGACAGACCATCAGGTTTGGCCTGGTACTGGCTCTTCATGATTTGCTGCAAGCGTTGCTGCGTTTCCCATGGGGCGCCGAAATAATTATATAAATAAGCGACATGATGTGAAGGTTCATTACCATGAGCGTAATGTCCGATCAGACCAGAAATATCTTCCATGTGCGCATAGACTTTGTGATCCACTTTAGCATCGAATACCTGATCGATTTTCGAGATGGCAGCGGCATCACCTCCCAGCATGCTGATCAGGCCGGCATTATCATGCGGCATATACCAAGAATATTGCCATGCACTACCTTCGGTATAATCACTGCCAAAATTGGATACGGTCGGGTCAAAAGGGACACGGAATTCACCATTCGATTTACGCGCACGGATGAAGCCAGTTTTGGTATCAAACACATTACGGAAATTCTGGGCACGGGCATAATATTTTTTCGCGATATCAGCCTTGCCCATCTTCTCGGCCATACGCGCGATTGTCCAGTCATCAAAAGCATATTCTACGGTTTTGGATGCGGCTTCTGGTTCCAGATCGGTTGGCACATAACCCAGTTTCATGTAATGCTTCAAACCGCCGTAGGGGCCATATTCGGCGCTGGCCATCATTGCATTCAATGCGCTATCTGCATCAAAGCCAGGAATACCCTTCATGTAGGCATCAGCTATCACGGGTACCGCGTGATAACCTATCATGCACCAGGTTTCCAAACCATGAAATTGCCATACCGGCAGTATCCCGTCTGGGCTATATTGCTGGGATGCTAGTAGCGAGCGCACAAAATCAGCATTGCGCTGGGCCGGCTGTATCAAGGTCAATAAAGGATGGAGAGCACGGTAAGTGTCCCATAAAGAAAAGGTGGAATGAAAACGGAAGCCATCGGCCTGATGCACCTGATTATCCGGCCCACGGTAGCGGCCATCCACATCCATAAACAGGCTGGGCCCCATCATGCTGTGGTACAAGGCGGTGTAAGCCTTGGTGCGCATCTCGGGTTTTGCCTCTATGCTGACTGCTGACAGGGCATCGTCCCAGGCCTGCTTCGATTTGGCGCGCTGCGCTGTAAAGTCCCAATCCTGAATTTCAGCCAGGTTTGCAATGGCGCCATCTTCACTGACAGCTGAAATCGCCACTTTGACCATCAGAGTCTGGTCGTCGGGAACACCAAAATCCAGCGCGGCAACCAGCGCCTTGCCTTCGACTTTGGCTTTATCCTGCGGGCCGCTGCCCGGCCCGGCAAAGCCTCGGTATTCGACTGCATCTTCACGGTTATGGATTTCACGCGTCAATAATGGCCGTGAAAATTGCATGGCAAAATAAACCTGGCGACCTGCCGCCCAGCCACGGGTTTCACGCATACCGGTGATAATACCGTCCTTGCGTACGCGAATGCTGGACCAAAGGTTTTTTGTTTTGTAATCGTAAATACTGCTACGCAAATCGACGATTAACTTGGCCGCCTCACCTTTGGCAAAACGATAGCGGTGCATGCCTACCCTATCACTCGCCGTCAATTCGACATCAATCTCATGATCCAGCAACTTGACTGCATAATAGCCAGGCTCGGCACGCTCTTCCTTGTGGCTAAAACGTGAACGATAACCGCTGAAAGGGCGTTCTGGATAGCCTGGCTCCAGTTTGGTGTCGCCGCTATAGGGCATCAACAATACGTCACCCAGATCAGAATGGCCAGTACCTGAAAAATGTGTATGCGAGAAGCCAAGTATGGAATCATCTTCATAACGATAGCCAGCCGCCCAGGGATAACTCTGGCGGAAATGTCGTACCTGCGTATCGGGACTTAATTGCACCATGCCAAAAGGACGTGTCGCGCCAGGGAATGTATGACCATCACCGCCGGTGCCTATGAATACATTGACGGCATCAACCGGACGTGAACTACTGGCTGGCGCAGCATCAACACTGTTGGCGATGACCGCGCCCAGGAAAATTAGCCCGCAAATACGAAACATCATATGTACCTTTTCAGTGGATTCTTTTAAAGCGACGAATACAACAACTGCCTGAATTAAATTTATTCAAATGATGGCGGTAACTCACCTGGTTTTATCGCCCATTTTTTATTGGCTTCCCTGCCAAGTTTAAAATCCAGGTTCAGCTTACCGTCCAAAGCACTTTCATTGAGCCAGGATTTCGTCAATGATTTGCCATTCAAGGTCAGGCTTTGCACGTATTTAAATTGCGTGCCAGTCTGATCTGTATTGATGGTCAATGGTCCTTGTTTTCGTTGAACCACGATTTTCTTGAAAGTTGGGCTGGCAATCAGTAATTCTGCCCGGCCTGGGTATTGTGGATACAAGCCCATCGCTGCCCATACATACCATGCAGACATCTGACCCAGGTCATCGTTGCCAGGTATGCCATCCGGGCGATTGTGCCAAAGCTGCCCTAACACTTCGCGTACTACTTCCTGGGTTTTCCAGGGTTGTGCGGCATAAGAATATAGCCAGGCTGCGCCAATCGAGGGTTCATTATCCATTTCCGAATGATGTGCACCAGAGACAGTCAGTGTCCATGCGCCAAAATCACTTTTGAAAAATTTATCCAGCCGCTGCGTGGATTTTTCAACGCCGCCCAGGGTCTTGATCAAGCCATCAGCATTGAATGGCACCATCCAAAGATACTGAGCACCACTTCCCTCTACCATGCCCTCGTCTGAGGCCGGGTCAAACGCGGCGACGAACTGGCCATCCTGTTTGCGTTCCTGCAGATAACCAGTGGCGGGATTGAAGTGATTTTTCCAGTTTTGCGCCCGGGCCAGAAATTCTTTCTTCGCAGCCTGATCGCCCAATTTTCCAGCGAATGAGGCCAGCGCAAAGTCGGCACTTGCATATTCCAGTGCATCAGATACCATGCCCCAGCCTGGCGCTGATTGTGGCATATAGCCATATTTGATCCATTGATCCAATCCCGGTCTTTGCCCTACACACATGACAGGACAGCCATCCCTGGACAAATCCAGTTTGGTCGGGGTGCGCGCCGCTTTAGCGAGCGAGGTAAAAGCCGTAGCCACATCAAAATCACGTGCACCAAATGCGTACATGCTGGCAACCGACGCAGTAGCAGGATCACCGTTCATGACGCCAGTGGCACCATTATTATGCGTCCAGCGGTCCCACACACCATTGTTTTGCTGGGCCTGGTTCAATAAAGACTGTGCTATATCACTGGCGATTTTTGGTTCGATCAGGGCGATCAATTGCACTTGTGAGCGGTAGATATCCCAGCCTGAAAAATTGGCATATTGCGCCAATTGGGGAGCCTTTACCTTATGTGTCTTTTGATCAAAACCTGCATACTCACCATTGATGTCACTAAAAAGATTAGGGTGCAGCAAGGAGTGATACAAGGCAGTATAGAAAATCGTGCGCTGGTCTTTGTCTCCACCAGTCACATCAATTTTAGCCAATTGCTGATTCCAGGCCTGGCGGGTTTCTTTTACAACCGTCTCCAGAGATTTTTCTGCAGATATTTCTGCATTCAGATTTTCTGTGGCATTTGCTACGCTGACATAAGAAATACCAATCCGTGCTTCAACATTTCTGGCATTACCAAAATCTATCCAGGCACCGGAACCTTTGTTGAGTTGCGGGAAGCCTTTGTCATCCAGCTCTGTCGCACCTTCTGCGGCTATACCATTGGGAATGATTTTCTCGTTTTGCCAGGTTGCGGTTGCCGCGAATTTCTGGTTAAAGCGGGCGACGAAATGAATTGTGTAATAAGGCCTGCGTGTCACAGGGTGCAGATATCCGCAAAAGTTACCGCTGCTGACCGAACCGCTGACGGTATTCGTCGCAGTGTCAATTTTTAAATTAGCCGCAAAACTGCCTAACTGCGAATCAGAATTGCGTATCAAAATCGCTGCCTTACCCTGTGAAGGATAGACAAAGCGCGCAATACCTGCACGCAGGCTGGCACTTAATTCACTTTGTACGCCATTTTCCATGCGCACTTTGTAGTAACCAGGTTGCACGGTTTCATTTAAATGGGAATAGCGACTGGCATAATGCTCGTCCTTGCTGTCCAGCGAGGGTGAAGTACTGAGCTCTGTCGTCACTGGCATGAAAGGTATGTCACCACTGGCACCACGACAACCTGTACCTGATAAATGCGTCAGACTGAAGCCACGTATTTTTCTGGCTTCGTATAAGTAGCCCCCCGGAGCCGCTGCCTTGTTTTTTTCGCCTCTACTGGTCTCTGGGCTAAAGCTGAACATACCAAAAGGCATAACTGCCCCTGGAAAAGTATTGCCCAGATTTGTCGTCCCTATCAACGGATTGACCTCTGCCGCAAGATCAGTACCTGCCTTTGCATAAAGTTGTGGCACACAAATTAACGTAATCGAAGCAAATAAAATGGTAGAACGACGCATGATTTTTCCAAAAATTATATGGCGTTAATGACTTAGTCCGATGAGTTTCAATCTTCAAACAGATTGCACACTGCTGCCCCGTACAATCAATTGCACTGCAAGTGTGGTCTCCAGGCTCTCTGGTTGTGCATTGCGCAGTAGCATAGCCACGCCTTCTGCGCCCAGTCCTTCCTTATCTACGGCAATACTGCTTAAAGTTGGGTGGGCTCTCGCTGCTGCCCGGATATCGTCAAAACCAACAATGGCGATATCTTCAGGGACCTTCAATCCCATATCCAGACAAGCAGTCATCGCAGTCAGGGCAGTATTATCGTTGTAGCAAAAAAGAGCATCTGGTGGCTCAGACATGGACAACAAATCTGTCACTGCCTGCCTGACTATTTTTTCTTCTTCAGCCTGATGCGGAATCGCAATTTCATATTCTGGATTAGCCAGCATTTTTGCGTCAAACAAGGCCTTGCGAAAACCATGAACACGTTCTTGTATGCTGTAATGCGCATGCGGGCCGCTTAACATGGCTATGCGTTTGCGTCCGGTGTTGATCAAATGTTGCGTAGCTAAATAACCGCCCAGACGATTATTCGGGTTAATTGAGGTATAACCGGCCAGATGCATATCAATCAGCACCAAGGGTTTTCCTGAAGTGCGTATCGCCTGCAATAATTCTGCTTCGAAAAAACCCGCACACACAATCGCATCCGGCTGATGCACCCTGATTTGCTCCATCACTGGCTCAGCCGGGCCCACGGCGACAAATGACAATGCAATGCCGGCTCGCCTGCAGGCAGCTTCTGCCCCGTGCAAAACGATGGAATAAAATGGGCTGCTCGACAAATTATTGTGCTGCCTGTGCAACAGAAAAGCGATACGTCGAATGCGCCCATGCTTTAACTTTGACAGGTCGTAACCCATTTCTTGCGCAGCATTAAAAACCAGGGCGCGCGTGGTTTCTGTCAAACCAGTCTGGTTTTTGAGCGCACGGGAAATCGTGCCCACTGAAAAACCAGTGGCTTCGGCCAGGTCGCGTATGGTTATGCCCATGCTGATAGAGAAAAAAACAAAGTCATCATAATCTGCTAAACAAATTTAAGAAATTGCTGTAAAAACGGTATCTGATGGTAGCTTTGTCTTGAAAAATCGGTCAATCAATGTCTGAATGCGACTTTTAGTTTAGTTAGTTTACTAAACAAAAATGATGGTTTTCAACAACGCTTTGTTGTTACCAAGAGCCTGTGGAGTCGTGTAGTTGCAGCGCTTCATGCCGTGTACAACGACATGAAGCGCTTAGTCTGGTTGCAGGAAAACCTGCTGCCTGGTCAGATGCTTTAGCGTTTTTTCAGTACACGCTCACCTGGTAATTTTTATTATAGAAGTGCCCTGAACCAGATTTCACTTCAGTTCCTGCCTCTACCATCATCACATAGTAGGCGCTCTTGAATACATCGACCCTCCTTCGCGCTGCTTCTGCAAAAAAATATTTCAGGTTTTTATTGAAGTAACGGGCATTCACCCGTTTTCGGAATTGCATGACAGGCCAGCTATTGCCGTTGGACGTCATGGTCGCTTGCCAGACATCCCAGGTTTCGCCATCAAGCACAAAGCTGGCAGCGTCTTTAACACCCCAGCCTGCGGTCTGCGAGTTAGCAGAGGAGTCAGGTATGACCATGATTTCTCCTTTGAGGTAACTCGTATTCCAGATGTTGGATGAATGGAAGAAGACGTCGATGGCATGGTTGTAGGTGCCAACAATATTGCCCGTTCCATCGTAGCCCGCTGTGGCAAAGCTCCATAGCACATCGACGTTTTTTGTATTGGCGCCGAACTGATAAGGCAAGCCAGACGTGGCCGGATTATTCTGACTATTGCTGGCACCCCGGCGTATGCTTGGGTATGACTTGACTGTACTTGTATCACCGCCAAATCCCGTCCATTTATAACCCGCCCCGTCCATGGTACTGGTTGAATTGGTAAAGATGGTTTCAGACCAGTTCGTACCTGCCCCGCTGATACCCCACAGATTTGTAGAGAGATCATACTGATCTACATAAATGTGCTTGTTGCTTGCATCGGCAGGGTTGGCCGAGGCGGATGCTGCCTGCGCCTGATGGCAGAAGGTAAGCCCCAGCAGCAATCCGGCTATAAGCAGTTTAACTTTTGCGGGATTCGAGTTTCTTGTCTTAATCATTGTTGTCTCCATTTTTTTATGCTGATTGAATTTGATAATGCACGAATTTGATGCATGGGGTATTCCACGGCAAATATCGGCGGTGGCCCGCGTACGCCGCTGGCACCAGAGCAAAGCTGACTGGTCGTGAGTGTTGAAATCAATTCGCCTCAGCTTTTACGCATCCAGATAACAGCGGTAGGTAAAACGTCATCGCGCGCCTGGGTGTCAGGAAAACGCCCCCCTGTCTTGCGCCGGATAAGGGCTTCTGAAGACAAGCTCATGCGACCCAGCCTGATCTGCTGTTCCACTAGAAAATAGTCACTTTTTACATCCAGGAAAGTGTCCTTCACCAGCAATGCTTCGTCCGATTGTTGGGGTTGTTGAGGTTGTTGGGGTTGTTGCGATCGTTGCGATCGTTGCGTTATTTCGGCGCGCTTGCGTATTACCTGCTGCTGCCGCGCTTGTGACAGCATCATCGTGTTTTGCTGTGATCCGGTAACGGCGAATAGCAACACTAACGAGGCTGTATTGACATTCAAGGCAGTAGGTTCAGGCAACAGCACGACAAACTCCCTGAGCCTGGACAGTATCTGAGAGGTATATCCGGGGATAGTGACGAGATCATCAATGTGAACGAGGGCGAATATATTTTCACCTGCTGTCCCCGTCGATTGGGTAGCGGCGATAGCAGTTGCTGTCAGTTCCGCCAGGGCGGTATCTATTTTCAATATCTGAAGCAATCGCCGGTAATTGCTCACCTGGCCCTCATTGATCTTGCCACCAGTCGCCAGATTCATAAGGTTGTAGCGGGATTGAGCATCCACAACCCGGATGGTCAGTGCGGCAATGCTAGATTCTGCCTGCTGTAATAATTCATCTAACTTTATTGTGGCGTCAGATTTAGCCCAAGCCCCATCCAGGCTGGTGACGCCATCATTTTCCATCGCATCCAGCCTTAATATCTGGCGGGTCTTGTCCAGCACATCTCTTTGCAACGCACGCATCCGTTGTTGTTCGAGTTGATTTTCAAGCGACTTGAACTGAATATGTTGTGGCCAGAACATCCCGCTGACCACAGTAACTGCAAGCGCCGAAAACAATAGTGCAAGTACGACGGCAACTCCTTGCTGGTGCAGACCATACCTGATGTGAATGGTCGTACGGGTATGGGCTGCGATTTCTTTGTGCGTACACATAGTTGGCATTTCCATCCCAGGTCTCATGAGTTCATTTATTGTCCAGGTAGTCGCTTAAACCAATGGTAGCGCTACCAAACATGGAATTAATGGTAGCGCTACCTTTGAGGCTATGTCAACTACTTTTCCATTATTGCGAAATTAGCAGTTAAGCCGTAGTTAAGTAACAGTGCTTGGTAAAGCATTTCGCGGGGCCAATCCAGCTAGTTTTGATTCTGCTAATTTGATCTGAATTGCATTTATAATATTAAATATACAACGTCATTTGTTGCCGCAAACAGGTAAGGCAGGCGATAAATAGAAACCTGACGGGCATGCATTACTAATCAAACACCCTATCGAAACACGACAGCCGAATTGCATCAAAACAATAAAATTACCGCTTTCATATGAATGAACTCATCAAAATCACTGACCATCTGATTGCTCTATTTGCAATCTACAAAGACGAAATTTTAGTCCTCAGTCTGACATTAAACATGTGTCTCTTATTGATACTGTTGATGCAGGCAACGAGAAACCATGGGCAGACACAGCAAGATAAAGCCAAAGCTGCGATCTACAATCCCAAACCATTCCGCAAAAACTGAATACCCGGTTGACAGTATGTCAAGTTGATGCGGCAGCCGGCTGACAGCATCAATATCTGCACCGACACCGCACGCTGATAAAATGGCGCTCGCAAACAGGCGCATCTTTAATATTTGCTCCCCAAAAATCAATAGCCTTATTTGGCTGATTAAAACAGGCTATACATGTTTTCAGACACCTTCTCTCATCTGCTATCGCAATACATGCGCAGGATACGTGCCAGTGCGGCCGGCGTTGCCGCAGAAATTGGACTAAGCCGGGAGTCAGTCAATAACTGGAGAAATGGAACTTCGCTCCCCAGCGCCAGATCGCGCGACAGTTTGCATGCGTGTGCGCGTTATCTCAGGCTGACAGAAACTGAAACCAATCTTTTTTTTGCTGCTGCGGGTCTTGCACCTGAATTCCCATTACAAAACGAAGAAATCAATGAAACACCGTTTGCGGAATTCATGGATCAATTATTTGTGCGACTGGCTCAATCTACGCCCTACCCTATCACCCTGTTACTGTCGCAGGCGCACTGGGGACAACCTCCATTCAGGGAAAAATTACTGGCCCGCGCACGCGTACAGTACGGTGAAAAGGCGACACTCCATATACAG
Organism: Undibacterium sp. TC4M20W; assembly: GCF_049340245.1. Classification (NCBI taxonomy): domain Bacteria; kingdom Pseudomonadati; phylum Pseudomonadota; class Betaproteobacteria; order Burkholderiales; family Oxalobacteraceae; genus Undibacterium; species Undibacterium sp. TC4M20W. The sequence continues at coordinate 290,969 of NZ_JBMPPI010000003.1, forward strand.
CCCCCTTACAGCATCAGCGCAGACAGCAGTGAATATTTTGCGGCAATAGGACGCCAATGTGGGTTTGAGAATGTCAGTTCAGATTATGAATTTGAAGCGGCACTGGAACAGAGACTGCAAGCAGGTGAACGCGTATTTTGCCTGGTCAGCCGGTTTGAACAAGGCACACCAGTCTTGCGCGAAGCATTGGCAGGCATCTTGCGCAGCCTGAGTGAAATGCATGGTGGTCGCCTGCACCTTTTGTTATGCGGTGGTGAGGCACTGGCCGACTTGAAATACCGCAGCGGCGATCTCTCGCTATTGAATATCGCCCAGGTCAGCCATTGGCCAGATGCAGACACAGAAGATTTGCATATCCTCGTCAAGCAACGCTGGCCAGAGCATGTCATCGCATCTTCCAGGCTGACTGCACTGGCATCCATGTGTGGCGGTCATCCGGCGCTCTTTGAAGAAGGTATGCAATGGCTGGTTGATAATCAGGCTTCGATGGAAAACGATGCGGCAGCATTACGCACATTTTTAACTCAGAGTGCCCGCTTGTGGCAGACCTTTTTGCCGCTGACACAAAACCCAGCTTCTCTGCTGCGTCTGCGCAGCTTGCTGGAGACCGATGATCTGGGGCGGGCTCGTCCCTATCTTCAGGATGAGGATTTGCGCCGCCTTTTTTGGGGAAACCTGATACACGTCCGTGGACAAGGTGATCAGGCCCGGCTTTGCTGGCGTTGCGACATTATCCGTGAAGCTGGCTTGATGGTGCTTGAATGATGCAGGAAAATCTATTGCTGCAGCTGCCCAAAAAAATGCTGCGTACCATTTTCATCATCACGCTGACATTACTGCTTGGAACTGCACTTATCGCACCAAAGCTGAATCCCTTTACCAGGGATGGTGTGCTTGCTGCTGAAAATGTTGGCCCTATCTGGAGTGACATAAACCAGTGGCGCCTCGCTTTGTCTGAGATGCGTAACATTAACGATGAATGGCCTTCTGATATTAAAAAGTTCGAACCGCAGACGATTACGCCATATCTCGCAGTGACTTCGCCCCGGCCCAATATATTGCAGATCAATTTTATAAAATATGCTCAGTTAGGCTCCCTGTCGGGGACACAATTGATACTTGAGTTCATTCCATCAAATCACTCATGGAAATGTCGCGCCGGCACGCCACCCATGCCGGCCAAATTCATGCCAATGAATTGCGAAGGTGCTACTTCTGACACGGTAACTCTCAGTAAGCTAAAGACCTTGCCCCTGGTTTGCGCATTGATTTTCATTGCGGCTGGTATTTTTGCCGTCGTAAGACACCCTTTACTGGGGCCATCACAATTGCGCCCTGACCGCCTGAGACGCACACCCTACCGTATCTTGCCCAAACTCGATCGTTTGCTGGGCATTACTGGCAGAAGACAGGCAACGCTGCAAGCGGCAGGTATCTCCACTGCTTCCTGGCAGCGCGCCGTTGGCTATGTCAATGAAGGTGCAAATAGACAGCAGGAATATCTGGCTACGCGGCTATCAGTACAAAGCAAAGTCAGCACAGGGTGGTCGCTTCCTGGCCAGGTTTTTGAGTGGCAATTTTCCAGCAACCTGCCCGTGTCGCTAGACAGATGCCTGGTGTTTATCCCCTATGTTGATGCCAGCGATGAGGTATTGATAGGTGCACTGATATCCGCACAAATTGGTTCCGACGTAATGCTGATACTTGCCAGATCCGAGAGTGAAACAGAACACATTGCACTGCAAGCTTACTGCGGAGATAAAGCCAATATGTTTGTCATGCTCGACGGCGCGAGCCAGACAGAATGCATGCTTAGCAGACAACCTGCAGCTGTCTTGTTGCGCCTTCTTGCTGAGCAACTCCGTGTAACGCGCATATCGCCCTACCAGACCAGGGGAGCAGTTACCAGTGCGGGTGCATTTTTTGGGCGGGAAAAATTACTGTCCCGCGTCATCGGTCGTGACCCCTCCAATTACCTTGTCGTGGGTGGCCGCCAGCTTGGGAAAAGCAGCCTCTTGAAAGCTGTCCAGCGTAGCCTGCAGGGACACCCGCACATAGTCTGTCATTACATTTCTTTGCGAGACCATCGTTTGGCTCCTCGCATGGCACTTCAGTTTGGCCTTGATGCAACTACACCTATCGAAGATATTATTTCTCATCTGGAAGCCAACTTCGCAGGCAAACGATTATTCCTGTTGATCGACGAAGCTGATCTCTTTTTCCGCGATGAATCCATTAATAATTACCCGCAATTATCTGCCCTGCGCTCCTTGAGTGATGAAGGCCGTTGCTGGTTTATGCTGGCAGGATTTTGGGATTTATATGCAACTGCTGTGCTTGATTATCAGTCCCCGCTGCGCAATTTTGGCGAAGTATTGACGATAGGTGGACTGGAGCAAGATGCCTGTAAAGAATTGGTCACCGTACCTTTATCGCGCTTGCGCTTTGGTTTTTCCAGCAACCAGTTAGTAGATAAGCTGGTGGAAGCCAGTGGCCAGCGCGCCAATTTGCTCGCCATCCTTTGCCAGGAATGCCTTGAGGCTTTGCAGCCAGGAGAGCGTGCCATAGAAGTCCGCCATGTCACGCACGCGCTATCTTCGCAAGCTGTGCAAGACGCTTTGGCTGGTTGGGGTAAATTAAGTAACGATGAAGCCTCTTGCCGCCTCGACCGCATCGTCGTCTATCACACGGCGCTCAAGGGCAAAACGAGTTTATCTGCACTTGCCGCCCTGCTTGCTTACAATGGTCTGACTGTAGAACCAGAAACCATGCGTCATGCTCTGTCCCGTCTGCAATTAGCGTATGTACTCAAGCGCGATGAATCTGAGTTTGTATTTGCAGTTCCTTTACTGATAAAACAATTCGAGCAAAGTGAGCTCATGCTTTTGCTTAGCCAGGAACTGTCATCAATGAAAACCGTCGATGTGGCCTGAGCAAACCTGGCGACTGCACAAAAAGTGATACATTTGTGAGACATTAATCAAAAGGAGACATCAATGTCAGAGTACATTTCTGTTTTGCAAATCTATATGAAGGCGCTTGGTAATGCCGACTATGACACTATCAAGAGCTTGTTTGCAGAAGATGGGAAAGTTCTTTCGCCGTTTCTTGGGGAAATGGCAGCCAGCCCTTTCTTTGACAGACTGGCAGAAGCTTCCAGCCGCAATGTAATTACCCCTATCGACATCTTTGTCAGCACAACAAAGAAACATCATGCGACAGCTTATTTTCAATATGACTGGACAGTTCGTGACGGGACTTTAATTACTTTCAAGGTCATGGACCTGTTTACGTTTGATGCGGATAGCAGCAAAATCAAGTATCTGGACTTGATCTATGACACGCACCCTATCCGTTCCACCGCAGGCAATAAATACGAGCTTTAACATCATCGATGAGAAAAAGCCCTGCAATGTGACTTGCAGGGCTTTTAACTTTGAGGCAGTTGCTTGATTACTCTGCGCCCATTTCCTTCAACAGACGATCAGCCTTATCTACATGTTTCATCTGCCATAACATATAACGCAGATCAACTTGTATGGAACGGGAGTTAGCTTTGTTGTAGTCCCAGTCAGAAATAATGGAATCCAGGGTGCCATCAAATGCCAGACCGATGAATTCGCCTTTGGCATTCAAAGCAGCGGAACCAGAATTGCCGCCCGTGATATCCAAAGTCGCCAGATAGTTCACCGGAACTGTCTTCAGTTGCGGATCAACATATTTGCCGAAATCTTTGGCCTTGATCGCAGCCAATTGCGCAGCTGGTGCATTGAATTCGCCAGTGCCGGTTGCTTTTGGTGGGATGCCATTGACTGTCGTGAAGGCGCTCCATGCCAGGCCATCAGCCGTACCGTGATCACGTCCAGTCACTTTGCCGAAGGTAACGCGCAAGGTACTGTTGGCATCTGGATATACTGCCTGCCCTTTGCTCTTCATGTAGGCGATTTTTGCCTTCATGTAATTGCCGTAGGCTTGCTGGATTTTGCCTGTCAATTCTTCATCCTCAGCTTCACGTTTCAAGCCACCTTCATACATCGCCACGGCTGCTTTGACAAAGCTGTCATTGCTGGCTTTGAAGTCTTCTGGTTTTGCCGTCAGCCACGCGCTACGTGCTGCCTTGTCGCCCAGTTTGCTACCAGCATACAGGTTATCAAGCAGGGATTTCAAATCAGCTTCAGACATGCCGTCCTTGATGCCCAACGCTGCATCAAAATTGGCATTACGGTCAGCCTTGGCTTGCGCAGCGTATTTGCTCAGGTTGTACAAGACCAGAGCCTTATCGACTTTTTCATCATAACTGCGTTCGACCGCATCTACTGAAGCTTTGAAGCGAGGCAGGTCGCGTACCTGGAAGCCTGCTTTGCGTTCCGCATCCGCCTTTGTCGATTCATTCGACAAGCGGTACAAAGTACGCGCTGTAGACAGGAATCGTGGAGAAGAACTGCCCAGATAAAAATCGCGCTTACCCAGGGCATCGCGTTCTGCGATCAGTTTTTCAACTTGATCTATATCGCTGGCAAATTCTTTGGCGCGTGCGGGATTGCTGTTGATCCAGGTTTTCAGCTCTTCATGCTCTTTGGTTTTGCGTGCCAGGATATCGCTGCCCGCATAGCTGTCGAGCATACCCTGACGGTTTTTGTAGTAGTTGTTGATGCCTGCGACCTGACCGGCGTATTTGAGTTTCGCATCTGGATTGCTGCTGGTTTCTTTGGCGATGATGGCCAGCATGTCACCTGAACTCTTCACAAACGTCGGATAGTTCCAGTCAAATGTGTAAGCAACTTCTGATGGCAGGCGATGACGGTTGGTGCGGCCTGGGTAGCCCAGCACCATGATGAAGTCACCTTCCTTGAGATTGTCTTTGGCCAGTTTCAGGAAATGTTTTGGGACGTAAGGTACATTGTCTTTGCTGTAGTCGGCAGATTTGCCGTCTTTACTGACATACGCGCGGTAAAAACCATAGTCACCGGTGTGGCGCGGCCACATCCAGTTGTCGGTATCGCCACCAAATTTGCCTACACCTTCAGGCGGTGCGTGAACCAAACGCACATCCTTGATTTCCAGTTGCTTGATGAGGTAATACTCAAGGCCACCGTAGTAAGGATAGACGTTGCAGCGATGGCCGGCGTCTTTTTCGCATTCAGCAATGATGACTTTGGAATTTTTTTCAATGGCATCGACACGCGCCTTGCCATTCAATTTGGCAGTATTTTTGTCGATGATCTTGCTACTGACATTGTTGACTTCTTTCGTCACAAAGATACGTGAGCCAGGCGAGGCAGGCAATTCTTCTTCAAGGCTGTTTGCCAGAAAACCATTGGCCAGCAAGTTACGCTCTGGTTTTGAATTATGGGCAACACTGTTATAGACGCAGTGATGGTTGGTTGCAACCAAGCCTTGCGGGGATACAAAGGAAGCTGAGCAACCGCCGAGACTGACAATGGCCCCCATAGGAAACTCTGTCAATTTGGTCAATGTTGCGGGGTCCAGTTTTAAGCCGTCTGCCTTAAGTTGCTTGGCGACTTGTGGCAACTGCTGAGGCATCCACATGCCTTCATCTGCGCTAGCTATCTGGCAAAGGCTCATGACCGCCAGCGTGGTAAGTGTTTTTTTCATCATATTGTTATAAAAAGATGTGAAAATTATGAGTGATTCCCTCTTGGTACCCTGGAGCAAGTCCAAGGCGCGACAGTTTAGTCTTAAAAACAGGGGGAAAGTTCACTATTTTGTGCGAACTTTAATGAATTACATGGAATTTTGCCGTTAGCAGTTCAGATGTCGATATCAGATGTGCATAAATTGCAATTTAGACATTTATCAAATTTATCGTGCAGGTATCTGGAAAAAGCAGTTGATGAGCCAGTCAGGCTTGAAGCGGGCTTAAGACTACAAAAAATCAAAGTATCTTCCTCAATGCCTCACGCAGCTCCGATAGCTTTGGTGGTTTGCTGAGTACGCAATCCACATGTGAAGGGGAATCCCCATCTTCAACCAGGCGCTGTCCCCAACCTGTCAACATGATGATGGGAGTCGTGGGTGACACTTGCTTGATTGAGCTAGCCAGTTTACGGCCATCGATATAAGGCATACCAAGATCGGTGATGACAACGGCGAAAGTATCTCCCCTTTCATGAGCCTCAGAAAATGCATTGATCCCGGCCTGACCGCCATCAGCCGAGAGTACGCTATGGCCGTCAATCTCCAATATGTCACGCAATGATTTTAATACCATGGGATCATCATCGACCACAAGTATGCGTCTATGAGTCGGCACTGCCTCCGGTGCTGGCGTCCTGGCAACCGGGCTGATAGTCGTGGGTACCAGAAAACTCATGCGCATGGTAGTACCCCTGCCAACTTCGGTCAGGATATTAATATGAGCGCTGTGTCTTTCTATCATGCCATATACCATGGCCAGGCCCAGCCCGGTTCCGCGCTCACCTTTGGTGGTAAAGAACGGCTCCAGACATCTGCGTCTAGTATCGTCAGACATGCCTACACCTGAATCGCTGACTTCAATGTGGACTTGTTTCAAGATAACTTCTTTAGTCGATTCCAGCAAATCCTGAACGACACTGGTGCGTAAAGTGAGTATCCCACCTTCAGGCATCGCATCAACAGCATTAAAAATCAGATTGGTCAGCGCTTCCCGTATTTCGCCATGCACGCCCATGATGTCCGGCAAATCTGGTGTGAGTTCGGTATGCACATTGATGACGATGCCTCGCTGTTGTGGCATGTCGCTCCATCTGGCACGGGTCAGGTCAAGGACTTGTTGCACCAGGCTGTTCACATTGACAGGCGACAGAGATAATTGTGGTGCGCGCTGGCGATAAAATTCTCTCATCCTGGCAACAGTTGCGGCAACGTCATCAATTGCCCGTGAAATGACTTCCAGATAATTTCTGCCTTTTACACTCAGGTTTTTTTCTGTTTCGAGTAAAGATTCAGTGTAGAGAGCAACAGGTGAGATTGCATTGTTGATGTCATGAGCTATACCGCTGGCCATTTGCCCCAGCGCACGCAGACGTTCTTGTTGCATGATGGATTGCTGCGTCTGGCGCAGGTCATCATAAGCTTGTTGTAATGCAGTATAAAGTTGCGCCTGATTGGCAGCCAGAGCGACATGCTCACTCAACTGTCTTAAAAACTCACATTCACCACTATTAAAACTATGGGCTTCGCGCTTGGCGACAACCAGCACGCCAAACACGGTACTTTCTGCCCTCAGCGGTGCCATGACCAGGGCATTGAGTCCGCCAGCAGCCAGTCTTTGTGGAAAAGGGAAATCGACTTTACTGATGTCCGCTTCATAGACCAGTTGGCCACGCACACAGCGCGACAGGCCGTTCTCATCAATAGAGACCTGGGTATTCTGGGTCATGGATAATTGTTGCGCCAAAGACTCACTGTGCAAGCCAACACTGGTGACCTGCAACTGATTTTTACCTTGGTCATACAGGCAAACGCAACTGAAATCAACAGGAAGATGGTCTTCGAGGCTACGGATGACAACCTGGAAGATACTCCGTAAATCCTGACGCTCTCCTATGGAGCGTGTAATCTGATGCAGCAGATTCAAACGGGCAAGCTGCGCCTGTGCTTTTTTCTCGATTTGCTGACGCTCTATGATTTCTGCCTGCAAGGTTTCGTTAATATCAACCAGGGAATCACGGGAGACAGTGGTCAGTTTGAGTTTTTCTGTCATCCCATCAAATGCGCGGGCCAAATCCCCTATTTCGTCCTGACTGTCAAACCGCAGGGAAAAATCAAGATTGCCTGCGCCGACAATCGCCGTGCCTTCACGCAGTTTTTCCAGAGGCCGGCTGACACTGCGCAGCGTAATATAGATAGTGACAGTCACGACCAATACGACTATGCCACCAAACAAAATCACCGCATTAAAGGCCCGCTGCTGGGCGTTTAATGCGCCGATACGGCTTTGTTCAGACAAACTCAAGGCATCAGAAATCATGGCCTGGGTTTTATTGGTGATTTGCCCCAATAAGCGGGATTCCAATTCCTCCAGTATCTCGGCCTTGTCTTTTTCCTTCATCAACTCATGATGATTACCTACCAATAAAGCAAAAAGCTGCGCTATATTTTCATTGCCATCTCTCAATTCAGCTATTGCCTCTTTATCCGCTGGCTCGGTAAATTCCTCAGGTCCAGCCAGGCGCTTTGCCAAAGAAATACTGCGCAATTGCCATTGAGCCTTGGTGCGTTCGTCATGGCGCAAGGCATATTCCAGCGTCAGATAGCGCAAAGAAGTTACCGCCTGCAATAACTCGCCAGCTGCTTCATTTTTGGCGATTTCCCGCTTCATTTGCAAAGTCGTGGACAACAGGATGACAACAATCATTGCCACGATGGCTAAAGATATTAATTCCGCAAATTTCAGTCGGGTTGAAATTTTCACTTTGGAATCTCAATGAATGATGGTCACTGCCGATGGTTTGACTTTTTCCATGCCGTCCAAATATATATAATCAAGGTAATTTGGTACTTCAGTTTTATTGGTCAGCTTGTTCTTGATTGCCCACCTGGCCTGATCTTCCAGTGCCAGCAATAAGCCCTGGTCAAGACCAATTTCAAAACGATAGGTATTCCATGCCGTTCTTTGTTCTTTGGTATTGGTCTTTTTGCCTGCCTCATGCAATATGCGGGCAGCGTCAGGCATCTCATTGCAGTAATTACTTCCCTGATCAAGTGCACGCAATACCTTGTTGATGGTTTCAGGCTCGGCAGAAATATAACTGCGCATGCCAACTACGTTGTACAGGCTTTCATATACATCTTTGCCATAAAAAACCACGCCATTATCACCTAGCCTGGTCATCATGGTATTCAGAAATGGCTCCCATGTGGCGACTGCATCGACTTCGCCACGTTCTATCGCGTCAGCAAATTCTTCGGGCTTGTAATTAATCATGGTCACGTCTTTGACCGACAGTTTCTGGCGGTTCAAAAAAGCGCTGAGGGTGAAATGACTTGAGGTGCTAAGCGTGACGCCGACCCGCTTGCCTTTGAGGTCCGCAGGCTGCAGTATGCCCCGGTCACGGCGTCCGACTATGCCATGGTCTTTGTCGGTTTTAAAAATGGTGGCTATCGCTGCAACCGGTCTTTGGTCCAACCCGGCAAACATGACAGGAATATCGGCTACGGTCCCGAGGTGTGCCTGCCCCTGAACCACAGCTTCCATGGCAGCTTTGCCACTGGAGTGTGACTGTATGAGTACAACAATACCTTCTTTGGCGAAGTAACCCCTCTCCCGGGCTGCTGTGATGGAACAGGTGCCTACATATTCAGTATTGGTAGCGATGATGACTTGTTCCAGCGGTACTTTGGACACCGGTGCGCGGATGAGCCAGACATAAATCAAACTCAAGAAAAGGATTGCACCAAGCATAGAGGCAAGCCAGATGAGAACTGACTTGTAAGAAAATTGCCCGAGCTTTATGCCTGCCATGCCGCTTTCCTCTTTTCAATCCACCTTACCAACTCATGCAACAATATATAAGACAAGCGTGAGAGCTGCGCCGAACATTCAAGAGTGGTACAAGCATTTATTTTGTGTTGCTGCTTGCATTGCAACTTGCATCACATCATGCAATGATGAAACATTGTTTTTTATTCTAGTTCTTCAAGTAAATTTAAGCAAGCAATAGCGGTTTTATTATCCAGGTCTTGTTCTTCGTGCCAGGCAGAAACAGACACTGCGACAATTTTGAATTGTCGCAATACAGAAAAAAGTGCCAATATCTGTGCATGAGATGGCCCCTGCCGGACATGATATTTAAGTGCAGGCATTTCTGGCCTGTCATCAATCACATCGGTATCAAAATGCAAATAAATGTTTTCATCCAGCGATAGATATTTGCTGATCTCTTCAATTTTGCAAGTCCGTATTTTTGAACTTTCCAAAGATTCCTTTTCCCCAGGATCGAGGTCCCGGGCATCAGACAGAATGATTTGTTCTTCCGGATACGCCTTGGCACCAACTGCCTGAAAAAAAGAGCCAATGGCATCACGCTCATTTTTGCGCCTGTCATGCCGCCCAACCAGGATGGCCAGGGGCATACCGCCCAGATATTTGGTTTGCGTAGTTCCCCAGGTGTGGAAATCGCCATGCGCGTCCAGCCACAATATGCGGTCAGGCTGCCTGCCCGCTTTTTGCAGCCCCGTGACTACGGCTATAGAAGAAAAACAGTCGCCAGCAATGCAGACTGCCCGGTCACCTTGCTCAGTGATTTGCTGGACACGGTTGGCAAGATTTGCATAAATATGTCCCATCCTGCGCAACTTTTCATTCGCATCAGTAATAGCAGTTTCTTTGAATTCAGGAATATTTACTATTTCCCAGGGATGAGCACTGACATCATTGACGCGGCCAAGACCATCCCTTCTTTGTCCGGTCAGAAATGGAATGAGTAAATGCTTATTCATAGCCAGGTTTCAGGATTCATGGAATAAGCCAAGGTATCCATCATCATTTGCACTTCCTTTCTTTCGCCCATACGCAGCAAACTGGTTTCACGCTTATGCCAGCGCCGGATTTTAGGTGCTTCTGTCGCCATCGTCACTGCGAATACAGGTAAACTCCGCATCTCTGGCAAATCCAGGTAAGAAGTGATTTTTTGCATGACTGCGGCGGGGCTGGATAAAAATTCTTCAAATGAAACAGACAGAGAGGAAACCTGGCTGGCAATAATGGCCTGATGCGCAGACAACCATTGATTCAGACAAACTTCTTCCAGATTGGCACGCCTATATTCTTGCCAGTTCGGCGGCAAATCAAATTTCCACCAGCGCTTGCCAAAGCTGACAGTATCGGAATAGCCCCTGATCGATAAATCAAGCCCCAGGCGCTGCAGATCGCGTGAAAAAAAAGCAACTGGCGACAACCATCCATCCATTAAACCGTTCACTGATTGCGCATAACCCCTGGTCAGATGCAGATACCTGATCCTGGCATTCGGAAATAGCTGCTCATACATGCCTATCCGGTAAACATCAGGGGGGGTCTTGAATAGCAAAACTTTTTGCTCAACATTAGCAGATTCCAACTGTCGCCGGTGCTGGCGAGGGATAACGAATGGCGGTTCTTCGAGTTTGAAAGGTTCATTAAAATAATGGCTGGCTGCAGGATTTTTTTTTCCGTCGTAATAATCCTGTCTCCAGGTTTCACTTTTAAACACACGCGACAACACCAAATCTTGCAGCACGGCTTCACCCTGTATCCTTTTTTCTGTCGCCAGACGAAAAACCGCGTCCAGGTCATACAAGAGTTGGTGATAGGCCCGCTCTTCAGAGAATAAGGCTGGAAATTGCATTAACAGACGTTTTCGCCATCTGTTTTTCAGAAATACGTAGTCAGACTCACCCTCTGCGGGCAAAGTCATGTCATCAAAAATATTGTCCAGCAAACTGTCTTGATTGTCGATGGACTGGAGAGCATCGCTATCTGCATTGAAGGAGAAACCATTTCTCGTCAGCGCAAGAAATGGTTCCATTTCGCCGTCAAGTGAGGCAATCCCGGGGTGCGATGACAGCACGCTTTTAAGCAGACTGGAGCCTGATCTGGGCGACGTCAGGATAACTGCCACGTTCTTGACCCGCGCGGCGAGATCGGTATGCGCTATCTGGCGCAAATCATTGACAGCGTCTATGACGTCCATCATTAACCCGGCTGCTTTGCACGCCTCATCACAAAGGCATAGAATTTTTTTGTTTCTGCCTTGTCTGCCGCTGCGCTCGCCAGTGTTCTGACAGTCAAACCGGCAGCTTTTGCCAATGCCTTGATCTCATCAATGGCACCAAAATTGGATTGAGAAAAATAAATACGACCTTCTGGTTTGAGGTATTTGCCAACTTCCGCAAAAAATTGCGTATTCGTCTTGAAATCAGTATCCCATTGCGAACTCGCGACTACATCGTGTGCGGGCTTGTTGCGAAATGGCAGATTAGCGGTAATAACATCAAACTGCTCACCTTCAAGTGCCTGAAACAAGTTGGATTTTTTGACTTTCATAAGTTTGTCAAAACCATGCAGCTTCGCATTGTGTTTGGCACTTTTAATAGCGGCAGGATTAATATCGACCGCCGTCACTTTGCTTGCACCACCATAACAGGCAAAAATAGCAATCACCCCGGAGCCAGTACCTACATCGAGCACGCTTTCACCCGGTTTGATCTTAAAACTCTGTACCAGCGGCTGGCTGTCTGTGAATGGCCAGAAGGTTTCAGGAAAAACCAGAAATTCTTTTCCCAGGTATTTCACTACTTTGCCTTCTGGCGGGATGGTTTTGAACGCTTTTTGTCTGTTCTTTTGCCACCGGTCTATGTGCGCAAGGCTATTTCCTGATGTCTGCTCCATGGCCATCCTTTCTGATGTCAAACACTAAAAAGTGTTCATCAGCATGACGATGCTGATGCTTTAAATAGGGGATTTATTTGCAACGAACTCAAGCGCTTTGTCCACAGCCAATCCAAACTCTTCAATATTGATGGGTTTGGTGATGTAAGAAAAAAAACCAGCTGCTTTCCCGCTTTCAAGATCCGCAGGCATTGCATTTGCCGTCACAGCAATGACCGGGATGTGCGCAGTCCTTGGGTCACTCTGCAAAAACCGCATGGTTTCTATACCGTCTATACCAGGTAAATTGATATCCATCAAAATGACGTCTGGCAAATGTGATCGTGCCTGCTCTATGCCTAACAAGCCATCAGTCGCCGTTAACAAAACCAGATCAGAGCGCAGCCGTATCAATTCAGCTACCAGCCTCAAATTGGTAGGATTGTCTTCCACATACAACAGACATTTCTGTGCACTTGATCTCTCGCCTTGCACCGTTTCATAAACCATCGTTTTGATGTCTGGCTTACGGTACTGACTGTCGGCAGCAGAACCGGGGAATCTGACCCAAAATGTACTGCCAGCACCTACCTGGCTATTAATGCCTATGCTGCCGTCCATGGCTTCGACAAGATGCTTGACCAAGGAAAGACCGATGCCCGTTCCTTCTTCATTGAATACTTCCCGCCCGAGACGGTTAAACGGCTGGAAAATGGTTTCCAATTGAACCGAACTGAGCCCTACACCAGTATCTGTGACTTGAATACAGACATGAACCTCATCTTCCAGATAGGCGGCAACGCTGACAGTGCCGCTTTGCCGGTTATATTTGATGGCATTCGATAGTAGATTAATCAATACCTGCTTGAGTCGAATGCGGTCTGCATTCACATGCAGACAAGTGTTTTCTGCAAAAGCGACATTAATTCCACGCTTCTGGGCCAGCGGATCTATCATTGTTTTACACTCTGCGAATACCTCATCAAGAGTGATGACTTCTGCAGATAATTTCATTGCGCCGGACTCTACTTTTGCCAGATCAAGAATTTCATTAATCAAGGCTAATAAGTGGCTGCCGGCTTCTTCTATATGCTTGGCGAATTCTTTTTTCTCTTCAAGACTGGTTTGCAGATGATCAGATGCCAGAATCTGTGCAAAACCAAGTATAGCATTCAAAGGTGTGCGCAATTCATGGCTCATGTTCGACAAAAAAGTCGATTTTGCACGATTTGCAATTTCTGCCTGCATCCTGGCCTGTTCAAGGTCCTGATTCAAAATCACCAGTTCGGCAGTATGTTCGCGTAGTTGCTGTTCGAGTCTGGCATTTGCCATGCGCAGTTGGCGCGTCTCCATGGCACGTACCAGCACCGGTAATATAGCTGAAATCTTGAATGGCTTGATAATGTAGTCAAGTGCGCCTACTTTCATCGCCTTGACTGCGGATGAGATGCTGCCCTCGCCTGTCATTACTATGCATGCGAGGTCACTATCGATCTTGCGGGCGGACTCGACCATAGCGATGCCATCAAGATCAGGCATCATCAAGTCTGTCAGCAATAAATCAAATGTATGGTTGCGAAGATGTGCAAGTGCTTCGATGCCATTGGCAAAACCTGTAGTTTCATAGTTATGGTCGCGCAATAAATCACACAGGGCCTGCATGTGTGCGGTTTCATCATCGACGATCAAAATGCGGGCTTGCATCTGGGACACTGTCATCTGAACTCCTGGCATTAGCTAAATGCTCATATTGGCGCTTTCACAGCCGTAGCTATTTCTTGCCAAGAAACTATCTTGTTTGCAAAAACATGATGCCTACGTGCCAGATGGTCTTATTACATGACCTTGTAAGCATATTAGCATTTTTTAAAAAACAATAATAAGGAATAAGCAATGCAAGATTCAATGACGAAAGAGATGGTATATCGCCCGAGCAAATAGCTTGTCCGTTACCAGGGTATTTAAGGAAGATGCTTGAATTTTGCACTATCGATAAAACCAGATTGATGCAACATGATGATTGCTTCCTGCGTCTGGCCGCCGACAGCGTCTTGTAGCGTGTATTGATCTAGCGTCGTGTAAAACACCCGCAATGCCTCGTCGAGCAAAGATTTAAGCTGGCAATTGCCACGCAGTACACAAGGAGGAGCGGCGCAGTCTATCAAGGCATCTCTACCTTCGAGCGCGCGAATAATGCTACCCAGCCGATAAGACTTTATGTCTTGCGCCAGTGCCATGCCGCCGCCCTTCCCTCTGGTCGTGATAATCCAGCCTTTTTGCGCAAGAAAATGCACCACCTTGACCAGATGATTACGGGAAATGGAGAATTTACTGGCAATCTCACTGATTGTCACAGGCTCTGGTCTGTCTTTGTGACTCAGATACATGAGCACGCGTAGTCCCAGGTCAGTAAAATGGGTTAATTGCATAAATGATTTTCTGGTATTTTTTAAAGCATGGTCATGTTAATACAATTAGGGGATTCTTTTGCACATCAATGCAACCGGCAAAAAACGACTCGCTCACGATAGATTTATCGCATACATTGATGCCTGGCACTGGCCTTTCACTGGATTATGTATCTAATAGACCCGAGATCTCGTCTGTATCAGCCTTGAAAGACTTCAATTCAACATCCAGCCCGGTAATGTCTGCTGGCAAGTCACCGAAGCACTTCCGTTGATATGTGTGAAGGGATATGCTGACAATGTCCCAATTAAAAGCTGGTGGCAGGCAGTCTGCCACCAGTAAAACATGCTTACTCTAATTTCCAGACAAACTGCACTTTCGTCCAGATTTGCGCATACTCGCCATTGATTTTGCCTGGTATCGCTTTTTCCTTGCAGCTTCTCAATGCAGCTACCACCGCACTGTCCAGGATCCGGTAACCGGAGGAACGATCTACTTTAGTATTCAGTATGTCACCATGTGCCCCAACCAGTACTGACATATATACCGTTCCGGATTCTTTTTTCTCCATGGATTCTTTGGGATACATGGGACGACATTTGGCAAAATCAATGACGGGTCTTTTATCACCTTTCTTATCATCATCCCGGTAAAGCATTTTTGCAGTGCTGGCATCTTTCGCAGTGCCAGTTTCTTTTGTAGCATTTGGAAACGATACATTGGCATGAGCAAACAAGGTCAAGGAACTTGATACCAGGCCAAGAATAAGGAATGCGGCTTTCCAGTTCAGGGTTCTTACTTCAGGTTTAACAAGCCGTTTGATACGGGACATAAGATTTCCTCCATGGGCCGCCTGGGCCAGTTGAGGGGTTATGAATTGGAAATTGGCCAATTCAAAAAGTGCAAGAGCAAGACGCCGCGGTTCGCCTGTAACTCTTGCGGCTAGATCATCCGCAATTTCTTCTCTGTTATTACGAATGTGCCTCGATATCCACCACACTGCCGGGTGGTAAAACAAGATGATTTCTATCAGCGATTGAATCAAATTCAGTAAATAGTCATGCCGTTTGATGTGCGCCATCTCATGCGCCACCAGCATTTCCAGCAAATCAACTGGCATGCCCGCAAGCATTGCGCTGGGCAGGAGTATCATGGGGCGGGCTATGCCGACAGTAACTGGCCCCTTCAGATCATCAACTACCCTGAATATCACCTTGCTGCGGATGAGAAATTTTTCGCTCATTTGATCAATGCGCGACTGCCATAGTGAATTGGATGTGCTGCGATGAGGGTGGGTATAGGCAGAAATCCAGAGTAAGCCCATGCACAGGCGTATTGCCAAAGCGGCGACACAGATGAGCCATGCTCCCACCATATCGCTCAAATGTATTTCTACCCATGCAAAAATCCCTATCCACGCCGATGAAGTATCAAACCTTAAGTAAACAAGAACTTCATCCACCACATAGATTCCTTTACTGACATGAGCCCCATCGATCCTCAGGAAAAACTCTCTGGCAGGAAGGCTAATGCAGGCAAGCAAGGCAATATAGGCAACTGCATAACGTGTTCTTATCTGGGTAGAACCAATACAATACAAGGACACAGCCATCAGCAAGGCGATCAACAGACCTTGCCAGATAAAATGCAACAAAGCCCAGCCCAAGGCAGTGACGAGGTGTTGGAAAAATGGGCTCATTTTTTTTCCTCATTCAGCAATTTCTGAATTTCTTCGCGCTCTTCTTTACTGACATGGCCACGCAGGGCTGCCATCACCAAATCTTTGGCTGAGCCTGAAAAAGCCTTGTGGATCAAATCTTTCAAGAGATTCGTCTGTAGAGAATCTTGTGCCTGAGCCGCAGCATAGACATGCGAACGCTGGGTTTCGTCCCTGCTGAGCAACCCTTTGGTATGCATGACCTGCATGAGCCGCAATATGGTTGCATAAGACAACTCCGGCCTGTCCTGCACCGCTGCCTGATGTACATCCTTGACAGTTGATGGTCCCAGTTGCCACATCAGGCGCAACAAATCCAGCTCGGCAGTCGTCGGTTTACGTGAAATGATTTTGCCCATATCGTGCTCTTGTAGATAATTGATTAAGATGTAGATTATATGGTCTAGATCATTTTGTCTAGACCATTTTATCTACTTCTATGCAAAATCAAGACAGATGCAAAAAAGACACAAATGATGGGCTTAACGGAAAAGACAGGGGCAGACCTGGACGGTCAACAAACTAGTGTGCCTGGTGCCGATAGCTGGCATAAGCGGTGGCTGCCATGATGATGAAAGCGCCGGTTAATTCGAGCATTCCCGGTGTTTCCCGCAAAAACAGGAATGCCAGCAACATGCCATACACTGGTTCCAGTGAAGTCATGATACTGGCAAAACTGGTCGATAAATACCGCAGGCTGAACATGAATAAACCATGAGATAAAGCGGTAAACACCACCCCCAGCAATATCAATCCCGACCAGGTTTGTGTGGTGTTGCCTGCTAGGTCACCTGTCAATAATACGAAAGGCAAAAGCAAAAAAGCTGCCACAGCATTTTGCAGAAAGGCCAATTTAAATGGAGGGATATGGCTACCCTGCCAGCGATTTACCATCGCCAGCAAAGCAAAACTGAAGCCGGATAATATCCCCAGCCCCAAAGCAAGGAGTGCACCATTCCCCCAAGAAGTGCCACTAACCATCACTACCATGCCCAATACAACGAACAAGGCAGCCCAGGCGTCCTGCGTCCTTCTTGGCTCTTTAAAAAACCACGGCTCCAGCAATGCCACAAATAGAGGGAAACTTGCAAAGCCCATCAAGCCAAAAGCAACTGGCGCAAAATCGAGTGAGGCAAAAAAAGTCAGCCAGTGTATAGCCAGTAGAAAACCGCAAAGGACGACACTCTTTGAAACATCTCGAACATGCAATTGTCGCTGATATGCCAATACAGGTATCAGGCAAAGGGCGGCAAACAAGGTACGTCCAAATACCAGCATTAAAGAACTGACGGCCAGCGACTTGCCAAGCACACCTGCAGCACCGAATAAAAAAACGGCAATATGCAGGGCAAATAAAGCAGGCAGTGCAGTTTTTTTCATATCATCTATTTGCTTGACGGGCGCGAAATATAAAGCCGAAGTATAAGCCGTTCATGCAACATGTCAGATACAGGTGCAGCACTTTTATTTTGGATTAAAGCGCAAATGCATGAATCTATGCATAATGGATACTTGCTGTTTTCATCAACCCATTAAAGAGGGAAGCAATGATAGACGTTTATTCCTGGCCGACACCAAACGGACACAAAGTACACATCATGCTGGAAGAATGCGGCCTACCTTACCGCGCCATTCCAGTTGATATTGGCGCTGGTGATCAATTCAAAGCCGATTTCCTGGCGATATCACCAAATAATAAGATTCCTGCCATCGTTGATGCAGATGGCCCTGACGGCAAACCTATCGCCTTGTTTGAATCAGGCGCGATACTGATATACCTGGCAGGTAAAACGGGTTTATTCCTTGGGAAAACCGACAGGGAGAAATATGAAGCGCTGCAATGGCTGATGTTCCAGATGGGCAGTGTTGGCCCCATGCTGGGTCAAGCCCACCACTTCCGCATCTATGCGCCTGAAAAAATAGCCTATGCCGTTGACCGCTATACCAACGAAACAAAGCGCATCTACGGCGTCATCGATAAACAGCTGGAGAAAACCACTTATCTGGCAGGAGAGAAATATGGCATCGCCGATATAGCGACTTTCCCATGGACACGTTCATTTGCCAATCAGGGTGTAGACTGGGCAGAATTCCCAAATGCCAAGCGTTGGTTTGATGCCATCAGCCAGCGCCCTGCAGTACAACGCGGCGTGCAAGTATTGGCTGACTTGCGCAAACCGCTGGAAAATAATGACAAGGCAAGAGAAGTTTTGTTTGGAAAAACACAGTACGCAAAGAAATAAACTCATTCACCGGGGGCGAGGCAAATTGCCGTTACAATGGGCTTAACCCCCTCTACTCTATTTCAGTATGCGTCGCCCTATAAAAAGAAACCGTCTTAAACTCGCCGCTGAAAGCCAGCGCGTCGCCAATCTTGCGCTCGCAGTTGCACAATCTGCCAGCCGCATAGAAGACCTGGACTGGCAAGCCAAACTGGATGCCCTGGTGACCAAGAGCCTCAAGCAACACCACCAGGATATGCTGGAGGCAGCCACTGAGCACTTGTTCCAAACTCATCCGAATGGCTATGAGGTCCTGACCGAAACGCTGGAATCCGTGAGCACCTGTGCGCAATTTGAGCATGATGGGCAATCCTATACCAGCTTGTTGATCGCTGCCCCCATATTGGCATGGACGCGTTTTGAAATTGCCTCGGGCAGCATTCCCACAGAAACGCTGAGCATATTGCACACGCAATTAAACGCACATTTGCTGGCAGATGAAGCGCAATTGCGCTTGCTACCAGGTTTGTACTCCATAGATCAATTGCCACGCAGCCATGTAGAAACCTATGCTTTGCTGGAGCGGCATAGTCTGGCCATGTTAAAACATCTGCCTGCACCGGTAGAAGCCGAGCGTGCTCATACCATTCCTTTTTTGGCAGATATACGGTATGTGCTCGGTGTGCTGCTTGTCAAAAAAGGCGCCCCACTCTTCCAGTGGCAAACTATTGACGCACCCTATGATTGCGCACAAGCCAAGAGTGATGCTTTGCTGGAATGGCAGCAGCAAACCGATGCCACCATCAAGCGCCTTTTACCTGGATGCGGCATAGAGCTTTTACTGCCCGAAGCCTATTACACCGCCTGTCGTGAAGCAGATATCAGGATACGCCCTGCCACCATTCGTTCCGCCATGTTCTATCTGACGCAAACTCTGGGTAAAGAGGCAGATCAGTTCACCGTCATCATTGCATCTTTTGGTGAGCAGGAAAATCCCGGGCAAATTGATGAATACCGCATCAGTTTTTGCCTGCGTGATGCTCCTGAAGTAATCTATGGCGTAGTCTGGCCGCTGTATCAGGCAGAAGACCAGATCATTGCCGTCAATCTGGATGAAAACGAGCAACTTGCTGGCGAAATCCCCGGCATTTTGCAAGAGTGCGGTGTTACCGACATTATTCAATTGGAAGAAATTTTCGCGATGGAATTCTGCGATGATTGCGGCACTCCCCTGTTTGCAGACCGGGAAAATGATCTGGTACATACAGAAATGCCGGATGACACACCAACTCCAGGTGCAACACACTTCCACTGAGCGTCTATATTTGTATAGCATGATGCAATAGATGACAGCCATGGACAGACACGCACATGCAAGCGAGCAAGCCATTTCTGGCATGAGCTCTGAATTTCATTTCAGAGACGGCTTTGCTGCTGACGCTTTGATCATCAGTCAATTGATCGCGTTGTTCGCCCGGGATTTTTGCGTCAATCCGGATGGCAGCGGTGCCGATTTATTTTTACAGTCAGTATCAGAATCTGCCGAACTTTCTTATCTCTCTGATTCACGCTATCATTACATTCTTGCATTGCACGGTGAAACGCTGGCTGGCTTCATCGCCATGCGCGACCTGAGCCACCTGTTTCACCTGTTCGTTCATCCCTCATATCAAGGGCAAAAATTGGCAAGCAAGCTATGGCAGCGTGCCCGCCAGCATGCTGCCGTACAAGGACATACAGGTAGTTTCACTGTCAATTCTTCCCTGAATGCCATTCCCGTTTATGAGCGCTTTGGCTTCCTGGCTAAAGGCGAGATCGTAGAAATGCATGGCATTGCCTTTTTGCCCATGCAAAAGCCTTAAGCCCACCTGTAACAAGTTTTTACCACTCAAATACTGGCTGCCAATTTTGCCTGGCACATTTGTGAAAATCCGTTGTACAATTAGTTTTGAACGGTCGTGCTTTTTTCTGCTTTCTTATTAATTACTTGCTGCGGCCATCATAAAACAGGAGACAACATGGATTTGAACTATACGGCAGAAGACCTTGCCTTCCGGGATCAGGTGCGCACCTACCTGGAAGCCAATCTTCCACAAGACCTGCAGCAAAAAGTACTGAATCATAAACGTCTGTCCAGAGAAGACTTTGTTCGCTGGCACAAGATATTGGCCAAACAGGGTTGGGTAGCCACAGGCTGGCCAGCAGAATACGGCGGCACAGGCTGGACCGCAACCCAGCGTCATATCTTCGAAGAAGAATGTGCACGTGCTGGTACGCCAGCCATCCTGCCTTTTGGCGTGAATATGGTGGCCCCCGTCATCATGGCCTTTGGCAACCAGGCACAAAAAGACTACTACCTGCCACGGATACTGAGTTGCGAAGACTGGTGGTGCCAGGGTTACTCAGAACCAGGCTCAGGCTCTGACCTTGCATCCCTGAAGACCCGCGCCGAGCGCGAAGGCGATCACTACATCGTTAATGGCCAAAAAACCTGGACCACGCTGGCCCAGCACGCCGATATGATCTTTTGCCTGGTGCGCACTGACACTGGTGTACGCAAACAAGAAGGCATCTCTTTCCTGCTGATCGATATGAAAACGCCGGGCATTACCGTGCGCCCGATCATCATGCTTGACGAAGAACATGAAGTGAATGAAGTGTTCTTCGACAATGTCAAAGTTCCGGTAGAGAACCTGATAGGCGAAGAAAACAAGGGTTGGACTTATGCCAAATACCTGCTCGGCCATGAACGCACGAATATCGCTGCCGTAGGTCGTGCCAAACGTGAATTGCAATTCCTCAAGCGCATCGCCGCCAAACATCAAAAGAACGGCCTGCCGCTGATTGATGATGCGGTGTATGCCAGCAAGGTCGCCAGCCTGGAAGTGGAATTGATGGCGCTGGAAATTACTGTGCTGCGTGTCATTTCGCAAGACAGTGGCCGCCCTGGCCCGGAAGCATCCCTGCTTAAGATCAAGGGTACGGAAATCCAGCAAAGGCTGACAGAGTTGATGGTAGAGGCAGTTGGCCCTTACGGCTTGCCGTTTGATCCGGCCTTCCTCGAAGGTGAGACTGAACATAGCATAGTTGGTGACGATGATGCTGCGCCTTTGGCACCGTACTACTTCAATTTCCGCAAGACTTCCATTTATGGTGGTTCCAACGAAATTCAAAAAAATATCATCACTCAGATGATCCTGGGTCTGTGAGGAGAGCACAATGGATTTCAACTTAACACAAGAACAAACACAGTTTGCTGATGCCTTGCGTCGCTGGGTAGAAAAAGACTATGGCTTTGAACAGCGCAAGCAGATTATAGAATCGGCTGAAGGTATATCCGATAAAGCGTGGGGTGGTCTGGCAGAGCTGGGCGCACTGGCCTTGCCTGTACCAGAAGAACAAGGCGGCTTCAATGGTTCTGCCATCGACATGCTGGTCATCATGCAGGAGTTGGGGCGGGGCATTGTTATCGAGCCTTACTTTGCTACGGTCATGGGTGCAGAGTTTTTGAAAAAATCCGGCAAGCATGCAGATGTGCTGGAACAAATCGCTGGTGGCGAAGTCAAGCTGGCGAATGCACTGGGCGAAAGACAATCACGTCACGACCTGTTTGACATTGCCACCACTGCCAGCAAAATTGGCGATGGTTTTGTACTCAATGGCAGCAAGACCGTGGTGCTGCACGGTGCCCAGGCAGACAAACTGATCGTCTCTGCACGCAGCAACGGTGCGCAACGCGATACGAATGGCATCAGCCTGTTTATCGTTGATGCCAATGCAGAAGGCGTCAGCCGTCGTGATTACCGCACCATCGATGGTTATCGTGCTGCTGATATCAGTTTCAGCAATGTGCAAGTCAGCGCAGATGCGCTGTTAAGCGCAGTGGATGGTGGCTGGGAATTGCTGGATGCGGTGGCCGATTACGGCGTTACCCTGCTGTGTGCGGAATCGATAGGCATCATGGAAGCAATTACGGCAGCCACGCTCGATTATCTGAAAACCCGCCAGCAATTTGGTGTACCTATCGGCAAATTCCAGGTCTTGCAACATCGCATGGCAGAAATGTTCATGGAAATGGAACAGGCCCGTTCGATGGCAACGCTGGCTGCCGTCAAGATAGCCTCTGATGATGTCGAAGAACGCCGCCGCACGGTATCCGCCGCCAAGGCCAGGGTAGGCCAGGCCGCCAAATACATAGGCCAGCAAGCCGTGCAATTGCACGGAGGCATGGGCGTCACCAATGAACTTCCGGTTGCCCACATGTTCAAACGCCTGACCACGATAGAGCTGACACTGGGTGACACTGATCATCACCTGGCCAGATTTGTCGCACAACCCGGCTTTAAAAGCGCAGCCTGAATGCTGTAGAAAAATCCCGACTGTGTTCGGGATTTTTTTTGCCTTTTAAAACAATAAGGAAATAACGAGGACACACTATGAGTATCAAAACAGATCGCTGGTATTTTGAAGATTTTGTTCCTGGCACAGTCATAGAACTGGGGCAGCGCGTAGTAACGGAAGAAGAAATCATCACATTCGCCAGGCAATTTGACCCGCAATCTTTTCACGTCGATAAAGAAGCCGCCAGCCATTCCATCTTTGGTGGCGTCATCGCCAGTGGCTGGCATACCTGCGGCATGATCATGCGTATGGTGGTCGATGGCTTCCTGGCCAATTCAAGCAGCATGGGTTCACCTGGCGTCGATGAAATACGCTGGATACTGCCAGTACGCCCTGGAGACACCCTGACTGTCACAGCCGAGACCACAGGTAGCAAACTATCTACTTCAAAACCAGACCGCGGCGTTATCAATACTTTATGGAAAGCACATAACCAGGAAGGCAAGCTGGTTTGCACGATTACTGGCATGGGCATGTTTGGCCGTCGTCCAGAATAAAAATAAATAATAAGGAGACATGATGAGAGAATTTAATAGCCTTGCTGAATTAAAAGACTTGATAGGCCAGGAAGTTGCGCAATCAGAATGGGTAGAAATCAGCCAGGAAAGAGTGAACACTTTTGCTGATGCAACTGGCGACCATCAGTGGATACATATCGATGTAGAAAGAGCCAAACGTGAGTCTCCATTTGGTGGCCCGATTGCACATGGCTTTTTGACTTTATCCCTGCTGCCCATGCTGGTTGCCAATGCCATCAAACTCACTTACGTCAAAATGGGCGTGAATTATGGACTCAATAAAGTACGCTTCCCCTCCCCTGTGCCTGTCGGTAGCCGGGTACGCGCACGTTTGAAATTGCTGGAAATCGAAGACATCAAGGATGGTGCGCAACTTACCTGGGAAGTGACGATAGAACGAGAAGGCCAGGATAAACCAGTATGCGTGGCAGAATCAATTTCACGGGCCTATTAGTCCTGCTAAACCCTATCTTTCCGAGACCGAGTCCATGCCCAGTCCAGATACATTAAAACGCTTTATCGCCAAAGTTGAAGCAAACGAACATGCTGCTGCGTGTGAAGAGTTTTATACCGAAAATTCCAGCATGCAGGAAAACCAGGCCAAGCCCAGAATAGGCCGTGCGGCACATGTAAACGCTGAACATGCCGTCATGTCACGCGCCAAGTCAGTAACATCTACCTGTGTTCATCCGGTATTGGTGAATGGCGACCATGTCGTTATTCGCTGGATTTTCAGATTCGAGTGGCTGGACGGCAGCGTGACGCAAATGGAAGAACTTGCCTACCAGCGCTGGGAAGGTGAATGCATAGCAGAAGAAACCTTCTTCTATGACCCCGCGCAGCGCATTCCACAAAGACCTACTGCGTGAAATGCAATATGGCCAAAGTGCATACTCTGGCCTTATTGCCTCCATGTGTACGAGATTAATAAAATTTGACGGCGTAAATAGGCGGCAGATTAGCTGATATCTGGTACCAGTCATCCCCCTCATTCTCACTCGCCCATAAATTACCGGTAGTCGACGCCATCAACAAATTCTTGCCATTTTCCGACACTACCAAGCCATGGCGATACACCAGGTCATAGCAATCTTGTTGTGGCAGGCCGTTTCTCAAAGACTCAAAGGTCTTGCCACCATCCCGTGTACGCGTGACACTCATAGCACCATGCAAGGGTACACGCTTTTGATCTGCCACAGCAGGCACAAACCAGGCGACATCGGGGTTGCGCGGGTGAGCCGCTACAGCAAAACCAAAGTCTGGGATACCTTCAGGCAAATGCAATTGCTGCCAGCTCATAGCATCGTCTTCACTACGCCAGATACCATTGTGATGCTGGCACCATAAAACATGGCTGGCGAATTTGCTACGAGCGATCAGGTGTGGGTCCTGGATATTTTGCTTGTCCGCCATGTCGGGCGGCATATAAGCGGCATGCATACCAGATGCACATAATCCCCAGTTCTTACCACCGTCTTCAGTTTTCCAGGCACCACCACATGAGATACCCAGCAAGATATGCAGAGGATTGCGCGGGTTGACACAGATCGAATGTATGCCAGGCGTGTCGTAACCACCGCCCATCCAATCCTTGCGTTCTTCCCTATCCCACAGACTGCGCACTAATTCCCAACTGTTGCCACGATCTGATGAACGGAACAAACCGCCAGGCAAGGTACCAGCCCACAATACGCCATGCTCACCACCACCACCCGCTTCCATAGACCAGATAACCTTCAGCTTCCATTCAACATCGTCATCTGTGTTGGCATGTTCAGGGTAAGTTGGCACGGCAATCTCTGTCCAGTCGTCACGACCTTCATCGCGTCTGTGCAGTTTTACCCCAAAGTGTCCGAGGTTCAATGCTGCATAGACAGCGCCATCGCGTTTGTCATGCAGGCACATGCTAAGAGGTTCACCCAGAAAACTGATCTGATCCAGCTTCCACTTGCCGTCAATATGGATCATTTCAAACAAACCCTTGCGGGTTGCTACCATTGCTTTCATCATCAGCCTCCTGAAAGTGCCTGCAAGACATAGACCTGGCTATTTGAATTTAAAGGGTCAAGCAAGCCACTGCGCTGCATGACGCGTTTGCCGTCGATAAAAACCACCACATGAAAACGCAGATCACCCTGTTCATCCAGGATGTAACCACGCAAAGTGGGGTTGACCAGAAATGCAGTCTCCAGCGCATCACGCAGATTATCTGCCGCAGTTTCCACCTCAGGAACATCAGTAAATCGACTGAGTTGCTGGGTGAAAATCAGCCTGACCATGATTATGCCCAGTCCTTGTATGGATGCTTGAGCAAATTTGCATTTGCATAACGCCGGTCGTGGCTGACTTCTTCACCCAACCAGGCGGGGCGGTCAAATTGCTGCTGCTCGGACTCAAGCTCAACCTCGGCTACGATAAGGCCAAGATTATCACCAATGAACTCATCCACTTCCCAGACCAAGCCAGCAAGAGGAATTCGATAACGTGTTTTTTCTATAAGAGGTTGCTGGCAGACTGTGTCCAGCAAGATTTGCGCATCAGCCATTGGAATGGAATATTCCCATTCGCCACAGCTAATACCCGTTGACATGCCCTTGATGGTCAGCATCGCACGCTCTGCTTCTATGCGTACCCGTACGATGCGACCTGGGTCAGAACAAATATAGCCCTGGCGCAGAAATGTGCCCTGCCCCTGTTGTTTGAAATCCTGATTCACAACAAGGAATTTGCGTTCAATCTCTACGCCCATTACTACTCCGATCAATAAATACCGGAATTATGCACTCAATGTCGCCAAAATCGGTTGCAACATTGCTTCACCGAGTTTGATACTGCGCGAACCATCCCAGCCTACTTCCGCATCTGGCAAATTGGCATTGTCCTTGAATGGCAATTCCAGAGTCAGTGAAACGCATTTGAAAGTATGGCCAATATACTTGGACGCCAGTTTCAGCACATCTTCATTGTATTTGGATGCTTCGTAACCGTATTTAGTCTGGAAGTCAGGGCTGGCCAGACAGAAGCTATTCACGAAATGCTGCTGCTCTTGCGCCTGCTTTTCGCTAAAGCCTGCCAGCATTTCACTGCCAGCCACGAAGATGTAAGGTAAGGCTTCATCTCCATGGATATCCAGGAACAGGTCGCAGCCAGTTTCATGGATTTTGTTCTTGACGTAATACACTTCAGGGCTAGTTTCCAGCGATGGTGTCATCCATTCACGGTTCAGGTTGGCACCGGCGGCATTAGTGCGCAAGTTGCCGCGTACAGAACCATCCGGGTTCATGTTAGGCACTATATACACAACCGCTTTGTCCAGGATGCTGCGGGCGATTGGATTGGATGGGTCCAGCAAGGCATTCAAAGTGCCCTCCACCAGCCATTCAGCCATGGTTTCACCCGGATGCTGGCGCGCAATGATCCAGACTTTCTTTTCAGCCGCGGGGTCACCGACAACGATCAGGTTCAGATCACGGCCATCAACGGTATTGCCCAGGTCTTCAACACGGGCGACAGAAGAATTCTCTACCCCACCCAGCAAAGCCAGGTGACGTTCCCAGGTGTAAGGCTCAAAATAAGCGTAATACACGCTGTCACGTTCAGGTGTATGACGTATGGTCATGACCTTGCCATCAAACTCGGTATCTACACGGAACCAGTTAGCCCTGTCATAACTTGCTACCGCGCGATAGCCTTCCCAGCCCTTGGCATAAGTGGCATCACCCGCATTGAGAATGCGCATGACAGTCTCTTGCCCACGTGCGCCCTGCAAGCGAAAGTGAAACCACTGCCAGATGTTGGCATGTGAATCCTTGCGCAAATTTAAATCGATGGCCCCCGCCTGTTCCGCCTTGACGACTTCGATCGCTCCCGCGTCGAAGTTCTGACTGATTTTAATTGTCATCTTGTATTTATTCAGAAATGTTTTTAAGCACCGTAGCAATACGGCGACCTAGGACTGGTATTTTCACAGTTTTTCCAGAATTATGAAAATATTTCAGTCAAATAATGAATAAAATCGGACAAATCTTTTCACCAAGGCAAGCATTTAAGAAGTTTCTGGCCAAACATAGCAAAATTCGCCACGATATACTATAATATTTCGCTCAGTGTCGGGGCGTAGCGCAGCCTGGTAGCGTACGTGCATGGGGTGCACGGGGTCGGAGGTTCGAATCCTCTCGCCCCGACCAATGAATACAAAAAGGCTTGCAGATATCTTATCTGCAAGCCTTTTTTATTTGATGTCAGTTATTAAAGTTAACTCAATACGTGCAGCAAGCTTTGTCCCACAATGATGCGATATGAACAATCATGATGGATAATTCATGCTATTTTCTTGGCAACTGTACGCTGCGGTAAGTATCGAGTTGAGCGGCAGCAACGAATGGCCATAGTTCTGAGTCCCATTGCATATCAAGAATTTTCAGTTTTTGCAGGTATTTATTAGCGGTCTCGTACGCGTGTAATACCAGATAATCCCTGCCATTGAAATGATAGGCGCTATTGTGTCCCAGTGCCTTCCAGTGCTTAGTGCCATGTAAAAACAGAGAGCCACCACCTTCAAGCATTGCTTTCCCGCTTTTGTCCAGATATGGCCCAGTCAGACTTTTGGAGCGTCCGACAACCAGATGATAGGTGCTTTTTTCTCCCTGACAGCATAGGCCCCAGGAAACGAAAAGATAGTAGTAATTCCCTCTTTTAAAAATATAGGGTGCTTCAATTTCTGCGGGCCCAGCTGATTCATCCGGTGTAAAAGCCGGACGAGCACGCTTTGCAATCGCATGCCATTCCTGTGGCTGTGCCAAACCTGTCCAGGCCTCGTTTAATTTCACCAGCTTGATACCAGACCAGAAGGAACCAAATGACATCCAGGCCTGGCCTTCGCTGTCGGTAACAATATTCGGGTCTATGGCATTCCACAAATCGCGCCCCGGAACGGACTGCAATATAATTCCCTGATCTTCCCAGCGATAATCCGGTGAGTGAGGATTGAGCGTCTTGTTAACCGTGACACCAATAGCTGAAGTCAGCTTGCCAAATCCAGATATTGAATAATATAAATAGTATTTTCCGCTGTGGAACTGTATGTCTGGCGCCCAAATGTGGCCATTGAAGTCCGGCACAGTATTGCGTGCCCAGACAGGTTCACCAGCGAACACCCTGCCCTCAGGCCGCCAGTCTTTCATATTGGCAGAGCTATAGAAAGTAATGCCTGGCCCGGTGCTGAACAGGTAATAAGTATCTCTCTCTTTTGCCATCACAGGGTCGTGCACACTGACTTCTGCAGCGGCAAGTTGACATTGCGGCTGCAAACAAAAAATACTAACCATGAAGTACAAACAGAGAGATTTCATGCAATTCGCCTTTAAACTGAACTGTTTGCCTGATTGCATTACGACAGCGGCTCTGCTTCTTGCACTAACTTCATCATCGGCATGATTTCAGATAGTTGAACAACAGGTATCTGGTAATTATTCAAGCACCACCACAACTATCGCCTTGGCTGGGACATTCAGTGTCAATCTGCCTGCTTTTGCACTGGAATTAAAATTGTCTGGCTGTACTGATTGTGGCCGGATAAAAGTGTTGTGTGCATCCATGGTCTTTGCAGTCAGTACGCGGCCTTTGGCAGCTTCTATTTTTTCGCCTGCAACATCAACATCTATCTCAACACTCTCATTAGGATTAGTGTTCACCAGCGACAAATATACTTTTCCATCAAGCGCACGAGCTGCAGAAGCACTTATTGCAGGGATACTGGTTTTGCCAAAACTGTATTCGTGGTTATTGCTTATCGTGAGTGGCAAGTTTGTCGCATTTTGGAATGGCACATACATTTCAAATGCGTGATAAGTTGGCGTTAGTAAAATTTTGTCTTTATCAGTCAATATCATGGCCTGCAAGACATTAACCATCTGGGCAATATTGGTCATACGCACACGCGCTGCATGTTCATGAAAAATATTGAAATTCAAGGCAGCAACCAGAGCATCGCGCAAACTGTTTTGTTGATATAAAAATCCAGGATTCGTACCCGGTTCCACGTCATACCATGTTCCCCACTCATCCACATTGAAAGCAATTTTGTTTTTGGGGTCATTGACCTCCATCTTGGCAACGTTATTCCTGATCAGGCTATCCATGCGCATTGTATTTTTTAGCGTGGATATCCATTGATCCTCCCCAAAACCAAGCGCCTTGCCTTTCTTTTCCCAAGTGCCGGTTGGTAGAGTGTAATAATGAAAGCTGACACCATCAAAACGCATGTTCCATTGTTCGTGGATGTTCCTGGTCAAATAATCTGTCCAACTGGTGTCATCATCATGACCACCACTGGCAATGATTTTTGGCATATAAGCCTTTGGAGCTTTCAAAAAACTGGCGTATTGATTGAACAGGCTGGTGTAGTGATCAACTTTCATATTGCCACCACAACCCCAGGCCTCATTGCCGATACCAAAGAAAGCTACTTTAAATGGCTTGTCACGGCCGTTTTTGCGGCGTAATTCTGCCAGGGTGGACTTGCCGTCACCCGTCATATACTCCAGCCATTCTGCCATTTCCTGCGGCGTGCCAGAACCAAGATTGCCATTCACATAGGCATCTGCCCCCAGCAGATCAATCAAGTCAAAAAACTCATGGGTACCAACGGCATTGCGTTCTTCCACATTGCCCCAGTTGGTGTTCATCTTGACTGGACGGTTCTCACGTACGCCTATGCCGTCCCGCCAATGATATTCATCCGCAAAACAACCACCGGGCCAACGTACCAATGGCACATGTATCTTTTTTAGCGCCGCGACAACATCATTGCGCCATCCCTTTGTATTTGGAATAGCTGAATCTGGTCCTACCCACATGCCTTCATAAACACCCCTGCCCAAATGTTCTGCAAACTGGCCGTAAACATTTTTATTAATGACAGGGCCAGGTTTTTTCGCATCAATGCTGATACTGACTTGATTGCCAGCAAAAACCGGAACGGCAATAGCCGCAAATACAAGCACTACCGAACAAAATATGCCTGCCTTTATGCTGGCTTTCAACACAAACATTTCTCCTCCTGATTTATGAGGCACTGTCGATACCAATTTATTCCAGACTAGCCTCGAAGATCACTAAAGATCACTCAATGAGGGCTTATTCAGGGCTTCCCTGGTTTGAGCTGCAATGAGCTATCATTGATTTCAAAGGTATTGGCCTTCATCAGGTTGATGACCTCTGCACCGGCCAGCAATACCGGGCCGTAACTATGCGCGGCAAATACATTTACCGGGCGGTAGTAATAAAACGCCGGGTCAAAGCCCATCCCAGTACCGACACAAGTACCTTCCACCTGGCCTTTTTGTGTCACTTTACTGGCTACCGCATTCCATGCCAGCATGACTACTGGTGCATAAGCACGTTTATCGATAAAGCCGCGATTGATGGCGTGTGCCATGGCATAGGTGTAGATGGCAGTGGCAGACGTTTCCAGGTAACTGTCATTGCGGTCCAGCAGTTGGTGCCAGAAGCCTGTGCCATGTTGGTAAGAAGCCAGACCTTTGACATGGGCCTGCAATTGCGCCAATACGTCGGCATAGCCAGGGTGGTCTGGTGGCAGTACATCCAGCAATTCAACCATGGTCATGACGGCCCAGCCATTGGCCCTGGCCCAGTGGAATTGCGGATGCACACCCATATCCTGCACCCAGCCATGCATGTACACGCCTTTTTCCTTGTTGAACATGCGCTCAGAAAACAGTTTGACCTGTTTTACTGCATCGTCATAATATTTGGCGTCGCCAGTTAATTTGCCCATTTGCGCCAGGGCTGGCACGCTCATAAACAGATCATCCAGCCACAGGGTATTCGGTTGCGGACGGTTACGGGCCAGGGTGCCATCCGGCAGACGGAACTCTTTGGTGCTGACGTAGCTACTGCAAATATCAATCAGGCTGGACAGTTTATTGGACACACCTTCCCTGGTAGCTTTGATCATGGCGGCACACATGGCACCTGCATCATCCAGTGCATGGGGCTGCAACAATGAACGGATAGGTGAAGGGCTCTTCGGATTGGCCTTCAGACGGGCAATGTAATGCGGTGCCAGGTCAGCCAGCAAACCAAGGCGTTCACTGGCGTAATTGCTGAAACGTTTATCACCCGTGGCACTGCCAGCCAGCAGCATGCCTGCGTAGGTGACGCCCCATTCGTAGCTGGTCAGGCGATAATCGCCCGGGGCCAGTATCGTATCGTCATTGATCTGGGAAAAATCAGTAATCTGCTTTTTTGTTTTGCTATCAATAATTTTGGCAGGCGTAACATTGTCCAGATAGGTATGCACACGGTACAGCACTTTCTTGACATCTTCTGCTGTCGGTTGCCCGTATGGTGTGGGGTAATCTGGTTGCATCAAATGCAGTGGCGCTGTTACGTCATTGGCTGGTTTGCCTGTATTGTTTGTTTTGCCTGCGGCTACTGCCGTGCTCATGCCCATACTTAATGGCAGCATGCAACTGATGCCTGCGATGGCCAATAATTTCAATGTTGAACGCAGGCCTGACTGGTTTTTTTGTCTCATCTTTATCATCTTTTTTGCTCTATAAATAAATCTTGCGGGTATTCATTCCAACTGATAAATCTTGAAATCACGTACTTGTTGCCGGGATTGGGTGGTCCGGAATCCAAAGTAGCCATCCCGCAAGGCATCTTTGTCCTTGTATGAAAAGAACACTTTGCCATCGACCAGAACGCGTGTGCAGCCTTGGTACACAGTAGTTTCTATGACGTAGTCGTGGTTCGCCTGCAATAAGGTGTCGCGTTCATTCAACTCGGTCAGCAAGCTACGTTCACCATTGCCCTGGTATTTGCGAAACCTGGTCGTGGTATTGGTGTTGCCGCCTATGCCAGCGTAATACAGACGTAAATCATCGTATTGTTCAAAAACGCCCTTGCGGGTAAAGATGTTTTGATCACGCGGGTCGGTCGCCATCCAGAATTGATTCAAGTCAGACAGCCGGTCATTGCGTCCCTGTTCCATGACGACCCTGCGGGTATACCTGATCAAGATATCGCCAGATAATTTTTGCTTGAACCACACCGTTGCACCTTTCGCTGCATCAATCAAAAGCTGGTGATTGGCAACACTGATGTCGGAATTTTTTGTGTCGGCAGACTCTACCTGCCACTGCCTCAGATCTGTATCAAAATCATCCTGGTAAATCAGTTTGCCAGGCTTGCCCCATAGACTACAAGTGGCTTCGCTGGATTGTGCTACCGCAGGCAAGGCAGACACCATTGCAACAACGACCGCAACAACTACCAAAATAACGACCGCAGTAATCTTGCAAGCCGGGCGCGAAACTGTTTGCAAATGAAACATAAATATGATTTCCTGAATTACTATTTTTGTGAAGCTGCAGTCGATTTTATATCGACCGATTTATCATTCAAATAGTTCTTCAACTGTGCATATTGCAGGGTCTTGATACCCGCCACAACCACACTTGCATTGAATTCTGCACCGGCCAGATTGGTGTGGGTATGTTCATCCGGTGTCACTACGGGGAACAGTTTCATCACCTCATCCTTACCCATGATGTCATAGGCAGCGGCGATGTTTTCATTCAGATCGATGAAATCCGCTTTTTCCTGTTTCGCCACCTGTTCAGCCCAACCACCATAGCTGGCTTTGCCGCGATTTATTTTTCCATTTGCATCCCAGTTCTTGCGAGGTATGGGGGAACATACGATGGCCTGCACGCCTTTGGCTCTGGCCTCGGCAATAAATTTCCGTAAATACCAGCCGTAGCTGTGTACTGTTTCCGGCAATTTTGTCAGCAGGTTATCGATTTCTTCAGCCTCTTCACCGATACCTTTGATAGTCCCCCTTGCACGACTTGTATCGTTCAAGGGGCCATTATCATTGTGGCCAAATTGCATGATGACGAAATCACCTGGCTTCATCAATGCCAGGCTTCTTTGCCAGTGCCCGCCAGTCAGGTAAGTGCGGCTGCTAAGACCGCCGATGGCGCGGTTCACGACATTGATTTTATCCGTCTGAAAATAAGCCTTGATGGGATTACCCCAGCCCCACTGCCCTTCTGCGCCCTTGTTCTGACCATCATCCCGGCCATTGCGCACGGTTGAATCACCGATAAAAAAAACTGAAGGCAATTGCGGATTCGCCGGTTCCGGCAATACGATACGTGCTGCTGCATTGGGATCGGTATTCACCGCTGGAGGGGGCGTAGTTTGCGCCAGGGTAGAACAAGTCCAGCCCAGCACACTTACACAGATCAGGCGGCGTACCGCAGACATACTGGTATTCATAAATGGATGACAGGAATAATGGTTAAGTATCGTCGGGAAGCGAAAGACTGAAGGTCATCATACACGTGAGTGCATGTGGGAAAATCAACAGCCTCGACATATGATTTCATTTTATTCGAGAGCTTGTAACTGACTGCAAGACTTGCTTAAAGAATCAAAAAAATGATCACTATTGATTGTGCAGTGCAAATTATGAAAAAACTGCCTGAAAACCAAGCACAATAGGCAGCACTGATGCCACTCCACTCAAGCATGTTGAGAAAATGCGCATCCGGGATTTAACCGATCACTCCCACACATACCAAAATTCCATGAACCGCTTATCTGTTCGTACCTCTGTTCGTATCTTGCCTGCTCGCATGCCCAGTCTTTTTCTGAATCTTTTCCTGTGCCTGTTCTGCCTGTTGTCCACATCAGCCTTTGCGCAAATAGGGCATCGTTTCCCCAGTGAACGCAAAGTGGTCAAAGACCCTGTTACTGGAGTCATGCTGACCTTTCTGACCAGCCAGCCGCATGGTGATTCAAAAATCTATCCTACCCATCCACAATGGACTTCCGATGGGCAATGGGTGATCTTTCGTTCAGGCATCGCAAAAGGTGAAGCGATGGCCGTCAATGAGCAAACCGGGGATATCGTGCAGGTGTCTGAAGGTGGCTATACCGGCATGCTGAATATATCGACACGTGCCATGAAGCTGTATTTCATGCGTAGCACGGATAAATCTCCACGCGAAGGAAAAGCTGGCCGGCCACGTCAGGCATCGCCGGTAGAACTGGTAGAGGTTGATCTTGCTGCGGTATTTGCCGATAGCAAAGCTGGCAAGATGAAGCCTGCAGAAAGCTACCAGCGCATATGCGGCGTAGTACCTGCTGAAGTCGGACAAGCTACCGACCTGGCGCTGGATGCTGCCGATGAATGGATATACTTCCGCGAGACATCACAGGAGGCGGCAAAATACCTGGCTAAAAATGCACGCATAGAGAAAAGCTTCGGCCCCAGAAACATGGGTGCCGGCCCCGGCGGCATTGCAAAAATGCATGTGAAGACGGGTGAAATCCGCCACGTTGTTTCGGTGCCCTTCCAGATCGGTCATATCCAGGCCAATCTGTGGAATCCAGGAGAAATTATTTTTTGCTGGGAAACCGGCGGCAAATCACCGCAGCGTACCTGGGTGGTGATGGCGGATGGTAGCGGCTTGCGTCCACTGTACCCGGAAGCCGACTATGAATGGGTGACCCACGAAGCCGTCATTTCAAAAGATGAAGTGGCAATGGCGATTATGGGGCATCGCAATATAGGCGGAACAAATAATAGCGCCAACAAAGGCAATGCCGTTGAAGGTGCCAATCCGGGGCAAGATCCGGGTTGGGGCAATGCCGGCACACGCGAAAAACCCAGTGGCCTTGCCATTGTGAATTTGCGCACACGTGAAATGCGTATTGCAGGACAAACACCATCAGGTAGCGGCTTATGGCATGTGCATGGATCAAGCGATGGACGCTGGGCTGTCGGCGATGATTTCAGCCGCAGCATCTATCTGATAGACCGCTTAAGCGGCAAGATGAGCCTGCTCAGCACCGGACACAAGGATACAGCGGCCGATCACCCTCACCCAACATTCAGCCCGGACGGCAAGAAGATAGAAATCCAGTCGGCCATGCTGTCGGCAGACAACCGGACACTGAATATCTGCATTATTCCTGTATCCAATTGACCAAGCTGTCCAGGTCATGTGGCGAGCATGGCCTGGCTTGCGGACATTAATCCTGTATCAATCGGCCATCAATCGATCATCAATCAAGTTTTTGAATACGCACATTGCGCAGTTCATAGGCAGTGCCTTCAAGCTGAAAGCCGATGTGACCAGAATCCGGACTGGATTTGCTGATTTTGTTTTGTACTATGCCATTAATTTTGACTTCAACCGATCCATCTTTGGCAAGAATGTCGCAGCTATTCCATTCACCGACCGGTTTTTCGCTATCAGCCAGTTTTGCCTTAATCGGAGGATATACGCCCTTGGCCGTTGTAAGGGGTTCGGCAAAGCTGGCACCAGCCATAGGCAGCAGGTCGCCAACATTTTTATATTTGGTCTGGATTTGCAGGCTCAGTGGCCAGACTTTGTCTTTGGGACCAGAACTGATGTGTATCAACACGCCACCATTGCCAGGTGCAGCTGTCCAGCGCCATTCGGCATGTAGCGAAAAATTTTTATAGTTTTCCGTCGTAGCAATGTAGCCTGAAGGTTTGCCAGCAGAAGCAATCACACCATCCGCTGTGATACTGAAGACTTCCTCAATCTTGCTTGCCGGTGTAGTTTGAATTTCCCAACCCTTGAAATCGCGGCCATTGAACAGTTCATCCGCATTGGCAACAGGAATGACCATAACAGACAGAATGGATGCCACAGGCAATACAGATAATTGAAAAGACTTCAAAAAACGGGAAAGTTGACGCATGATGTTCTTTCTCAAATGGAATCGATATTTTTTTGTATTGATACAAAACTGCTTTACACAGGATAGCTGGATTTTTTTATAACATACTTCATTTACTGCCATGAAACGACTTTTTTTCACTTTGTTACTGACCTTGTCGGCCATTTCTTCTCA
Organism: Undibacterium sp. TC4M20W; assembly: GCF_049340245.1. NCBI lineage: Bacteria > Pseudomonadati > Pseudomonadota > Betaproteobacteria > Burkholderiales > Oxalobacteraceae > Undibacterium > Undibacterium sp. TC4M20W. The sequence goes on from NZ_JBMPPI010000003.1 coordinate 327,515, forward strand.
TGCACAATCCGGTGTCATCAGCTTGTGGCCAGAAGGCGTACCGCGCGCGAAAAACATAGGGCCAGAACAAGTGGCCGATGGCCGCACTTCGAATGTCAGCGAACCGAACCTGACTTTTTACCCCGCTGCTGCCGACAGAAAAAATGGCAGCGTCGTGATCATTTGCCCCGGCGGCGGCTATGTACGTCTGTCTACCCTGCGTGAAGGCGAGCAATACGCACACTGGCTAAGTACCCTGGGTATCAGCAGCTTTGTGCTTAAATCCCGCCTGGCCGAATTTGGCCACCCTGCCCCTTTACAGGATGTCTTGCGTGCTATTCGTCTGGTGCGTTCCAGCGCAGCGCAATATGGTATAGACCCTAACCGCATCGGTGTGATGGGCAGTTCGGCGGGCGGCCATCTGGCAGCCAGCGCTGGCACCCTGTTTGATCACCCGCTGGGGCGCACCGGCGCTGCACTTGACGGTGTCAATGCGCGCCCTGACTTTATGATACTGATGTATCCCGTCATCACCATGCAAGACCCGTCGGTACATGCAGGATCCCGCAAAGCCCTTTTGGGTGCATCACCCAGCGCAGAATCCGTGCAGTTGATGTCACTGGAAAAACAGGTCAGCAGCACAACGCCCCCTACTTTGTTGATCCATACCCAGAATGACAAAACTGTTCCAGTCGAAAACAGCATCCTGTTTTATCAGGCCCTGACCAAAGCTGGTGTACCGGCGGAAATGCTCCTGTTTGAACGCGGCACGCATGGCATGGCCATGCGTCTTGGTAACGGCAATGCATCGGAATGGCCGCATCGCACCGAAGAATGGCTGAGGGATAGAAAAATACTGCAAACCGACAACCAATCAGAAAAATAAGCAGCAGAAAATAAGCGACACAGACATACAAAAACAGAGATACAAAAACAGAGATACAAAAACAGAGATACAAAAATCGCCAGCCCATGTCATGTACAGGCTAGCGATTTTTTATTTATTCGAAATAAAATACGGGTTTTAACGCTAATTGCTGGGGACGGTTATCGGCTTCGACTTCCATCAGATCCGCCATGTAATCCCACCAATGTCGCATGACGGGGTGCGTAGGCAAGTTATCGATCTGGTGGTTGGGATGCAATTTAAGTACGCCAAACAAATGCAAAGTCTCTTCATCCAGAAAAATGGAATAATCGTAAATACCGGCAGCGTGCAATGCATCTGCCAGGTCTGGCCATAACTCATCGTGGCGGCGCTGATATTCCGCTACATTGCCAGGTTTCAGCTTCATGCGGAAAGCACGGGTTATCATGGCTGGCTCTCCTGCTTTCATTTAGCAGGTTTGACTGTCACCATCTTCTTCAATTCGGCAGCGGCCAGCATGAAGCCACCGACGCCATAATCAAAGCTGGATGCGGGCCTGTAAAAGGCCGGTTCGGCGCCAGTTTGTTGTATGCCACCCAATCGGCCATCTGCATATACATGTTTCAGGATACCTTTCCATGCCCTGGCGATCACTGGCTGATATTCTTTGGGATCAAGAATGCCGCGATTGATGCCATAAGCCATGCCATATACAAACAGGGCTGAGCCAGAAATTTCAGGCAAGGGATAAGTTGCAGGATCCAGCAAACCGGCATGCCACAGTCCGTTTTCATCCTGAAGCTGTGCTATGCGGGCTGACATTTCACGTAACTGCTGTATGTAGAATGGACGTTGTGGATCATCTTTGGGAATATAGTCCAGTGTCCTGGCTATACCACCCATGACCCAACCTTCGCCGCGTGACCAGAAAATTTTCTTGCCATTGGGTTCAGTCTTGTTGATATAGCTGACGTCGCGGGCATAAAGGTGTTCTTGTTTGTCGTACAGCAGATCGTAGGTGTTTTTCCATTGCGTGTGGACATAATCCAGGTATTTGCGCTCACCTGTTGCCACATACATTTTCGCCCATACCGGCGGCGCCATGAACAAGGCGTCACACCACCACCATGGCAGACGGTCGTCACCTGGTTTAAGAGTCTTCAGGTCAATCAGGGTATCGAGGTCGCCTTTGGTTGGGGCGATGAATTCTGGTTGCTTGTTGAGGAAATACAAATCCAGATAAGTCTGCGCCACACTTTGGTCATCCGCATTCGGCAGGCGTTTCGCCAACTGCCATTGATGTTGCTGGCTCATGGCCAGCATGGCGTCTTTATATTTGCTGTCATTTGTGGCTTCAGACGCTGCCATGAAGCCGGTGTACATCACGCTGGATGTCCAGATACGCCCAAAGTGCGCCTGCGAACGGGCCAGTTGCCAATCCGCCACCTTGCGCAAGAATTTTTCTATCGCTGCTGGTTCCAGCTCTGCGGACAGGTCGGTTGCCAGAGGGCCGCCATCAGCAGGTGCATCACCAAAATGACGCGAAGTATCCTTGTCGATGATAGCCTGCATGACCGGCGTAGGAAGCGGATAGTTCTGCGTCCAGGCCAGGGCTGGCAACATGCTGCCGACAAAACCCAGGCTGGCAAGCATCAGGTATTTTTTTTGAAATTTCAAAGTGCTCTCCTTCATTTTATTGTTGTTTACTTCATTCTTATTTTGCAGGCCCGGAACCATTGACGCTCAGGCCGGACACCTCAGAATCTGCGGAAATATTTACCGGTTTACCATCTTCAAAAACCAGCCTGGAATCCGATATTTTCCAGCGTTTTACGTAACGGATAAAACCACCGGTGTTTGCTTCAATATCGAGTTTACTGAGCTTAAAATCTTCAAGCGGCGCTTGCGCGTATCCTTCAATTTCAAAGGCGGTTTTTGCGCCACGCGCCTTGATGCCGGAAATATTGACACGACGCAGTCTGGATATGCCGTCTTTTTCTGGTACCGGCGTGACCAGTACTTTCCAGTAAGCCGGGATATCTTTCACATCATCAGGAATTTTTGCATAGCTGTATTGCGGATTCCAGTTCATGATCACGCGCAATACCACTGGCACGTCATTCATGACAAAATCATGGATATTCAGGTCTTCGCCAAAACCACCACGTGTATGTGCCGATTTAAACAGTATGCCTACCGGCACATCTTTCATTACCGTAAAGCGATATGCTTCAATACGACGGAATCCACCTGAAGTCTCGCTACCAAAACTCAATCCGGCAACTGCTTCCCGGACAGTGATATCGCGTATGACAACATCTTCTGTTGGGCGATTGACCCGCAGGCCATCAGAATCCCGCCCGGCCTTCAAAACGATCGCATCATCATTGACGGCAATATCTGCATGCTGGACCAGAATGTCTTTGGATGAATCGATATCTATGCCATCAGTGGATGGGCCATGTCCGCCTTCGTTATTGCGAATGGTGAGACGATCTACGACCACTTTGTTCGAGTAACAGATATGCAAAGTCCAGAAACCTGAGCGACGTAACAGCAAGCCGTCACCCACACGTACATCGGATGCCTTATAGATTTGTAACAAGCGAGGGCGACCAGCGTCATAGTCCGATGCCCATCTCAGGCCACGTGGTTCATAGGCCTTGCGCAGGTTCCAGTAACTTTCCCAGAATACCTTGCCGTCACCGTCAATCACACCTTCACCAGTGATGGCAACCTTGTTTTGTTCATACACATTGATCAGCGCTGCTGGCCAGCTCATCTCTATGCCGGCAACCCGGGTAGGCATGACAGGATAATCCTGTATGTTTTGTGAACCCAGCAAGGTCACGCCCTTGTCCAGGCGTAGCGTCACGCCGGTTTTAAGGAACAGGGCACCGGTCAGGTAGGTGCCCGCCGGAAAAGTCAGCGTACCACCCTCTTTGGCAGCAGCATCAATGGCGCTCTGTATAGCGCTGGTATTGAGCGTCTTGCCATCGCCGTTGGCACCGTAGGTACTGGCACTGATTTCTTTTGCCGCTGCGATAAACGATGTCAATAGCAATACGGACATCAAAGCCGCAGCGACTGCCAGATGCAAAAGCACAGGCAAGACAAATACCATTTCAGTATGGCGCAACCAGCGCCGGGCTAGCAATTTCATTGCAACTTTGCGCCTATCAATTTGACTGGTCCAAGAATACCGGCAGGTTGAGCCTGTATCAGATGCGTATCCTGAGGGACGAATCGTTGTCCATACTTGGCAGACAGCAGGCGATAATCTGGTAAGGCATGGCCGGCCAGCGCATTCAATCCCAGGTTGGCGACCTGTATCTCAAGACGGTTATTACCGGCACGCAGCAATTTGCTGACATCCAGTTGATAAGGCGGTTTCCATACCGAACCGGCACGCTGACCATTGACGAAAACGACCGCAGCCTCCCGTACCGGGCTGTCAAGCATGGCACGCATGCCGCTTGGTACTTTGGGTGTAACCTCTAATGGCGTCCCCGGACCGAAATCCAGCGTCAGCCTGCTGTCCTTTAATTGTGCCGCGGTCAATTCAAGGTCTTTGGTATAGCTTGCGATACCAGAAAAATAGCGCGTTGCCTCATCTTCAGTCCATGAACGCAGACTGGACATGTTGACCGCCTGTGGTTTTTCGCTGAACTGCACTTTCCAGTCACGACTTAAATCAACAACGGTGGTGGCATCTGCCAGTTTTGCTTCCTGCTGTGCATTCTGCGGCGTATCGGTCAGTACCAGCACCCGTGATTCATATGGTGCCAGACGCAAAGTCGGCTTGACATCGGCATTGCTGATCTTGCCGTCATACGGATTCCACCAGTAAGCGGTCTTGTACTTGCTGCGGAAGGCGGCATTCGCGGTCACATCACGATTGCTGGTATTGGCGATGAAATAGACATCAGAATCAGTCAGTTGTCGACGGATGAAGCCTATGTTTTCTTTTTCAGCACTCAACTCCATGTCTGCGGGAACTGCAGCCTTCAAAGTGGCGCCCACGGCACTGTCGCTGCTGACCAGGCTGACCTTGTCCTGATTGGCAAACAGGGCATCTGATGCAGTTTGCACTTCTGCACTGATGCGCGCTGCATTCAAATAGCCTGGTGCCAGCGATGGTTTGCTGCCAACCGCAATGATTTTGCCACCGGCACGCACATAATCACTCAATTTGGCAACGACTGCCGGTGACAGCCGGGTCACATGCGGCAAAATCAGAACGGGATAATTGATGCCCAGTTCCATGACGGATTCAGCATCCACGTAGTCAATGTTATGTCCGGCATCGAGTATCTGGGCACTCAATTCCGGCGTCACATACTTGCCCATTTCTGCGGACACAGACACCTTGCCCAAAGACAGGGTCGCGTACACGTCATCCGTAGGCAGGAAAACAGCAACCTGATTTGCCGGTTTCCCCTGACGCATCAGATAACTCATTCTTTGCAGATAACCATTGACGTCAGGCATGACATTCCACCATGGCAGATGGGTGTTGAATACTGCCGCCGCATAGAATGCATAGTCAGGTTCCAGCGTCCCTGGTGGTGTATAGGGCCAGCCATGGCCAACGAACTGATTAACGCCTTGCAACAGCATGCGGTCAGCTTCGACTTTCATATCTAGCGGTGTCGCGCTGAAAGCTGGTGAATGCAGCCAGGTCCAGGTTTCAGCAGAAATGACGGGGCGGCCATAAAGGTGACCCGCGGATGTTGCCCAGCGTGTAAATGAAAACTGGCGGAACTGATAGCCCTCGCCTTCTGGCAAATCAACCAGTTTATTACTCGACATGGTCACAGCCGGTTCACCATAGGTTTGGGAACGGAAGCGGGTACCATGGGCTTTGGCCCATTGATTCACTGGCACCAGATAACGTTCGTTTGCCAGTTCGGTCTGCGTCAAAGCCCAGTCACGCCGTATGGCGGCGGCATCCGCACCAATGCCAGATTCAATTTTTGGCAGATGTGGTTTCAGCTCATAGCCACGACGACGCTGGAATTCGGCCAGGAAATCATCTGTCCAGTCGGTACCATAGGCTTCCAGGCTGTCAGAAAATACGGCGTATGGTGGATTTTTTCCAAAAGCCTTCAACAGTGGTTCCGCCACGGTTTTCAGGTGATGATCAATGGCGTTGCGGCTCAGATGGTCAAGTACAAAACCTTCTGCCCCTAAAGCGGCACGTTTAACCTGCTGGCCGGTACGGCTGGCGATATAACACACCACTACGCGGTCAGCGGCTGCAGCCTTGACGCCTGCACGGCCACTTTTACTTGCCAGTAGCTGGGGTTCAAATAAAGTCAATTTGCTGCTATCCAACTGTTTTGGCGTACCATCGGCCACGAAGCTGGCCAGTAATTTTTCACCATTCATGATAGCCGGCAAGGCAAAACTCTCATTACCGGCTGGCAGCTCAATCACAGCTACCCGCAAACGACCGGCAGCATCACCTACAGTGACATGTGGACCGCCGTATGGCCAGCCACTGCCCAGGGTAATATCAACCCTGAGTTTGTTGGCACGTGCCTTGTCATTGGCAAAACTGACGTGTTCAAGAAATTGCTTCGACAAATACGGATAATTGTGTGTACCTTTGGCCGCATCATCCAGCTCCATGGGGTAGACGGCCTGAATCTCAAAACCACCAAAACCACCTGCCTTCATGTCCAGTATTTCGCGTTCCAGTTGCTTCTTTTCCACTGATGGTCCAAACCACCACCAGCGCACCATGGGACGTGCATCATCGGGCGGTGTGGCAAAGGCTTTGACGACTTCTTTCACAGATGGAGAATTCGCTGCTGCCCTGGTTTGTGCCATTGTTGGTGCGGCACATAGCATGGCAAGAGAAAGCAGGACGCAGGTGCGCAATTTATTAAGCGCAAATGCAGGCAAGGTAGACTTGGTCATAGAAAATGATAATCCAGACAAATAGAGAACAGGCGTCTATCCTGAATGGGCATCAGCTTATTGCTAAGTCTATTCCATCCGGAGACATGGCTATGAAAAAATCCCCCTGAAGCAGATCACCATTACGCAAAAATGCGCAACAGCAAATATGCTTCAGAGGGAGTTGAATCAGACTATACCGCTACCGCTGGCGCCAGCCTTTGGTGGACGGAGTGTAGCCTGTTTTTCACGATAGCCAGTTGCACGATAGCAGGCAACCGGATCAATAGCCGCACCGGAACGGGCGCGTGCCATAGCCAGGATAGGACTGACATCAGTGCGGAAAGCCTGTTTCAGTGTTTGTGCTGCCAGCAGCACGTCATTGTTTTCCTGATATGCGCTCAATGCCTTGCGGTCTACCAGTGCAGACTGTACGAAAGAACGTTGTACTTCGATAGCACTGGACATCAGACTTTCTATAGGATCGGTCACATTATGTGACTGATCCAGCATGTAGGATGGTTTGAAGGTATCACCGTCACGCTGTGCTACATCGGCCAGCTCATTGAAAATCAGGAACAGCTGGAAAGGATTGATACTGCCAGAATCCAGATCGTCATCACCATACTTGCTGTCATTAAAATGGAAGCCACCCAGTTTGCCAAATTGCGCAAGGCGGGCAACGATCATTTCTATGTTGGTATTTGGTGCATGGTGACCAAGATCAACCAGACATTTTGCTTTAGGGCCTAACTCATTAGCGCAGGCATAGCTAGTGCCCCAGTCAGCAATCGTGGTGGCATAAAATGCCGGCTCAAACAGTTTGTGCTCGATGTACATCAGCCAGTCTGCAGGCAGGGCCTTGTAGATGTCGCGCATGCTGTCGAGATAGCGCTCAAGCGCACCACGCAAATTATGCTGGCCCGGGAAATTGGCTCCATCGCCTACCCATACGGTCAAGCCTTTGGAACCCAGTGCACGCCCCAATTCTATGCATTCGATATTGTGTGCTACCGCCTGCTCGCGCACGGCTTTGGCATTGGCTGTCAGGCTGCCGAATTTATAGGTCTGTTCCTGATTGGCCTGATCCTGGAAAGTGTTCGAATTGACGGTATCAAATCCCAAGCCATGTTTGCTGGCAAATTCACGCATGGCAACAGGATCACTGCTTTTATCCCAGGGAAAATGCAGGGATACGGTAGGTGTAGCCTGTGTCAGTTGATGGATGACAGCACAGTCTTCCAGCTTTTCCATGACATCGCGTGGCTCGCCCTTGCCTGGGAAACGTGCAAAGCGGGTACCACCGGTACCGACACCCCAGCTTGGCAAGGCTACGGCAAAAGTCTGGGCTTTGGCTGTCAGTTGTTCGATATCCTGTCCGCGTCTGGCCAGAATGCTACCCAGGGCAGCGTAGTCGGCATCCAGATTCTGTTGTAGTTTGGCGTTATGTTCTGCCACTTGGCCGCGGTCAATTACTTTATCCATCTTATGTCTCCGTCTCATTGCTGACCTGAATCAGATATTTGATTCAGGTCAATCTACTTTTTATATTTTAGCGCGTGAATGCAGCAGCATTGCCTGCATCTACGTTGATGATGTTACCTGTGCTCTTGGCAGACTTGTCGCTGGCCAGGAAGTACACTGCTTCTGCGATATCTTCCGGCAATACGCTGAGTTTCAGCATGCTGCGCTGACGGTAGAATTCTTCAATATCATCTGCATCGATTTTATTCGAGACAGCACGCTCTTCTTTCCATTTGCCATCCCAGATACGGGAGCCACGAATCACTGCATCCGGGTTGACTACATTGACGCGTATGCCATGGGCCGCACCTTCGAGGGCGATACAGCGTGCCAGGTGGATTTCAGCCGCTTTTGCCGTGCAATATGCAGATGCACCAGCAGAAGCAACCAGACCATTTTTGCTGGCCACAAACACCATGCTGCCACCGATTTGCTGTTGCTTCATGATACGGAATGCGCTGCGGCTGACTAGGAAGTAACCCTTGACCAGAATATCCTGGTTACGTTCCCAGATTTCCAGTGTCGTTTCATCCAGCGGTGCTGAAGATGCAATACCGGCATTCGAGATCAGCAAATCGACACCGCCAAATCGCAGGGAAGTTTCGCTCAGTATGGCTTCTACATCGCTTTCACGGGTGATATTGGCACTGACGATGGCTACGTTGTCTTTACCAGCCACTTTGGACAAGACCTGATGTGCCTGGCTCAATGCCTCGCCATCGATGTCTGTCAACATGACGCAGGCGCCCTCTTGCAGTAACTGGCGTGCCACTGCCTGACCGATGCCACCAGCAGCACCAGTCACCAGTGCAATGCGGCCAGCCAGACTTTTCGGCTTGGGCATGCGTTGCAGTTTGGCTTCTTCCAGCAACCAGTATTCGATATCAAAGGCTTCCTGCTCTGGCAAACCAACATAACTGTCAACACCATTCGCACCGCGCATGACATTAATGGCATTCACATAGAACTCGCCAGCGATCCTGGCAGTTGCCTTGTCTTTGGCAAACGACAGCATGCCTATGCCAGGTATCAGATAAATAATCGGGTTGGCATCACGCACTGCCGGGCTATTGTCGTGCTTGCAACGCTCATAGTAGGCGACATAATCTGCGCGATATTGATTCAGACCTTCATCCAAACCGCTCAAAAGTTGATCAAAGTTAGGATTGGAAGGATCAAAATCAATGACAAAAGGGCGAATCTTGGTGCGCAGGAAGTGATCAGGGCAAGATGTACCCAAGGCAGCCAGTGCCTGCAAGTCTCTACTACACACAAAATCCAGCACTGTGGTGCTGTCATCAAAGTGACCGAGTTTGAATTCTGTTTTACTGATTTTGCCACGCAATACAGGCATTAAGCGGGCAACCAGGCTGGCACGCTCTGCGGCTGGCAGCGCGCTGTATTTGGCACCACCAAATGCCGGCTTGCGGCTATTTTCTTCCAGCCATGATTCGGCACGCTGTATGATCGCCAGTGTGGTTTCATAGCAAGACTTGGCAGTATCACCCCAGGTGAACAGACCATGGCCTTCGAGGATGATGCCTTTCAGATTTGGTTGCGTTTGGGAAACTGCTTCCAGTTTCAAGCCCAAGTCATAACCAGGACGCTGCCATGGCAACCAGCCCAGCTCGCCTTCGAATATTTTTTGTGTCAAATCCTTGCTATTGGCACAGGCCGCAATAGCGATGACTGAATCAGGGTGCATGTGATCAACATGCTTGCGATTGATATACGCATGCAGTGGCGTATCGATGCTGGCAGCGCGTGGGTTCAGGTTGAACGTACAGTGTGGCAAATAAGCCACCATTTCATCTTCCAGCGCCAGTCCACGGTAACGCCCTTTCAGGGAGTGCAACTTATCCATGTACAGAGTCGAGAAGCCATCCATCTTGATGCTTCCCAGATCACCGCCAGAACCTTTTACCCATAGTACTTCTACCTGCTCGCCAGTCAGATAGTCCGGCATCATCACCTTGGCAGAGGTATTGCCACCACCAAAGTTAGTAATGCGCATATCAGAGCCGAGCAGATTTGAGCGATACAGCAATAATTCTGGCTCAGTCAGGCCAGCTGCGTATGCATCGTCCCAAAGTGAAGTAATAGGCTTCTTCTGCTCGGTTTGCATCGTTGAGGTCATACATTCTCCGTGATTAATTAGTGTTTTTATGACAAATTCATTAGCCTGAAGCTCTGAGTGATCAAGAGCTGAGCGGATCAATCACATCACTTGCTCAAATGATGCATTTTGTCCGTTTTGGCAGTGGCAGTCAGTAGAAAACAGCCAGCTTTGAGTGTCAATACAGAAGCAATCAAGAAGCTGATCGAAGTCACAATAGTCAGCATGATGATTGAAATTTTCATAGCTAGATTAATACGTTGAAAAATAATCAGTTATTTGATCGATTTATGATTGACGCCCGATTTTTAAGTGATTAGTCTCGCTATACGCCAGCAAATTACGACGAAATAATGACTGGTAGCATGCCGCAAGAAAAATAGCAGACGGCAACAGACGGAGACAAAAATGGTAAATCACAAACGCCGTAAGCGTTTGCTGAAGTTGCTCGCCGAGCACAATTCAGCAAGCGTTCAACAACTGGTAGCATGGCTCAACGCATCCCCGGCAACTGTCAGGCGCGATATCAGCTGGCTTGCAGCCCGTAATCTGCTTACCCGCACGCGTGGCGGTGCAGAAAACCTGCAGCAGGTAAAACGATCAATTGCGCTCACCAGCGAGACCTTCCAGAACAATATCAAATGCTATGCCGACAGAAAGCGGGCAATTGCACGCTATGCGGCAAACATGTGTAGCGATGGCGAAACCATCATCATCAATGGCGGCACGACGACCTTCATGATGGCTGAGTTCCTGGTCGATAAGAAGCTCAAGATACTGACAAATTCTTTCATGATGGCAGAGCGCCTGCTGGTCTCCAGTGAAAATGAAATCATCGTACCTGGTGGCCGCGTGTACCGCGAACAGAATGTCATCCTAAGCCCTTTTGACAACGACATCACTCAACATCATTACGCTGGAAAAATGTTCATGAGTGTTTATGGCTTGTCATTGCTGGGCCTGATGGAAGTAGATCCTCTCCTGATACAGGCTGAAAAGCGCTTGATCAGCCAGGCTGAGGAATTGATCGTTCTGGCAGACAGCTCCAAATTCGCCAAAAAAGCTGGCCTCATCCTGTGCGGTTTGAATCGCGTATCTTGCCTCATCACTGATCATTACGCGTCTGACTCTGCCGTGCAATTGCTTGAGCAGTCTGGTGTCAAAGTCATTACCGTGGCACCGGAAGAATTACCCGCAAAAGACATATTAAATAAATTTACAAATGCTTATGACGCCGAGTCTGCAAGCATGTTCCAGACGGAGACAGTTTGATGAAAAGAAGAAAAGTAATACTGGCAGCAATTGCATTAAGCATGCTGGGTGCCTTGCAGGGCTGCGAACAGAAATCAGACAAAATAAAAATTGCCATCGTTGTTAAAAATCTGGGTAATGGTTTTTTTGATGCTGCACATGAAGGTGCCAAAGAAGCGGCCAAACAAATCGGCAATGTAGAAATTATTTATACAGGCCCAACCACACCAAGTGCTGAAGGCCAGATAGAAATCATCAACTCGCTGATCAGTCAAAAGGTCAATGCCATCGCCATTTCAGCAAATGATGCCAATGCGCTGGTTCCTATCACCAAAAAAGCCATGCAACGCGGCATCAAGGTCATCTCTTTCGATAGCGGGATCGCGCCAGAAGGCCGATTGATGCAGCTCAATCCATCCAATGCTGAATTGATAGGGATCAAGCAGTTGGAAATGGCATCCAATGCGGCTGGCGGCAAAGGCGAAATCGCCATCTTGTCTGCATCTGCCCAGGCGACCAATCAGAACATCTGGATTAACGTTATGAAAAAAGGCCTGGAAAAACCTGAGTTTGCCGGGCTTAAACTGGTGGCAACTGTGTATGGTGATGACCAGTCTGATAAAAGCTACCGCGAAGCGATAGGTCTGTTGCGCAGCAATCCAAATCTGAAGGTCATTATTTCCCCTTCCACTGTTGGCATCAACGCTGCCAGCAAGGCCGTGGTCGATGAAAAACTGGTCGGCAAGGTATTCGTTACCGGACTGGGCTTGCCATCAGAAATGGCGGGACATGTCAAAAGCGGTGCTGTCAAAGAATTCGCCATCTGGAATCCCATTGATCTTGGTTATGCTGCGACTTATATCGCGAATGAATTTATCAAGGGTAATCCAGATGCCAAGGCAGGTGGCAGCTTTGCCATAGGCCGCATGGGTACGATCAAGATTGATGCAAACGGTGAAGCAGCGATGGCCCCGCCCTTTACTTACAACAAAGAGAATGTAGAGCAATTCTCCAAGATATTTTAAGTAAAGACACTTGTTCAGTACCGGCCCGTGATGCGCTTGAACGGGCTGTCTGGAAATAGAATCAGTTGCCTGTGAAAATTAATACCTGCAGCACATGCTTGTGCTTGCCAGTTTTTACGCAGGCAACTGACTTCTTTTCTATTATTGCCTTGCCTTATATTAATGATCTTAATGACGAACGAGCACAACCCGTTTCCCATCGCCCCGGATGGTTCACCTGCGGCACCTATTCTGGCATTGACCGGTATTTGTAAACGCTTTCAAGGCATCATTGCATTACACGAAGTTGCACTCAATGTGCGTGCAGGCGAAGTCATGGCACTGATAGGCGAAAACGGTGCAGGCAAATCCACTTTGGTAAAAACACTGACTGGCATTTATCAACCGGATAGTGGCAGCATACACATCGCTGGCAAGCAAGTTCGCTTCGCCAATCCACAAGATGCCATGCTGGCGGGCGTTACAGCTGTCCATCAGGAAACCGTCATGTTTGACGAATTGACAGTGGCAGAAAATATTTTCATAGGCCGCCAGCCCATGTGCGGCTTTCCGGCACGGGTAGATTGGGCATTAATGGAAGCACAGTCTGAAAGACTGTTTGCCAGGCTGGAAGTGTCGCTGCCGGTACGCGCCAAGGTCAAGGACCTCAGCGTGGCGCAGCGCCACTTTGTCGAGATCGCCCGCGCCCTGTCGCAAGATGCGCGCGTGGTCATCATGGATGAACCTACCGCATCCCTGTCACAACGAGAAATTCAAGAGCTGTACCGCATCATCAGGCAATTGCGCGCCGCCGGTACTGCAGTGATTTTCATCTCACACAAGTTTGATGAAATCTATGCCGTGGCTGATCGCTATACCGTCTTACGTGATGGTCATTTTGTTGCTGAAGGTGCACTGGCTGATATCTCTGAACCGGATCTGGTGTCTCTCATGGTGGGGCGCTCCATCCATCAAACCTTCCCCAAGCAAGACGTGGTCATCGGCGACACCCTGCTTGAGGTTAAAAATTTTTGTCACCCTACCGAGTTTGACAAGATCAGTTTTTCTTTGCGCAAGGGTGAGATCCTGGGTTTTTATGGTCTGGTGGGTGCGGGCCGCTCAGAAGTCATGCAAGCTCTGTTTGGGCTCAGCAGTGGCGTCACTGGCAGCGTAAGCCTGCAAGGCAAAGTATTGGACATCAAATCAGCCAAAGATGCGATAGCTCATGGCATAGCTTATGTTCCGGAAGACCGGCAACATCAAGGTGGCCATCTGACCATGTCAGTACAGCAAAATATCACCCTGCCCATCCTTGACCGCATAGGTTTCCTGCTCAGCAGGCGGCGCAGTGAAGAAGCGTCAATTTCAAGACACTATAGTGAGCAGCTGGAACTCAAGGCTAGTCATTTGACGCAACTGATCGCCGAACTGTCTGGTGGCAACCAGCAAAAAGTCATCCTGGGCAAGTGGCTGGCAACCAAACCCAAAGTCATCATCCTGGACGAGCCAACCAAGGGTATCGATATTGGTTCCAAGGCTGCGGTGCACCGTTTCATCAGCGAACTGGTTTCAACCGGATTGTCAGTGATACTGGTGTCATCCGAATTACCGGAAGTATTGGGCATGTCTGATCGCGTTATCGTCATGCATCAAGGGCATATCAAAAAAGTATTTGACAGAGCACATGCCACACCAGAGAGCGTAGTTGCTGCGGCGTCTGGCAGTGATGCATCAATAGTGGAGATAGTAAAGGAAATGGCAGAGGAAATAGCATGAACCGTTTGATGTATTTGCAACAGAGAGAAGTTCTGCTGGGATTGATGATCGTTTCTCTGATAGTCCTTGTTGGGCTACGTGCGCCTGTTTTTCTCAGTGCCTCAAGTCTGGCCAACTTGCTGACCGACAGTACTCTGCTGATCATGCTGGCGGTGACTCAGATGTTTGTCATCATTACACGTGGCATCGATTTATCAGTAGCATCCAATCTGGCGCTGTCAGGCATGATGTCTGCCTTGCTGGCCTCCAAATTTCCTGATCTGCCTCTACTACTGATTATCTTGGTGGCAATCGCCATAGGCCTTGGCCTGGGATTGATCAATGGCTACCTGATAGGTTATCTGGGTCTGCCGCCTATCGTCGTAACGCTGGGCACCATGAGCGTCTATCGCGGCCTGGTGTTTGTATTGTCTGGTGGTGCCTGGGTATCGTCACACCAGATGCCTGCAGGCTTCATCGCCTTCCCGCTCAGTCAGTTATTGGGGATTACGTACCTGGTCTGGATTGCCGCCGTCGTTATTGCTGTGATGTGGTATCTCGCCCGCTATACGCATTTTGGCAGGGACTTGTATGCTATTGGCAATCAACCAAATGCTGCCAACTACATAGGCATCCCTACCCCGCGCCGCCTGTTCTGGACGTATGGCTTGTCAGGATTGATGGCTGGCTTGTGCGGTTACCTGTGGGTGGCGCGTTACGCAGTGGCCTATACGGAAATTGCCTATGGCTTTGAATTCACCGTCATTGCAGCCTGCGTTATTGGCGGTATCAATATCGCCGGTGGTGCGGGTACAGTATCTGGCGCAGTACTGGGCTCACTTTTCCTGGCAGTCATCAACAACGCTCTGCCCATCATGAAAATTTCGCCCTTCTGGCAAAGCGCGCTGACCGGCGTTGTAATACTTACCGCGGTCATGATCAATGCGCGTAGCAATAAGAAAAGCAGCCGCCAAATTTTGCCTTTGCAACTGCTGCAAAAAAATGCAATCAGGAGCAGTACGTGAACACAACTACCATGACACCATCAAACAATAGCTCACGCTACACCATACGCGACCGCGAAGATTTTCAATTAAAGAAAATCTTCGCCCATTGGGAAACCCTGCTGACCATACTGTTTGTAGCAGCTTTCATTGTCAACAGCCTGGTGTTGCCGAATTTTTTTGACTTGCATAATCTGGCTGACGGCACTTTCAATTTCAGTGAAAAAGCATTGATCGCCTTGCCCATGGCCTTGCTGATTATCTGTCGCGAGATTGATATTTCTGTATCCGGCATATTGGCATTGTGTTCCGTTGCCATGGGGCTGGCGAATTCACTCGGTTTCCCAGCTTACACTTTATTGTTCATCGCCATATTTACTGGTGCGGTCTGTGGCAGTTTGAATGGCTTGCTGGTGACTCGCTTTGCCCTGCCTTCCATCGTCGTGACGATAGGCAGCGTGTCACTGTTTCGCGGTCTGGCCAGCGTGGTTCTTGGCGACCAGGCATTTACTTCATATCCGCAATTATTGATCGACTGGGGCCAGGGCTATTTCTTTGATCTTATTCCCAGACAATTCATCGTCCTGTTGTTCTTTGTTGCACTGTTCGCGATTCTGTTACATGCAACAAGTTGGGGACGCCGCATTTATGCGATTGGCAACAACCCTGTTGCCGCCAGGTTTTCTGGTGTGGCGGTCGATAAATACCGCTTCATGCTGTTTACACTGACCGGTGCCATGGCTGGCCTTGCAGCGTTTTTCCTGACGGGACGTATCGGCAGTACGCGCCCGAATATTGCTACAGGATGGGAGCTGGAAATCATTACCATGGTGATTTTAGGCGGTGTCAGCATCGCTGGTGGCGCTGGAACCATTATCGGCGTGTTCCTGGCTGTATTGACATTGGGCATCGTCAATTACGGTATGGCATTAGCAAATATTCCTGGCATTATCATGACCATCATCGTCGGCATCCTGCTGCTGATCACCATTGCCCTGCCCCGCCTGATGAATCTTAAGAAACAAAGAAAATAAAAAAGCAAATGAAGCAGAATGCCAGCATCGTCCTTGACATAGGCAAGACCAATGTAAAGCTCAGCCTGCTCGATGCGCAGGCAAATACTTTGGCCGAGCAACGCTGTCCGAACAACATTGTCCGCGAAGGTATCTACCCACATCATGACACCGATAGAATATGGTCGTGGATGCTGCATGTATGCGGTGAGTTCTCCCGTATCGCCAGGGTGTCTGCAATCATTCCTGTGACCCATGGCGCCACTGCCGCTTTGGTAAACGATAGGGGCCTGGTTTTGCCAATTCTGGACTACGAATCAGAATTGCCTGAGCAAGATAATCATCAATATCAGCCGCTACGCCCGCCATACCAGCAAAGCTATTCTCCTAATTTGCCAGCAGGCCTCAATCTGGGGCGTCAACTGGCCTGGCTGCAAAACAACTACCCACAGGAATTTGCCAAAGCCTCACATATACTGATGTATCCACAGTACTGGGCATGGCGCTTGTCTGGTGTTGCAGCAACTGAAGTCAGTTCACTGGGTTGCCATACGGACTTGTGGGACACCGGGCAGCAGAAATACTCTTCTTTGGTGGAGAAAAAGGCATGGGCTTCCCTTTTTCCACCCATGCAAAAAGCATGGTCCAGGCTGGCAACGATACGTCCCACATTAGCAAGAGAAACCGGTTTGCCAGCAGATTGCCAGATCATATGTGGTGTACATGACAGCAATGCATCTCTGTTACGTCATCTGAAAAATGCAAGCAACTCAAGTAACAAGCACCGCACAGTTCTATCAACCGGCACCTGGACGATCGCTGCCGCCTTGGGCGCAGACCAGGAAAGGCTGGACGAACATGCCGATATGCTGGCCAATACCAATGTGCTTGGCGAAGCAGTTTCTTGCATGCGCTTTATGGGCGGGCGCGAGTTTGCTATTCTGGCAGGTCAGGAGCCTGTGACTTGTACGCCATCCGATATCCGCAAACTGATCAGCCAAAATACCTTTGCCTTGCCCTGCTTTGCCGAATCAGGTGGCCCGTTTTCTGGACAATTGGCTAGAATATCAGGGCAAGCACCAGAAAACATGCAGGAAAGATATGCTATCGCCACTCTGTATTGCGTACTCATGACTGATTATTGTCTGGAAAAACTGGGGTCAGAAGGCGATATTATTATTGAGGGGAGTTTTACCAACAATCCCTACTTGGCAGCAATGCTTGCCAGTTTGCGGCCGCAGCAAAACATCGAGCTGTCAAATGACACCAGTGGCACCACTTACGGGGCCTGGATGTTGCATCACTGGGAAAAGTTGCCTGACCTGGATTCACAAGCTGGTGCCGTGAGCAAACTGGAACTGCCCGGATTACTCACTTACAAGGCGAAGTGGCGCGAATTGGTGATGTCCAGATAAGTCAGAATCGATCCAGAAATTCAGCAATGGGAACCTGTTACCTGGTTCCCATTTTGCTTTTTTTCAGCCGTTAATCATTCGATAAACGGACATAAGCAGGTGCATCACGGTCAGCCTGCAAGCCCTGCTCAATCAGTAATAATTCAACGACCTGCAAAGAGCTGCGCCGCTGTTCCTTGCCATCTTTTTTCTGGTCGGCACCATGTTTTCCAGGATGCGTAAAATAAAATAAAAATGCCCTGTCACCGTTGACAACAACGTCAGGATGCCCGCCGATGACACCATCATCTTCGCCATGCCCTGGTATTTCAAGTAGATTACCGCTCACCTGACGCTTCCAGCTCAGTAAGTCATCTGAACGATATACAGCCAGCCCGCGCCACACATCAGTAATCATCCACCATTGCTCTTTCCAGTAAAAAACCTTGGGCCCTTCCCCGCTTTGATCACCGACAGCCTTGCCTTTGTCTATCCAGTTTTCAAGATCAGTGCTATCGGCATAGTAAATAGATTTTTTGTCTACTTCATTGTTGTACCACATGCGATATCCACCTTCTAGCAAACGCAGCACCGTAGCATCAATTGCCCTGTCAGAAGCAAGCTGCAATACCCTGGCATTGCGCCAGTGACGTAAATCTTGGCTACGCAGATGTACCATGTAGCGCGGATGTTTCCAGTCATTAAAGATACCGGATACCACAGTCAGGAACATGTGGTAGGTGCCGTCATCAGCCCGGATGATATCCGGTGCCCAATGAGTAGACTCAATTCCGCCCATGGATGGCGGCAACGCTATGTCTGCCTCACCTATGTAATGCCAGTTGGCACCCTCGTCATCTGATTCAGCTATGCCTATACGTGTCCCGTGTACCCAGGCGACACCAGGGACATCATTAGCATTCGCCCGTCGGTTGGTGTAAAACATCCACCATTTCCCTAATGTGGTATTGCGCACCAACACTGGATCTGCAGCTCCATCCATAATGGGATCTCTGAACAAGGGCTTGGCAGCCAGTTTGCCCTGATTAATCATGGGTGCACCAGGTTGTCCAAAATCTGGCGTACCGTCAGCGTTCCAGCTGAATGTCTGAGCACGGGTATGCCGGTTCGGGTCATTCAGTGCATTACCCTTGATGTCCCGGTAATCACGGGCGTGATAAACCAGTACATCTGTTTTACCATCTGCCGTGGTCGTGAAGGAATTGTGTCCGGGACCATACTGATTACTTGCAGCATTGCTCTTGAATACCGGCTGAGAAGATTTGCTCCATACCTTTGCGTCAAGCAAATTTGCGTTTGCCGGTGCCGTCAATAAGCCCATACAATAGTTTTCATCGGTGGCGCTGGCTGAATAGGTGATGAATATACGCCCATTTCTGATCAATACTGCCGGTGCTTCATTGACTTCATATTTACGTTTCTCCCAATCATAATCGGGGCGCGACAATAAAGTCGCTGGCCGTGCAATAGACAAAGGTGTCTCCATCTTCGCCAGATAGATATTGGTATTCTTTTTATCCGGCGCAGGATCACGCTGCGTCCACACCAGGTAACGTTGGCCAGCATGAGAGAACGTGGTTGCGTCCAATGAAAATGATTCCCAGCCCGTCTTGAGCTGTCCCCGCTCCAGCCACTCGCCGTCAACAGGATTTGCCGCACTGCTTTCCAGTACATACAGACGTATATCCCAGATCGCGTCAGCCCTGCCAGCAGTGAAATACACATACCACTTCCCATCAATGAAATGTAATTCCGGGGCCCAGATGTGATGACTCATGGGGCCGCTAGAGTGTTTGCGCCAGATGACTTTGGCATCTGCCGTGGCAAGTTCATTAATGCTGCGTGCGCGTCTCAATTCGATACGATCATATTCTGGCGCTGTGGCGGTAAAGTAATAATAGCCATCTGTATGCAAAAATATTTGCGGATCTGCCCGATTTTTGACTAATGGATTATTAAAAACAGGTTGGGCAAACGACAAACCAGGCACAGATATTAATACTGTCCATATCAGGCTAAGGAAAACAATCCCGCACTTTGCATGTGAAGTCATGAGAAATAGTATGAAAATATGACGTGCGAAAAAAAACAGCCATCTGCACTAGCATGGCTGGATCAAATACTGCGATTAACAAAAGTCTTACTGATTAATTCTTGATTGATACACCGATGAAGTAGCGACGGCCAGACCATGCCAGCTCATTCGGGCGCGACAAATCACCGGCATCCGTAATATTTGCCTGATCAGTCAAATTCTTGCCTTCGAATGAAATAGTAATATTTGGGCTATATCGATACTGGAATTTCGCATCCAGGTAACCGGTTTTTTCAATAAAGTTAGGATTACCAGATACATCATTGGTACCTGTGTAGTAACGGTCACGATAATGATAGGCAAGGCGCGCATTGAACTTATCCTTGTCGTACCACAAGCCCAGGTTATAGGCATTCTTGGACAAGCCGGCGTAAGGCAAGATCGAGTTATCCAGGGGATTCAAACGCTCTGTTCCTGGTGCATAGGTAAAATTCATGCGGGTGTAATTGGCATCAATACCAAAACCGCTGAAGAAGCCGGGCAAGAAAGTCAGCGCTGTTCTGCCAGCAAGCTCTATACCGCGTGTCACAGCACCTGGGTAATTGATAGGCATCTTGACGTCCCACAAAGTGCCATCTTTGAACAGATCCACATTCTTCACGTTAGTCGATACACTATTACCGACAGTGATGTTCTTGCGGAACACTGCCAGGCTGAGCTGACTATCAGCATTTGGATAATATTCCAGGCTCAGGTCTGTATTGCTTGCCTGGAATGGCTTCAAGGCAGGATTACCAGCCGTGCAATCATCCGTGCCATCGCCACCAAACTGTGCTGCGCCGCTATTTTTGGTACATGTAGCGTTCGGAACGATATCCAGTATCCTTGGCCTGGCCATGACCTTACCCCAGCCTACACGTACCAGGAATTGATTTGGTATCAACCATGCACCGGCGTTAAAGCTAGGCAATACATTCGAATAAGTATTGTCTATGCTGACAATGGAATTCGACAGAACAAACGTGTTGAAAGTAGTTGAACCAGGCGTTTTTTCAACATTGATCTGTTGTTTGAACAGGCCCTGAGAGACATCGCGCGTTTGTGTATATCTGACACCGATGTTACCGAAGATATCTTTGCCAAACAATTCAGTATCAAAATCTGCACGTAAATAAACTGATTTGACTTTTTCATCGACAACATAAGCAGGAATCTGTGCATACATTTTACCGTCGGTACCAGGTGCGTTATACAGGTAATCATGATTAAAGTGCGTCAGATCGAAATTTGAACCAACATTTGCAAATGATGGAGCAACCCAGTTAGCAGGTACATTGCTGATGCCACTATAGCCCTTGAAGAAAGTACCAGGTGAAGTCGAAAATACAGATTGCGCCAGCGCAGCCATGGCAGAGCCGTTGAGTGACTTGGTCCAGGCATTCGCATCTGTAAGATTTATCGGGCCCACTGTTGCACGCACCGTATTGGTGGTATTCAATGGGTCGTAGCTATAAGTCTGATTGATGTTTGCTGTCTGTACATACACGTCATCTGCAGTGCTGTTCAAGTCATTGCCTGCACTTGCAGCGTAACCGCCACCATTGTATTGACTGGATTTTGCCTGCTGCGACTGTACACCAAACCAGATGCGTGACAAGAAATCAGTCTTCAGCTTATATTTAAAATCAAGTTTGAGCTGGTCTTCTTTGTTGATCGTTTCTGAAGGGCGGTACTGCAATTGAGCAGAAATATAGGAATTAGGATTCGAAGGACTATAGCCTGTTGGAAAAGTAAATCGTGGCAACCCTGAGGAATCAAGATTGACCTGCAAACCAGGAGCATTCTGCGTCAATATCAGGTTATTCGAATCACTGCTGTACGTGGATTTAGCTGACGACACCAGGCCTTCTACATCCAGACGTTCACCTTTATAGGTAAAGCCAGCTGTCGTATATTTGGAATCAATTTTCAAACCAAAATCGCGCAAGGATGTGCTAAAGCCTGCCTGCCCACCGTTTGGCGAAGCCGCACTGCCCGGTACCAGGCAGTTACCCAATACATACTGGGTAACGATATGATTTTCCACGATCATGCCAGACGGTGTCGTGGTTGTTGAAACCGGTGTGCATGAGCCGCCGGTTGGCACGGCAGTGGTCGCAGCATAGGTGGGCAAAGTACCTGTACTGGACAAGCGGGTAACCGCACTGAAGTCTGTACCGTAGTTGTAATCCCGGAGTTTTTGATTCTGGATATTGGTCTGGTAGCTTACCCAGGCGTTCAAACGATCAGTGAATTTGTATTGCGCCGTCAGTTCAGCAGAAGTTCTTTCATGATCACGTTCCCAGATACCATAACGGGCAATCTGTGGTGAATAGTCATTCCATTGTGAGACACAGCTGGCCTGCAATGCGGCGGTAGCAGCAGCTGCCGTCTGCGTTGCATTGGCAGGGCTGCTCAGGTTGGAACAATCAGCTTTGGAGCCTACACCTGCCAATACCGGATCAATACTGGGAACCGTTTTTTGTGCAGAAAAGTCCCAGTCACGGAAGTAACGCCATGAAGTATTTCGGGAAAAGTCACCACGCGTCAAGACCTTGTCGTAGATAACATTCGCCATCAACCCAAGACGGTCATCAAAAAATTTGTCGGTGATAAAGAGATTGACACGTGGCTGCACGCCACCACGCTGTGGAGCCTGCTCACCGGCAACACTGCCAACAACAGTCATTTTTTTGAAATCGAGTGGCTTGCGTGTCGTAATTTGTACTGAGCCGCCAATACCGCCCTCAGTCATATTGGCTGTCACTCCTTTGATAACATCTATCGAAGAAATCAATTCTGCGGGCAATTCACGCAAATCAGCGCCACGACCAGCGGTACCAGTCGTACTCAGTATCGATACACCATTGATTTCAATACGGTTCAAATCTGGTTCTACGCCACGAATGGAAACACTGGTACCTTCACCGAATGAGCGTTCCAGTTGTACCCCTGTCACACGCGACAGTGCCTCACCAACGTTCTTGTCCGGGAACTGCCCAATATCTTCAGCAACGATGGAATCAGCTACCGTATCCGCACGCAGTTTCCTGTCAATTGCGGAGGCTACTGATTTGCGGGTGCCAGACACAACGACAACGTGATCAGCCTGCTCTTTGGTGTCCGTTGGTTTCTTTGCTTCCTGAGCCATGACTGAATTGGCAGCCATAACGGAAAGTACAGCCAGGGCAGTACCTTTGAGTTTGGGGTTAAAAAATTCTTTTTTACCGCGATTGTTCAACACAATTGTCTCCTCCATTTGTCGGCCATGTATAGCCTGTGTTATTAGCTGCATCCGACCATTTTTTTTGGCCTGTCATTCAATCCAGCTGATTCAATGAAAAAGATTTTAAGTGATGATGAAATCCAATTACGCACATAAAAAAAAGAATCAAGAAAGTGATTGGTTTTTAAGCAGAAATTTGATCATTTCAGACGAGAAAATGAAAAAATGATTGAAACTGATTATAGATTTTCACGGCATTTCATGCGATGCAACATGCGATATCAGAGATAAAAATACATCAAAAAGACACTAAAAAAATTTGGATGGGAGTTTGTCATCGCCTGAAGAGTAAGGCCAGACAAGGCATTCGAAATTCCTCATTAAGAAATGCGGGAAATGTATAATTGAAATGTCTTGCTCTTTACTTGTCCGTATCTTGCACTGCCAACTCTCGCAAAATATCAAGCATGGCTTGTGCTCCAGGCGACAAACGATGTTGCTTTCTGGTGACAATACCATAGGCATCCATACGCAATCCAAGATCAAATGGCAGCACGGATAGCAGCTCGGCATCGAGATAGGTACGAATCAGGTCTTCCGGCAAAGCAACCACCATATCAGTGGCCATCAATAAACTGGTGATCACAGGTAACGACAAGGTTTCTACCGTTTCCGCCGGCTGATCAAGGCCATGTGACAAGAAAAGAGAGGTGATGCGATCACGCAAAATACTACCATTTGGTGGCAGTATCCAGGCCTCTTTCGCAAGATCATTCAGAGTCAGTTTTTTTCGCTGTGCAAGGGCATGCTTGCCGCGTGCAATCAGGCTGTGAGGCTCGTCGGTCAAGGGCTCAAAATTCAATTCTGCGGCAGATTCAGAATCGAGAATGCGGCCTATGACCATGTCCAGTTCTCCGGCACGCAAACGCTGTATCAGTATTTTGCTGGTATCAACCTGTATGGCAACATGCAAGCGCTTATGGCGGGATTTAAGCAGACTTACTGCTCGCGGGATGAGATTCATCGATGGTGTCATGACTGAACCTATCGAGACAAAACCGCTTAAACCTGACAACAACTCCATGACTTCCTGATGGGCTGCATTCATTTCAGCCAGCGCTGCACCTGCTCTGCGTATCATGATCTCGCCATACCATGTCGGTGATATGCCGCGTGGCAGGCGTTCAAACAACTGCACACCGAGGGCATACTCAAGTTCTGTCAGCAATTTGGAGGCTGCTGGCTGAGTCAGATGCGCAGCCTCAGCCGCATGAAAAATTGAACCATGGCGTCCCAACTCAACCAATAACACCAGATGGCGTGTTTTCAGGTGTGTGCGTACAAAGCGATCGGGCTTGCTATTGCTCATGCTGTCAGTAGTAAAGACGAAGATCAATCATGATACAACTGCGAGCGCCCTCCATCAATCAGGATATCCGTAGCATTGATGAAACGTGCTTCGTCGCTGGCCAGAAAAACTGCCGTGTAAGCGACTTCTTCTGGCATTCCTATGCGACGGCAAGGCAACAGCGCGGCCTGCCGTTGTTGCTCGGCCACCGGGTCAGGGCAACTGGCAAACCAGGATTGTATGGCTTCGGTCATTATCAGGCCGGGTGATATGGAATTAACCCGTATCCCTCGTGCTGCATATTCTATCCCCAGTGATTTAGTCAGACCTATCAAGGCATGCTTGGCAACCGGATATGGGAAACATCCCGGTATAATTTTATGTCCATGTACAGAAGCGATATTGATGATGCTGCCAGCAGCCTGTTCAAGCATGAACGGCAGCACTGCACGGGTAGTATTCCAGGCACCTTCGAGATCGACAGAAAAACAACGTTGCCACTCTTCATCTGTCATCTGCAAGGGATCTGCAAATACGTTCATGCCCGCATTGTTGACCAGCACATCCACTTTGCCAAATTTTGCAATCGTCTTGTCGACCATGTCCCGCATGGCACCAGCATCGGCAACATCTGCCTGGACAAAAAGACTGTGCCCGGAGCCCAATTCAGATGAGATACGCTCAGCAGCGGCATCATGAATGTGACTATTCAGTACGACACGTGCGCCTTGCTGTACAAAAAGACGTGCTGTAGCAGCGCCTATGCCCAAGGTGGAACCAGTGATGATGGCGACCTTGCCACGCAATCTTTCGCACTTCTGATTATTATTGACTAAATATGATTCGTTCATGATTTCCTCGCAGACCGGTTTTTTAATTGATCCAGCAATACCGCTGCCAGCAAAATGAAACCACGCATCAGATACTGATAGAAAGCATCGACATCCAGCAAGTTCATGACATTCTCTACCGTCCCCATGATCAGAACACCGACCAGTACTCCGGTGATTCTGGCTTTTCCACCTTGCAGGGACACACCACCCAGTACGCAGGCAGAGATGACATCCAGTTCAAAACCTTGCGCCGAATTTGGTTGCCCGCTGGTGATGCGGGATGCGAGTATCAGTCCTGCCAGTGCTGTCACCAGTCCTTGCAACAAAAATATCCAGATACGCAGGCGTTCGACGCGGATGCCCGCAAGACGTGCGGCATCTGGGTTCCCACCAATAGCCAAGGTATTTCTACCAAACACCGTGTGATTGAGCAGGATACCAAATATCAAAAAACAGGCTGCAACAACCAGCACCGGAAACGGTAAACCAAAAATACGGCCATCACCAAAGCTGATGAAAGTCTCATTGGAAATCCCCACCGCCTGGCCTTTTGAAACAATGAATGCCAGGCCACGAACCATCAACATGGTCGCCAGTGTCGCAATCAGGGCATTCACCCGCAAATAGGCAATCAATACTCCATTACCTGCGCCTATCAGTGCGCCCGCCAGTAAACCACCGCCAACTGCGAGCGTGATACTGCCGCTACGTTCAAGGATGATCGCGCCCAGCACGCCAGTGAAGGCAATAGTCGATCCTATGGATAAATCAAAATCACGTGAAGCAAGACACATCATCATGGTGCAGGCGACCATGCCTATCTGTGCCACAGAGAGCATCAATCCGACAATATTGGTACCTGAGAAAAAATTTTCTACTGAAAAGGACAGTACAATAAAAAGTAAGGCGTATGCCAATGGCATACTCTGCTCATGCAACCAGTGCCGGGTCGTCTTCCTAATATTCTTACTGTTCATACTATTGTTTTGTCCCGGTTTTATTTGCTGAACTGTTGATACATTATCTGTCTGTGCAGGAGTAAGGGAAGACATGAAAGATTCCTGTAATAATTATGCTGCGTGCAAATCCGGCAGTGCCAATTGCAAAACTGCTGCTTCGTTCGCCTGACTGCGCTCAAGTTCACCACTGATCTGACCTTCACGCATGACGATGACGCGATCACAAATGCCCAATATTTCAGGTAATTCGCTGGACACGACAATCACACAGCAACCGCGCTCAGCAACTTCATGAATGATGCGATAGATTTCATTTTTTGCGCCCACATCTATGCCACGCGTCGGCTCATCCAGGATAAGTACTTTCATACCCGGTTCTGCCAGCCAGCGTGCCAGAATGACTTTTTGCTGATTGCCACCGGACAGCAAACGAATTTCCTGTTCGCGATTCGGCGTCTTGATTTTTAATCTCTGTATAAAGCGATCAGCCAATTCTGCTTCATGCTTATGTCTTAAAAAAAGACCTGCCAGCAGACCATGGCGGCGACAACTGATATTGATGTTTTCTGCGACAGATGCCTCTGCCAGAATGCCTTGTTCTTTGCGGTCTTCAGGGCACAAGACTATGCCTGCCTCGATCGCGGCAGCCGGCCCACGATCAGGCACATTGACACCATCCAGCACCACACTGCAACCAGCGTCTTTCTTATCTGCGCCATATAACAGCCTCATCAACTCAGTACGGCCAGCGCCAACCAGGCCAAAGAAACCAAGCACTTCGCCGCCGCGCACACTGAAATTCTGAGCCACTTTAAGCGTCTCGCCTTTCAGTTGCTTTACCACCAGCCTTTCAGACTGTAGTTGGCGTGGCCGGTAATCGTAAATATCGCTGAGCTCACGTCCCACCATATCGTTGATGAGCACATCGCGTGGCACATCGGCCATCACAGGATGGGTGACAATTTTTTGGGCATCACGAAAAATCGTGCAGGTATCGCATAGGGCGTATAACTCTTCGAGTCTGTGAGAAATATAGATGATGGTGCGACCTGCTGTACGCAAATCACGTATCAGACGAAACAGAATTTCGCTTTCGCGATAAGATAAACTACTGGTCGGTTCGTCGAAAGCAATGACCTGTGCATCTTGCAGCAGGGCCTTGCATATTTCTGCCATTTGCCTTTGCGCTATCGACAAATCGCAGAGCCGGGCATCTGGATCAAGATCCACACCCATTTGTTGCAGGCGCTGGCTTACCTGGCGCCGTGCTTCAACCCGGTTCACAAAACCCAGTTTTTGCGGCAAGCGCCCCAACAACAGATTTTCTGACACCGTCAGTTCAGGGACATATTGCAATTCCTGATGAATAACGGCTATGCCCGCTGCGATGGCATCACCAGCAGACGAGAAATGACAAGGGCGTCCATTCAACAACAAGCGCCCGCCATCCGGTTTGTACTGACCGCCCAGTATTTTCAATAGCGTTGATTTGCCTGCGCCATTTTCACCAAGCAAGCCATGCACCGTACCTGCATGGGCATCAAAACTGACGCCATTGAGTGCTTTCACACCAGGAAAATATTTACACACATCTTCAATCTGAAGAGATGGGGGCTGAGATGATGACATGATCGGCTATGTCCTAAAGTCCGAATTCTGCACGTACATCACTCTGATTCCGGCGTGTCATCAAGACCCCAGTAGTCAGTATCATTGGTGCAGGATTCTTGTTTTCTGCTATCCATTTGTACATGTTCACTGAAGTTTCATAGCCATGACGCTTGGGACTGATCAATACTGTGCCATAAAATCCGGTTGGGTTAGGTTTTGCAAATTCATTCAATGCAGTTTTACTGCCACCTATGCCTATGCCTATCACGGCATCACTACGCAAGCCCCTGCCCTCGGCTGCACGCACTGTACCAAGAACAGCTTCATCGTTCATGCCAAATACCAACCATCGTTTGAATTTTGTTTGTTTGGTCAAAGCAATATTGGCGGCATTGAAGGCACTTTCCGTATCCGTTTTTGCCTGTGCTGCGTCAACAATATTGGCAGCCGGAAAACCCGCAGCCTTCAGAACATCCAGTGCACCCTGAGTACGTTCTCGAGCCGTAGGTAACTGATCAAATGCCATGCGCATGGCACCGACTTCAGCCATGTTCCAACCACGTGATTTCATTTCTTCTACCAGGCCCTGTCCAACCTGCTTGCCAATTTCATAGGCCGAGATCCCCATGTGCGGGATAGATGCTATCGGTTTGCCACTGCCATCGACAAGCTGATCATCGACCGACATCACTTTCAGATTATTTCTTTTGGCGGCACGTTCAACTGCCATACCCAGTTTGACATCTGGTGCGCAAATCACAAAGCCCTGGGCTTTCTGTGCGGCCAGGTTGTCTATGGCAGCCATCATCTTTTCACCATTAGCCACACCTATTTTCACCAGGGAAAATCCTTTTTCCTTAGCTGCCTGTTCTGCATAACGCCATTCATCCTGGAACCAGGGTTCTTCAGCCTGCTTCACCAGAAAACCTATTTTCACCAGGTCAGCCGCCTGCGCTGCAGGTACGACTGCAAGACTGAAACAGCCAGCAGCTAAGGTAAATAAGGTGAAACCAGTGGCACTCAATATCTGCGCACATACATTTCTTATTGCGTTTTTCATCATCATTGTCTCTTTATTGTTTTAGGAGCCAAGGGCAATACTGAGCCCGCATCACTGTCGTCAAACAAGGTATCGGCAACTGCCAGCGGCGCATCCATTTGCATCGCAAACAAACTGCCAGCAGCTGGCATGCGGGATAATTCTTCGGCACTCATTTCCTGGCGTGCGCTGCTGACCATGAGATAGTCGCCATTAACACCGCCAAATGCAGGACAGGTAGGATTTTTTGTTGGTACCGATAATCGCTGCAGGCAACGCCCGTCAGGCGCGTACTGTGCCACGCTGCCAGCGCCCCACTCTGCGTTCCATAAGCATCCATTTCTGTCAATGACAGAGCCATCTGGATAGGCTTTATCACCTTCGAGTATGGCGAACAAACGGATATTACTGACACTGGCAGTTTCAGCGTCATAATCACACTGCTGTATGCGACGGCTTAATGTGTCGGTAAAGTACATGGTCTTGCCGTCCAGGCTGAAGCAAATGCTGTTGGCAATCGCTACAGCAGGCAAAGCCAGCCTCCGTAAGCCGTAAGGTATGGAAAACTGGTAAAAACTGGCAATAGGACGTTTTTCCGGCGCTTCATTCATTGTGCCAAATACGAAGTAACCGCGCCTGTCGGTACGCCCATCATTCACACGTGTGCGCGGCTCTGCCGGATCAACAGCAACCAGCGTCTGCACTGGCAACTGGACTGTCGTAGCCGAATTCGTCGTCAACTGCCTCAATGACGCAGGCACTGCTCCATTTTTTGGCAAGCTGGCAAAACACAGGCGCTTTGCCAATCCAAGCAAAATACGGCCTGAACGACAATGAACAAAAGAACCCAATCTATCTGGCAATCTGTAAGTGACTACAGCTTGACCAGGTTTCCAGTTTTGCAAACTCGCTGCCTCAATATCAGTCCACCACCAGCTTTCTGTATTATCTTGCCAGCTCAAACCCTCGCCCAAGGTCGCTGTATGTGCCAAAGCCTGTTGCAGATGATTCATTGCAAAGCCTCATTTGATTTTTTCGCCATGCCTGCTCTGAGGGCTTTTATAAAATCAAGTGCCTTGACTCTTATTTTTACAGCATCTATTCCTGGTTTATACAAAGCTGAGCCAAGGCCAAATCCATTGACACCTGCCCGCAGGTAGTCATCCATGTTGTCAGGAGTAATCCCTCCCACTGGCAAGAGACGCAGGCTGGCTGGCAAAACGGCCCGCATCGCCCGTACTATAGGCGGCGTGACCAATTCCGCAGGAAAGAGCTTGACTGCATCTGCACCTGCATACATCGCCGCAAATGCCTCTGTCAGTGAGCTTGCCCCTGGTACGCAATACAGGCCCTGTTTTTTTGCTTCCCTGATGACCATTACATCAGCGTGTGGCATGACGATCAGACGTCCACCCGCATCACGTACCTGACGCACGGCATCCAGAGTCAACACAGTACCTGCACCTGTCAGCGCATCAGGTGGCAGACAGCGACTTAGTATGTCTATCGATTCGAGCGCAGATGGTGAATTCAGCGGGACTTCAATAATGCGAAAACCGGCTTCATATAAATCTGCAGCGATGGATTCCACTTCTTTAGGACGTATGCCGCGCAAGATGGCAATCAAGGGTAAATCAGCAAATGCCTGATCAAATGTGGCGGGAATGGTTTTCATGAAATTCCTTCGGGTGGTGTTGATGTCCATACTCAGAATCTCAGCATGCCTGCGGTGAACGCCAGATGCCATAAACCCGCCGGTGCGCTATTCATCAATACGGCGTCTGGCTTGACGCCAAAACGTGAAAGCGCCAGGGAATAACGCCCACAAAGAGAAGCCTCCCCTATCAATATCAATGGCGCATGTGCCAGACCGTGCTCAGAGCGCCAATGCAAACCAGCCAGTAACTCATTGGCGATCAATAAACCAGATAAGTAATCCGCCAGTCCATCAGGTGGCATATCACCCATCAAGCCCAGGGTGCGCACACTAAACAATTGATGACTCAAGCCTTGCGCCATCATCTTGCGGGCAACATCCAGGCCGGCAATAAAACTGACATCACTGCTCTCCCCCTGCACGGCAGGCATCAAACGGCCAAGAACCGAATGCTGCCTGAGCACGGCGAACAATTCCCCCGTCATGTGTGTGGCAAAAGCCTGTACTTTTCCATCTACAATACTGGCCCATTTCGAATGTGTACCGGGCATGACTATGCATGACCGGCTGGCCCAGTCTGGCTGACCTTGCAGTGCACCTACGATCTGGGTTTCTTCGCCACGCATGACGTCAGGCGCATCGCCGCGATATAACAAGCCCGGCACAATACCCAGGCGTGAAGACACTGGGCGTAAATCTCCGGCATCTATAGATAGAATATTGATGGCGATATCATGGGCGTCTGCCGGACTTTGTACATATGGCACCTCTTGCCAGCCATGTTTGCTGCCAACCATGCCGCAAGCCAGCAAAGGAACATCAGGCCAGTTTGTCAACCAGTCACCGGCCAGCTCCTGCAACACCCGCACATAAGCGGCTTGCCCACCCTGCATGACAGAAATACCGGAAGCAGCTTCCCGGCTATCGATAAGTTGACCATTCTGTCCGATCAAGAAAATCCGCAAGCCTGTACTACCCCAGTCAATACCGATCAGGCTCACATTTTCTTTCGCGTCCAAAGGCAGAACTGCCTTGCCTTGCGCGGTATTCGTTTGTACCATTCTTACCATTCCGCAACGCTGCCGTCAGGGTGACGCCATAACGGATTACGCCAGTCAGGTGCCCGCAGGCTGGCTTCTTTCACGCGCTCTTCATTAATTTCCACGCCCAGACCAGGCTTAGGCAAGGCGGCAATATAGCCATCGGTAATGCGCAAATCTTCGCGATTGATGACGTAGTCAAGCAGCTCTGCATCCTTGTTATAATGGATGCCCATGCTTTGCTCTTGCAAGACTGCGTTATGGGCGACAAAGTCGAGTTGCAGACATGCTGCAAGCGCAACCGGCCCCAAAGGACAATGCGGTGCCAGGGCAATGTCATAGGCTTCTGCCATTGCGGCAATTTTATGGCATTCAGAAATACCACCAGCATGGGACAGGTCAGGCTGGACGATGGCAATGCCTCCTTCCTGAAACACCCGTTTGAATTCAAAGCGCGAATACATGCGTTCGCCTGCGGCCAACGGTATAGCCGTACTTTCTGCCAGGCGTGGATAATATTCAGCCTGCTCTGCCAATACAGGTTCTTCTACAAACAAGGGACGATATGGCTCCAGAGCACGCAACAAAACCTTGGCCATAGGCGCGGCAACGCGGCCATGAAAATCAATACCAAATTCAATCTGGCTGCCAAACGCTTCACGAATCTCGGCAATACGCCCTACCGCAGCATCAACCGCCGCCGCACTGTCAATGATGCCAAATTCTTCGGTACCATTCATCTTGAAGGTATCAAAGCCCGCTTCGCGCAGACGACGAATATCAGCAATCACGTCAGCAGGCCTGTCACCGCCGACCCAGCTATAGGTTTTCATGCGGTCACGCACCAGGCCACCCAACAATTGATACACCGGCACGCCCAGGGCTTTTCCCTTGATATCCCACAGTGCCTGATCAATGCCTGCCATGGCGCTCATGAGGATAGCTCCACCGCGATAAAAACTACCGCGATACATGACTTGCCAGAGATCGTTGATGCGGGCCGGGTCTTGCCCTATCAGATAAGACGCAAATTCCTGCACCGCGGTTTCTACAGTTCGCGCCCGCCCTTCTATGACAGGCTCACCCCAACCGACGATACCCTCATCAGTTTCTATTTTCAGCAACATCCACCTTGGAGGAACACGATAAGTAATCAGTTTTGTTATTTTCATGACGCAATGGCTAAGCAAATGAAGTCATGAGTGTAGATGGGCAAACGTGATAAGAAATATGAATTAACTGACCGAAAGTATATGAATTTGGCATAGCTGTTGACATGCATAATTCAATAGACCCATCAATAGAAATGCCACAGCACACAGCTACAGGTTTTCGCGCTCCGCCTGTTTGCGCTGAATATCTGCCAGACCACTGCAATCTTTAACAGAGAAATCTTTTACGTCCTGCAAACTAAAACCCGGCGTGCCAGGTTGAAGAGGAAAATTCACGTGGTCAAAATAAGCACGGCTCACATCATGCAAAGCAAAGGCTGGCCTGTTGTCTGTCCGCACATATTTGATATCAACATGATGCAACTCGAGATTATTGACATGACGTGCGAACACCGCATGTGCGGGGCTGAGGCCAAACATGCTGGGTTCGGGATAACTACCAGCATTTTCTGGTGGATTGACAGCTACTTTGCCAAGTTCACCACCTCCCTGATGCAACACGTGCATATTACTGATACGCACATCTTCTACAGGATAGCCAGGCACTCCACTAATGATGGATGCATAACGTGAATCAGCACCTGACACCGTGACATTACTGATATTTATACGCCTGATAGCCCCGGTCACCGCACCTTCCGGTGCGCGCAAACGGCTGCCAAGGCGGATGAAGATAGGGGGATTGGTCAAATCGCGCATGGTCAGATTGCTAACACTGATATCTTCAATAATGGCACCATCGACGCTTTCTATGGCCAGCCCGCGGCAACGCTCAAAAATACAATTTGAAATGGCAATATTACGAAAACCACCGTTAGATTCAGTACCCAGCTTGATGCGCCCAGTCACTCCCTCCTTGTCCGGGGCAAACTCTTGCTTGCGCTGAAAACTACCATCCAGAAAAGTACCAAGATCAAAGCCTGACACCTGACAATTAGTGATGCTGACGTTTTCAGTAAAACGCTTATAACCCAGTGCAAATGAACTTTTCAGGCAGATGGCATCGTCATTGGGAGAATTGATACTGCAATTGGAGATGTGAACATTACGGCAGCAATCTATATCAAAGCCATCCCTGTCGGTATCCACTTTCAAATTATCTATCGTCATATTGTCAGCTGCTGTTGCCAGCAAGGCAAAGTGCCCACCGTTGAAAATACTGATATCACGCAAGATAATGTTTTTACAGTTTTTAAGGGCAATCGCCTTATTGCCCTTGCCCACCATATCAGCGCCGTAAGCCTTGTTGCCACTGCGCTCACCGTGCGGATCGCTATTGCCAAGGCTGAGTGGCATATCACCAGGCTTGGCCACGCGACGCGGCCCAGGGCCAGCATGTGTCAGACCCTGGCCATAGATGAGTCCGCTACCCAGAATAGCGATATGTTCAAGATCTTCGCCCCAGATCAGGCTATTGTGCCAGTGGCTGTGCCCAAAATCCTGATAAGCATCCCATTCGTTAGGCTCTGCCTCGTCGTAGCTGCCGCCATGCTTTGCCGGGTCTGCAGCAATCAGGGTGGCACCAGCATCCAGATACAGCGTAACATGGCTTTGCAGGCGAATCGAGAAACTCAGGTATTTGCCAGCAGGGAAATACACTGTTCCACCACCTGCCGCAGCAGCAGCTTTGATGGCGCGATTGATCGCATCAGTGTCAAGCCTCTTACCATTGCCACTGGCACCAAAACCGCGGACATTAAAATTGCCTGCCGGATTGACTTTTCCAACAATTTTTCCTTGCGCCATTACCGGTAAAGCATGCAAAGGCAACATGCTAGCTACAGCTCCAGTACCAAATATACGCAAAAAATTCCGTCGCAATGGCGATGATGTCTGTTCACTCAATTTTCTTGTCCCCTACTTATTTTTTTGGATATGTTTTCTTTTTATCCATGGCAGTATCGATTGAGATTACCATTAAAAAACCAGGGAACGTCCAGTCAAAATGTTCAACTTGATGATTAATAATGAGCAGATCTCTGAGTATTCCCAAAAAACATCAATTACCGTGAGTTGATTTGGTGAATAACATATAACACGCCGTAAATCGCCTGAAAAAAGCCGAAATGATCTGCTATTGCTCATGAGCGTGATTACATCACTCGCTGCAGTTGACAGGTTTTAACGCGAAATTGATACTCGAAACAATAAGCTGCATTTTTATTTATTAATGTGGCGATAAAAACAGAGACATCTCACACCAAGCCCAGGCCAATCAAGTACCTGAGCCAGAAAGACATAGCGCATCGCCCGGTGTGGCATACATCTACTCATTTCCAATTCTTTGTTTGGCCATGGTCAGAAGGAAAATGATGAACTCAGTAGTACGGTCAGGATTGACGATCTTGGTATTGACGTGCAGCGTATGTCTGGCACATGCGCAAATGCAGAATACTGCACCGCCACAAAATTCTCCTCAAAATCCACCAGTCACTGGTGATGCCCTGATGGACAGTTTCGGGCTGACCAGCACCAACAAGGTACAGACCAATAGTACGGTTGCGCCACCGAACGCCAACCCCAAAGTGATTCCGCTCAAGGGTGACACCAGCTTCCTGATGTCTGCCTTTCCTTCTACATCACAAAACAAGCTCAGCCTGTTTACATCTTACGACGGCACCAGCTTTGCACCGCTGGCTTCTGAAGCGTATACGCCGCCACAGGGCTTGCTGCGTGACCCCTCCATTTTGCATGCAGATGATGGTTATTATTATGTGATTTACACTACTGGCTGGGCTGGCGATACCTTTGGTGTCGCCAAAAGCCGCGACCTGCGCCATTGGCAGCATATACGTGACGTGCGTCTGCAATTGCCTGATGCGAATGCAAAAGTCAGCAATGTCTGGGCACCGGAATGGTTTACAGACAGTGATGGCTCGGTCCACATCGTCGTTTCAGTATCAACTCAGGGGACCAAGGGGCCCTTTGGTGCCTATGTGCTGCATGCGCTGGACAAGACGTATGCCAATTTCTCGCCAGTCCAGGCCATGGCAGGCCTGCAAAATAATTACATTGATACCTTCCCCATCAAGGACGGGTCACGCTATGTGGTTTTCACTAAAAATGAAACCAGCAAATACATAGAAATGGCGACAGCCCCTGCTCTTGCTGGTCCATGGAAAGTGGAAAAAACGGGCGACTGGGCAGGCTGGGGCAACCCTTTGGAAGGTCAGGCCCTGGTCAAGCTGAAAAATGGCGGCTGGCGCATTTACTTTGACGACTATACGACCAAGCATTACTGGTATTCCGACAGCAAGGACAATTTCAAAACATGGACTGCCAAGCAGGAACTGGGTGGTGTGTCGGGAGCGGTACGCCACTTCACTGTCATCAGCGAACCGACCAAAGTCCTGGAACAGGCCACTGCCGCAAAATCGCCAGCGAAAAAGATCACCTGGGATAAACACTCGCTGATGATAGATGGCAAAAGGGAAATGATCTGGGCAGGTGAATTTCACCCTTTCAGGTTACCCAATCCTTCACTGTGGCGTGATGTCATACAGAAAATGAAAGCCACCGGGCTCAACACTGTGGCGATTTACTTTGACTGGGGTTATCACTCGTCACGCCCGAATCAATATGATTTTTCCAGCATACGTAATGTAGAACTGGCGATAGAAATGGCAGAACAGGAAGGCATGTATGTCATTGCCCGCCCTGGCCCGTATGTGAATGCAGAGCTGACACTGGGCGGTTTTCCTGGTTATCTGGCCAGACAAAAAGCGATTGCCCGTACTGATGCTGCCGAATATATACAGTCTGCAGATGAATGGCTGACCCAGATTGACGCGATTATCGCGCGCCATCAAATCACCACTGGTGGCGGCACTGTCATTGCCTATCAGCTGGAAAACGAGTTATCAAATACCTCGGATACGCATAAGCGCTACATGCAACACCTGGCAGACAAAGCCAGGGCAGATGGCATCAGCGTGCCGCTGTTCCACAATTCTGCAGGTCGCCTGCCTAACTGGACGCCACCCAATTCCAGCGCGCCCTATGCGGTGCCAGGCCCCACCGACTTGTACAGCTTTGACGGTTACCCCGGTGGTGGCTGTACCAATACCAAGGAAATTGGCAAACCAAATGTCGTGCCCAACTGGGGCATGTATGGTGAAATCCCGGCCAATACCGGAACCGGGCCAGTCAAGATTGGTGCCCTCGCCTCTCCCAATACGCCAGGCTTTGCGGCAGAAATGGGCGGCGGCTGGTTTGATTTCTGGGGCAGCGTCGGCACTTATGACTGCACCGCGCAACGCACAGGATCGAATTATGTACGCACCTTCTACGGGGCTAATCTGATCAATGGTATTTCCATCCATTCCATTTACATGATGTATGGCGGCACATCCTGGGGCTGGTTGCCAGCGCAGGTGGTGTATACGTCCTACGATTATGGCGCAGCAATCGACGAAGGCCGTGGCTTGCGCGAAAAAGCCCTGACACTGAAGCAGATGGGACACTTTGTGGATGCCGCCAAATCTGTGCTGAGCGCCATGGATAAAGGTGAAGCAATCACCGCCTCCAATCCTGCTGTCAGACTGTATCACAATATCAGTCCCGTCAATAAGGCACACCTGATTTTCGCCATTCATACCAAGACCGATTCAACCACAGAAGAACTGTTCAGCTTCAAGCTCACTACACGCGATGGCAGCTACAAGATCCCGCAGGCAGGCACCTTGCGCATCAAAGACCAGAACGTCAAACTGCTGTTGTCAGATTATGCAATGGAGCGCCAGCATCTGGTCTACACCACATCCGACACCCAGACCCACCTGCAGCAGGATGAGCGCGATATCGCCTTGCTGTATGGCCGCAAGGGCGAAGATGGCGAAACCGTATTGCGTTATCAATCAGCACCAAAGGTCGAAGTGCTGGAAGGTGCAGCCAATGCAGTATTTGATCAGCAAACGGGCGATCTGCGATTGAACTATGTACACAAGGATTTGATACGTGTACGCATCAGTGGTGGTGGCAAAGCAGATTTACTGCTCTTGCTGGCGGATGACGAAACTGGCCGCAACTTCTGGCGTCAGGAAACCGCGCACGGCCCTGTCCTTGAGCGTTCGCCAGCACTGGTGCGTCAGGCCAGCGTGCAAGACAGCACCTTGCACCTGAGTGGAGATACCCATGAAAGCAGTAAGCTGGAGATATGGGCCCCGAAAGCTGTCAAGCAAATCACCTGGAATACTGCCGCCATCACCAGCAACAGGAATGCCGATGGCAGTTTGTCGACCGAACCTCTGGCTGGCCCTGCTGACATCCTTTTACCAAAACTGATGCAACAGACATGGATGCGTCGCATGGATTCGCCAGAGGCAGCCAAAGTCTTTGACGACAGCAAATGGCGCAAGACTGACCTGACCACCACGGCTGCCACCGTAAAGACCACACCTCCTGCTGGCCAACCCATACTCAGTATGAGTGATTATGGCTTTCACCACGGTGATGTCTGGTACCGTGGCAATTTCAAGGTGCAGGCTGGTAAACCACTGCCTGAACAATTGGAAATCAGTTATGGCGGTGGTGGTGCAGGTTTCATGCAACTGTGGCTGGACGGTGTCTATATCGGTGAAAATGAAATGCCAACCGGGAAACCCAAGCCAGATAACTGGGGCACAGCCAGCTTCAAGCTGCCTGCCGAAGCATTGCATGCAGGCGAACATGTACTGTCGGTCATGGTCAGAAATAATTCCCACAACTGGGATCTGGCAGCCGATGATGAACATAAAGTCGCGCGTGGCTTGATCAGCGTGTCACTGACGCATGACATCAAAAAAAAATTTGCCACACCAATCAGCTGGAAGATCCAGGGCAATAAAGGTGGTGAAGAAATCGCCGATCTGGTGCGGGGGTCTTTGAATAACGGTGGTCTGTATGGCGAACGTGCAGGCTGGTATTTGCCAGTCGGTGCAAAACCAGACAACGGTGGCTGGGAAAAAGCGAGTCCAGATGCGGCGCCACCAGCGGCTGGTACATATTGGTTGCGTACCAATTTCACCCTGGATATGCCGGCAGGTCATGATGTGCAACTGGGTCTGGCCATAGGTGATACCACTCAGCCACGTTCTGATCGCAGAAATCGCGTCCTGATTTTCATCAATGGCTGGAATATGGGAAATTTCATTTCGCATATAGGCCCGCAACGTCTATTCATCCTGCCACCAGGCATATTGAATCCGAATGGTGAAAATACGCTTACATTGGCAGTCAGTACCGATGGCAAAGCTGTGAATGCGCTGGAGTCGCTGGAATTGGTCAAGATACGCGCAGCCCGTGGTGGTGTACCGCTGGAACTGGTCCCAAGCCCTTCCAATCTACAACGTTGATGACAAACGAGAAATCTGCAAATATGAAAATCAATCATGTATTGACCAGCGCCCTGTTAATCGCCAGCCTGGCTGGTGTTTACAACAGCCAGGTGCAGGCAGCCGGCCATACCACTGTCAAAGCCAAAACTGTAAGCCTGGGTCATACATCGCTGAGCGGCAAGCAGATGGAAAAACTCGATCGCGGGGTCGTCGCCATCAATACCGGCAAAGCCAATTTCATCAGTTGGCGCTTGTTGGGAACCGATCCAGAAAATATCAGTTTCAATATTTATCGCGGACAGGAGAAATTAAACCGAGTACCCCAGCAAGTAACCAATTACACCGATGACGCAGGTACACCTGCCAGCAGCTACACCATACGTCCGGTCATTGACGGTGCTGAATTGCTGGCAGATGCGCCCAAAAGCACATGGGGCAATTTGTATAAAACCATACCCGTACAAAAACCGGCCGATGGCATCACTCCTGATGGATCAAGTTACAGCTATGTACTGAATGATGGTTCCGCCGCCGATCTTGACGGTGATGGCGAATATGAACTCATCATCAAATGGCAGCCTACTAATGCCAAGGATAATTCCCAGGCTGGCTACACTGGCAATACCTATGTGGATGCCTACAAGCTCGATGGCAAATTGTTGTGGCGCATCGATCTGGGCAAGAACATCCGTGCCGGTGCGCATTACACCACCTTCCTCGCGTACGACTTCGATGGTGATGGCAAGGCAGAGGTCATGATGAAAACTGCGGATGGCACCATAGATGGCAAAGGCAAAGTCATCGGCAATGCCACTGCTGACTATCGCAATAGCAAAGGATACATTTTATCCGGCCCTGAATACCTGACTGTCTTCAACGGCATGACCGGTGCCGCCATGGCCAGCACCAACTATATCCCGGCACGTGGTGATGTCGCAGCCTGGGGCGATGCTTATGGCAACCGGGTAGACCGTTTTCTCGGAACGGTAGCGTTTCTGGATGGAGAACGTCCAAGCGCTGTCTTTTCGCGTGGCTACTACACCCGTGCAGTGATTGCGGCCTGGGACTGGCGCGACGGCAAACTCACTAGCCGCTGGACATTTGACAGCGATATAGAAGGCGGCCCGGTCAATCACCAGGGTGCACACTGGATGTCAGTGGCCGATGTAGACGGCGATGGCAAGGACGACCTCATCTATGGTGCTGCCACTGTAGGCAGTAACGGCAAAATGCTGTACAGCACGGGTCTGTGCCATGGTGATGCCTTGCATGTAGGCAAACTTGATCCCAATCGCCCGGGACAGCAAATTTACATGGTACATGAAACGCCAAGCTGCTATGGCGCACATGGACTGGAAATGCATGATGCCGCTACCGGAAAGATACTCTGGAGTGTAGATGGCAAAGGTGCCGATGTCGGTCGTGGCGTCTGCATGGACATAGACCCGGCTTATCCCGGCGAAGAATGCTGGGGATCAGTCGGTGGTTTGATGAGTGCTGGTGGTGTGGAAATTTCACCCCAGCATCCAAGACGCGTCAACTTCGCTGTCTGGTGGGATGGTGATCTGTTGCGTGAATCGCTGGATGGCACCCTGATAGAGAAATGGAATCCAAAAGCCTTCGCCTTCGAACGTTTGCTCAATGGTGCAATTTATAATGCTGCATCCAACAATGGCACTAAATCCACGCCTGTACTATCGGCTGACTTGTTTGGTGACTGGCGCGAGGAAGTCGTCTGGCGCAATAGTGACGACACCGCCCTGCTGGTATTCAGCACCACCATACCAACACCACATCGCATCACCAGCCTGATGCACAATCCGCAATACAGGATGCAGGTGGCAGGACAAAATGCCGGTTACAACCAGCCCCCTCACCCTAGCTTTTACCTGGGCGATGGCATGACGGTAACCAAGCCAGAGGCCATTTACACACCTTGATACACCCTGTCTCTTTGATCGTCATTAATCAAGAGCAAGTACAGCTATTTTCAGATATGCAAAGTAATGAATAATGTTTAAATTAACGCGTCGCAGCTTCATCAAAACAACGGCAGCTAGCGCACTTGCCAGTCAAATACCATCTCTGCAAGCGCAAAATCTGTCTGCGGTTGATGTGAGGAATGCAGGTACCGCAGGTGCCATAGTAAAAGCAGACGAGTTCATACGCCTGAACTGGCTGGAAGGCAAAACTCCGCAAGTACTGACGGGGACGACAGTAGGCGTACCCTGGCCACGCGGCAAGATCGCCAAAAGCCAGCAGTTTCAATTGATTAATCAGGATGGCAAAGACCTGCCTACCCAAAGCTGGCCTTTGGCATACTGGCCCGATGGTACGTTGAAGTGGACCGCACATGCAGTAGCCGCTGGCGTAAGCCTGGGTTCCGAATTGCAGGTCAGGCCCGTAGCAAAAACCGCCCTGCCATCTGAAAAGATAGTCAGCGTCAGGCAAAGCAAGAACGGGTATCTGATAGATACAGGCGTGATGGTATGTGATGTTGCCACTCATGGAGCACAGTTTATCCGCAGCGTACAGCGTGATGGCAAAGACATCATGCGCAATGGCCACCTTGTAGTCATCACCGATGACCAACCGGACGGCGAAAGCGGCACCACCCGTCAGTACAATTACATCAGCAATATCAGCCAGGTCAGCCTTGAACAAAATGGCCCTGTACGTGCTGTACTGAAGGTGGAAGGCATGCACAAGGATGCCAAACGAGCCTGGCTGCCTTTCGTGCTCAGACTGTATTTCTACGTAGGTGCAGATACCATACGCGTCATGCACAGCTTTGTTTATGACGGCGATGAGCAGCGCGATTTCTTGCGTGGCATAGGTTTGCGTTTCGATGTCGCCATGCGTGACGCGCTACATGACAGGCATGTGCGCTTTGCCGGTGAAAATGCCGGCTTGTGGGCTGAAGGTGTGCGCAATATGACCGGCCTGCGCCGTGACCCTGGCCCCGCAGTACGCAATGCCCAACTGGCTGGGCTCGCCTGCCCGCCGCTGGCACAGTTTCCTGAAGTGATACAGCGCCTGATCCATCTGGTACCGGCATGGGGTGATTACACCCTGTCACAACAATCGGCAGATGGTTTCAAGATACGCAAACGTACCAAGTCCGGTTATGGCTGGGTGGAAGCAGCCTGGGGACACAGATCCCCCGGCACAGGTTATATAGGCGGCGTCAGTGGCGGCGTTGCTTTTGGCTTGCGCGATTTCTGGCAGCGCCATCCTACCCAACTGGATATCCGGCAGGCGCATACCGACACCGCCCAGGTCACCGTCTGGATGTGGTCCCCGGATGCCCCGGCCATGGACCTGCGCTTTTATCATGATGGCATGGGTATGGAAACCCATGATCAGGAACGCGAAGGCCTGGAGATCACCTACGAAGATTATGAAAAAGGATTTGGCAGCCCCATGGGTGTGGCCCGCAGCAGCGAAATCACCTTATGGGTATGTGGCGCCACCCCTTCGAGGGAAAAGCTGGTGCAGTTTGCTGATGCCATACAGACACCTCCTCAACTGGTAGCGAAGCCCAGTCATTTCCTGGCGACTGGCGTGTTCGGCGGACTGTGGAGCTTGCCAGATCGCTCGCATCCGGTAAAAGCGGCGCTTGAAGATCAGCTCGATTTTCGCTTCAATTTTTACAAGGAACAGGTTGAACAGCGCCACTGGTATGGATTCTGGGATTATGGCGACATCCGCCATACTTATGATCTGGACCGGCATGAATGGCGTTATGACGTCGGCGGTTTTGCCTGGGATAATTCCGAACTCTCGCCTGATCTATGGCTTTGGTACTCTTTCCTGCGCACCGGACGGGCTGACATCTTCCGTTTTGCGGAAGCTATGGTCAGGCATACCAGCGAAGTCGATACCCATCACCTGGGTCAGTTTGCTGGTCTGGGTTCGCGCCATAATGTACAGCACTGGGGCTGTAGCGCAAAACAGCTGCGCATCAGCGCTGCCATCTATCGCCGCTTTTATTATTACCTGACAGCAGATGAACGCATAGGCGACATCATGCATTCACTGATAGATGCCGACAAAAAACTGGAAAGCACGGATCCTGCGCGCAAGCTCAAACCCAAAGAAGATATCAGCAAGATCAAGGCACATGCCGGTTTTGGCACAGACTGGGGTTCACTCGCCGGTAACTGGCTGACCGAATGGGAACGCAGCGGTGACATCAGGTACCGTGACAAGATATTGACTGGCATGCGAGATATCGCCGGCATGCCCCACGGCTTTTTCAATGGCAACAGTTTTGCTTATGATGCAGATACCAGCCATCTGATCAATGTCTTTGGCAACCGGGCATCGGCCAGCCATTTGAATGCGGTCTTTGGTGCAGTAGAGATTTTTGCAGAACTGGTGACCCTGACTGACGAACCCAGGTTTGTACAGGCATGGCTACAGTATTGCGAACTTTTCAATGCTGGCAAACAGGAGCAGATCAATGCACTGGGCATGCCACACGGTGCGGGCAATGCCTTGCGTAACGGCCACTCCCGGCTCACGGCCTACGTCGCCTGGAAAAACAAAAATCCCGCATTGGCACAGCGCGCCTGGCGCGAGTTTTTTGGTAATCGTGGCGTGCCCGGCCCATTGCTGAAAACCACACGCGTTCAGGGTGTAAATAGCCTCAATCCCGTCGATGAAGTGCCATGGATCAGCACCAATGACACTGCCCAATGGGGCTTGGCTGCGATACAAAATCTGGCACTGATCGGTGAGTATATTCCCTCAGTGACAGATCTGAAAAAGATGACTGTTGCAGACCCGGAT
Organism: Undibacterium sp. TC4M20W; assembly: GCF_049340245.1. Classification (NCBI taxonomy): domain Bacteria; kingdom Pseudomonadati; phylum Pseudomonadota; class Betaproteobacteria; order Burkholderiales; family Oxalobacteraceae; genus Undibacterium; species Undibacterium sp. TC4M20W. The sequence continues at coordinate 371,415 of NZ_JBMPPI010000003.1, forward strand.
TGAACAAATGAAGCACCCGCATCTACTGACAACAAACTGATACAAAGCAAGTTGAACAAGGCAGACATTTTTACGTCATAGTGTTGGCAATTTCATCTAATGGCATTCAACTAGACCCAAATCATGACTACACGCCGTAAAAAAATATGCCCAGCGACAGTAACGCAATTTGTCCGTCATGGTCGCAAGACAACGCGTAACCTGGTAGTGAGTGTGCTGATCACAGAAACTTTTTGCATGAGTCCAATTGCTTATGCTCAAACCCCGGATAAGCCAGCTGTACCTGCCACACCGGCCAAAGCCGCAACACCAGTCAAGCCTGCAGAAACCAAACCAGAAGAAACAAATAGTAAGACTGGGCCGGTAAGCAAAACAGATAACAAGCCTGTGACATCTGATGCGCCAGTCAGCAGCAGTGGCGAGCCACAATCGGTGACCGTGCAAGCAGAACGCCCCAGCAATCGCATTGATCGTCAGGTATATGATGTCAAATCAGATGTCGCCAGTACCAATGGCACGGCCACCGATGCGCTCAACAATATTCCTTCTGTATCCGTAGATCCAGATGGCACAGTCAGTCTGCGCGGCAGCACTAAAGTTCAAATTCTGATCGATGGAAAACCATCCGCCATGATGCAGGGCGACAACCGTGGCGCATCGCTGAATGCCATGCCCTCACACGACATAGAATCTATAGAAGTGATCAATAATCCTGGCGCGCAGTTTGGCAACGAAGGCGGTGGTGGGCCCATTCTCAATCTGGTCATGCGACGCAATCGCCAACCCGGTGGTTTCGGTGTCGTCAATGCCAATGCCGGATCCGCGGGTCGCTATAACAGCGCTGTATCTGGCAGCTATCATGAGGGCCTGTTTGGCATACAGGGTGGAATGAATTTTCGCCATGATGGCAGAAATTCAGTGGGCGATGCTGTCCGCGACCGGCTTGATCTCAGTCAGCACAGTACACAGGAATCTGCTTCTGCTGGCTTGAATAATTCTTCCGGTGTCAATGCTGCGATTACGTACAACATCGACACGAAGGACACACTCGGTGCCAATTTCTCCTATGCCAGACGCAACAATGACCAAAAATCGACAGACCATTACCTGAACACCGGCCAAATCAATAATGACTATGTGCGTTCCACCCAGCGCGGTGGCGAAAGCACCAACTACAGTTGGGGTGGACGCTATGACCACAAAGGCGATATTAATGGTGAAATAATGCGGCTGGACTTGCGTGTATCAGGTTCGGACAATGCCAGTTCCAACGCGTATTCCAACGTCTACTCCAACGTGGATGCGAGCAGTCCGATTATTTTTACCGATGTGCACAGCAAGCAAAATAATGCCAACAATATCAAGATCGTCGATTTTACCGGTGACTATGAACGCCCCGATGAAAAGGGACTTTTAAAAATGGGCTATAAAATAGCCAATAACAAAAGTGAATTTGATACCAGCTATTTTAATATTGATCCCATCAGCAACACTGCCATCCTGAATCCATCACGAACCAATAGCTATAATCTGGATGAAGCCAATATTGCCCTGTACGGCTCATATCAATTACGCCTGAATGAAAAATGGGGTGTACTGGCAGGCCTGAGGACGGAGTATACGCATATCGATATTCAACAATTGACTGCGCACACAGAGGCGACCAATCACTATATTAACTATATCCCAAGCTTTTTCGCCAGTTACAAGGCCAGTGACGATACCACCCTGCGTTTCAGTTATGCACACCGCATACGTCGCGCCAATGCCAATGAGCTTAATCCTTTTGTTGTCTATCGTGACGAGCTGAATTACTCCAGCGGCAACCCAAAATTGAAGCCAGCGCAAACAGACTCTTTTGAATTGGCGTATGAAACCAGAGTCATCGGGCTGGATATGAATATCCGTGGCTACTATCGCACAGAAAGCGACAGTATTTTGTCTCGAAAAATCCCGATCAGCGACACTGTAGTGCTGACCACACTGGAAAACGGTGGCGGCAATCATTCCAGCGGTGTTGAATTCACGCTCAGCGGCAAACTAACACCCAAGCTTTCCATCAACACCAGCGGTAACCTCTTATTCATCGAACAAAAAATCCTGACTGCCACCGGTCAGGAAATTCAGCGTTCAGCATCATCATTAAGTTTGCGCGGGCGCTTTAATTATCAACTGAGCGAACAGGATCAGTTGCAAATCAGCCTGAATTCCCAGGGAAAAACGCTATCGGGCGAAGGTTATCGTCAACCCAATTCCACTGCCAATTTCAGCCTGCGCCACACCATTACACCTAGCCTGAATCTGGTTTTGAACGTCACAGATGTGTTTAACTCAAACAAAATTGATACCATCGTCGATACAGATACTCTCAAAGAGCACAATATTCGACGCTATGACGGTCGCCTGATATATATCGGGCTGTCTTATCGCTTTGGCGGCAATACATCCGGCGGCCCGGGCAATAATCGCCAGGAAATACGTCGCCCTCCCCCACCTGGCCAATCTTGATGCGACCATACCGCCATCCGGCAATCAACGGCCTGTCGATTACTATCGACAGGCCGTTTTTCATCGAATGCCAATCACCACTCTGATTGTTTTTCTGAAAAACAGCCTTTGCCCCATAGCTACCCTAAAATGCATTAATAATTTCTCGAGCTTTTTATTACTGCAAGCATTTCCTGAGTTGATTTCGATGAAAAAAATACCGACTTTCAAGCTATTGATTTTTATTGGCAGCATCGCCTTTAGTAATACGCTCTACGCCCAAACATATTCATTTGATTTCAGCACACAACCCGCAGCGCAGTCCAAAGCGGTGAAAGCAGATGCTATCTATTCAACAGAGACTGGATACGGTTTTGAGAATGGCGCTCAAATCATTGCCACCAGCAATGGCATCAGCAGTGCCAAACCCTTCTTGTTCTCCGTTGCTGTAGCCGAGGGAAACTATCGTGTCAAACTCATGCTGGGTGATGATGACGGCGAATCTGAGACAACCGTCAAGGCAGAAACCCGCCGTTTGATGCTAGAAAAAATCAAAACCAGGAAAGATGAGCGCATAGAAAAAAGCTTCATCGTCAACGTACGTCGCCCGGGTATTGCTGGCGGTGGCGAAGTCAAATTGAAGCCCCGTGAAACAGGAGAAGAACAATTTACCTGGGACGACAAACTGACGCTGGAATTCAATGGCCCACGCCCCAGTGTAGATTCCATCAGCATCGAACGCGTAGAAAATGTGCCCACGCTTTATTTACTGGGTGACTCTACTGTCACCGATCAACCAGGCGAGCCTTACGCCAGTTGGGGGCAAATGCTGCCACGCTTTTTCTCAGCGGATGTCAGTGTCGCGAATTATGCACAGTCAGGCGAATCCCTGGCATCTTCTAAAACGGCACGCAGGCTGGACAAAGTACTCAGTCTGGTCAAACCTGACGACTATGTGTTGATCCAATTTGGGCACAATGACATGAAGGCGGTAGATGTCGCCACTTACAAAAATAACCTGAAGATCTACACCGCAGCACTGGCTAAAAAACATGCACAGTTGATATTGGTTACCCAGGTACAACGCCGTACATTTGAAGGTACGACTATCACCAATTCTCACAAGGGCTATCCGAATGCGGTACGTGAAGTCGCCAAAGAAGAGAACCTGCCTCTGATTGATCTGCATGCCATGAGCAAGGTCTTTTATGAAGCACTAGGGCCAGAAAAGTCTTTGCTGGCATTTAAACCGGGGGACGGTACCCATCATAATGCCTACGGCGCTTATCAACTGGCCAGGTGCATCGTGGAAGGTGTGCGGCAAAGCAAATTACCTCTGAAAAAATTCATCCTGGCTCAGTCGGAAAATTTTGATCCGGCAAAGCCGGACGCGCCAGAGTCATTTTTCATATCGGTCAGCCCGGCTATCGTCAGTATTAAAAAGCCAGATGGTAGTTGAGTTGTCGTTGATGCGCGCCTTATAATCAGTTGATTTAATGACTACCATGACACCGTTTACAGGACTTTTCATGATTATACATAGCGCAATCCCTATTTCGTTGAATAAGGCCTTGCAGGCTTTATTCCTTCTGGCGGTGGTTAGTGTGGCCTCAGCACAGAACGTGAAAGAAGATGACAGGCCAGTTGTGGAAGAAAGCAAACAGGTCGTCAATCAGGCACTCGATCCAAAACTTCCGTCCTTCTTTATCGTTGGCGACTCCACAGCTCGTAGTGATGCACCCATGCGTGGCTGGGCAGATGAAATAGCACCTTATTTCGACTTAAAAAAAATTAATGTCATCAATCGTGCCATAGGCGGGCGTAGCAGTCGCACCTATATACAGGAGGGTCGCTGGGACAAGGTATTAGGCGAAATGAAAGCTGGTGATTTCTTGCTGGTACAGTTTGGGCATAATGATGTTGGCCCGGTTGATGCCAGAGGCAAATTCAGAGGCACATTGCGTAGCACCGGAGAAGATACCGAAATCATCAACAGACCAGATGGCAGCATTGAAATCGTGCACAGCTACGGCTGGTATCTAAAAAAATACATACAAGATGCCAGGGCGAAGGGTATTTCCATCATTATCGCAACCCCAGTGCCGCACAAGGACTGGGCCAATGATTTTGCCGAGCACCGCAAGCTGGCGAGCATAGTCGCCAATGAAACCCAGGTAGCCTTGATTGATGTTACAGCCATTACTGGCAAAACATACGACGTCCTAGGCAAGGAAAAAGTCGATACCTTATTTAGCGACCAGCGCACCCATACCAACATCACCGGCGCGAGGATTAATGCAGAATCCGTCATTGCGGGCATCAAAGGTCTCTCAGGCAATGGCTTGAACAATTATCTTTCACTTAAAGCTGGCCTTATATCACCGCAGCCTGAGTGAAATTTTCTGGCAACTCACAATCCTATATATTCACCTCATGAAACGCTTAATTTTATCTGCCCTTCTGTTTACTTCTATTTGTCATGCACAAGTAAGTTCGCTACCTGTCAAACAGCCTACTACGATTGCAAGTGATCAGAATTACAGTCCCAAATTGGCTTATCAAATCTACTTTAATGACTATATAACACTAAGGAAAAATCGCCCGGCTGATCTGATTTTCATTGGTGACTCGATTACAGAACAATGGCGATGGGGAGCGGGCTCTTCTGTTTGGAAAAAACATTTTGAAGAGCGCGCGATCGATTTTGGGTTGGGATCGGACAAGACCCAACATACTATCTGGCGCTTGGAAAATATCGACCTGTCAGCTTTTACACCCCAGGTCGCCATCATCCTGATTGGCACAAACAATGTACAGGATACGCCGGAAGAAATTGCCAACGGTGTGAAAGCCGTCATCGCTGCAACTCAAAAGAAATTCAATGGCATAAAGATTGTTTTGTTGAGTATTTTACCGAATGCACGTGCGACAGAAAAAATGGCGGCAACCAATACCTTGCTGGCGCCACTGGATGACCAAAGAAACATTTATTATCTCGACCTCGCGGCGCAACTCCCACCTGTCGGGGACAACTGGAAAGGCATGAGTAAAGACAAGTTGCACCTATCCGTCGAAGGATACGAAATTTGGACAAGCGCCCTGGAGCCTCTGCTTTCTACAATAATGAATCAAAAATAAATTTGTCGTTTTTGGTAAATTCATTTTTTTTGCTGGCACAGCACTGGCAAACAAATATTCTTCTTTGTTTTAATTTTCCGCATTCACATCTACGTGGAAATTAAATATTGATCCTCAAATTGCAAGGAAAATAAATTCTTGCAGCAAATGTTTGGGGTAAATCCCTATTATTGCAATTATTTTGCGCTAACATAATCCTTTCAAGAATTTTAGCCAGAACATCCTCAGCGTCAAAAAAATTTCTGGTCTTTCTCTTTCAGTAAATGATAGATAACAGGAGTTATTCCATGAAGACTTTGATGACAAAGAAGTACAACACACCTTTTCTGAAGACAACGCTCATTGCCTGCGGTTTATTGGCTACTCCACTAATCGCGACATCACAAACCAAACCAGCCACCGGTGCGCAAGGCAAAGTCGCTGCTACAAAAGCTGGAACACAAGTGACCAAGCCGCCGATTGCTTTTGCGTATATCGATCTGGCGACTAATGCCAGTGATATGCCGGGTGGCATGATGGGCGGGGCTATGCAGGGCGCGCAGTCTGGCGGCTTCTTCGGTGCCTTGGGTGGCATGGCTCGCGGTGGCACCGGCAACAATGACAGAGGTAATGTTTTCGGCAATACGCATTCCATGGGTTTTGCCAGTGGCAGATTCATGGATGTATCAGTTTTCACAAACAAGAATACTTCGCTGACTGATGCCAACCAGATGATACCCGCAGGCATGAACTTCGGTGACAGCCTGAAGCTGCTAGCGCCGGTTCCAGAAAAACCAGTGCAATACACTCCTTCTGAAGAAACACCATCCGAGCCCAGCTATGAAAAACCCAAAGGCAAAATTTCGATTTATTGGGGCTGCGGCGAAACAATAAGACCAGGGCAACCGCGTACTCTCGATGCTGCCAAAGCGTCGCCAGAAGATTATGCAAAATTCTTTACCATGCGCGGCAAAGTCACCAAGGGTGCGCGTTCACAACCTGGCAATCCTGCATGGCCAAACAAGAGCGATGACAGAAAAGTGCCGGATACTGCTTCACTGGTTGGCCAGCATCAGTTTGTCGGTAATGGCATACCTGAGAGCTTCAAACTCAATCTGGCGTCAAACAATGATTTGATGTCAGCAATTGAACTGGTACAAACCAAGAAGGCTGGCGGGGTTGGACTGGAGTGGAAATCGGTGCCAAATACGCGTGGCTATTTCATCAGTGTTATGGGTGGACAGGCGGGTGGCGGCGATAACCCCGAAGTTATAGTCTGGACATCCAGTGAATTGCCAGACTTTGGCTTTGGCCTGGTCGATTATCAAGCCAATGCAGATGTCGATAAGTGGCTTAATGAAAAAGTCATCCTGCCCGCCAGCACGACCAAATGCGATGTTCCAAAAGGTATTTTTGGTGAGCAGGGAGCGGGCATGCTGCGCATGATTGCCTACGGCTCAGATGCTTATTTTGCCTACCCTCCTCGTCCCAGCGATCCAAAAATTGCCTGGGAACCAGATTGGCAAACCAAGCTGCGTATGAAATCGACTTATAGCTCCATACTAGGTGGTATGGGCGACATGGGCGGACGCAGGTCCAACAATGCATCGCAAGCAGAGCAACAGCAAAGGCCTGAACAGAAAGAAGAACCCAAGGTCAAGGCAACAGATGTCTTGAAAGGTTTACTGGGTTTCTGACTTAGGCCTACAACTTAGGGGCAACTGAGCTATGTTGATCAATGCGTTGATGAATGCATTGATCAACACCTTGGCCGATGAACCAATCGATGCCCTGCAATGATATGAATGGAAAACGACAAGCATTCATATCATTAAAAGTTCTTCCTTCAATAGCCTTTGACTCTATCTACCGTTACAGGCAACTCTCCCGTCGATCTGTAACGCCGGATATTATTGGCCACAATCAAAGAAGCCGTTTCTCTGTCTGTGGGTGCCGAACAATGCGGCAATACTGTCACAGACGGATGCTGCCAGTGCCATGCAATGGCGGGCAAAGGTTCTGTTTCAAATACGTCGAGAACTGCATGACCGATATGCCCGCTATCCAGGGCGATATGCAAATCATGATCATTAATGATGGCCCCCCGCGCGAAATTGATCAGCGATGCACCTCGCGGCAAGGCTTGCAGGGTTTGGGCATTGACCAGTCCTTTGGTATCTGGTGTCAGTGGTAGCAGACAAACCAGGATATCGGTTTTTGCCAGCATGACTGGCAATCCATCTGTACCTGCAAAGCATTCGACACCTGCAAATTCTTTGCGATTGCGGCTCCAGCCAATGACATTAAAGCCTGCACGCAGCAGGCTGTTCGCCGCCGCCTCACCCAATGCACCGAGGCCCAGCAGACCTATAGTTTTTTGCTGAGGCCGCAGATATTCACGTGGCTGCCAAAGCTGCTGCTTTTGTTGTCGCGCGTAAGCTGGCATATCTCTGTGTAGGTAGAGCGTCCAGGCCAGCACTGCTTCGGCCATGGTGCTGGCCAGTTGCGGGTCTATCAAGCGGACAATTTTCAGCTCAGTGTCGGCCAAATCTGAAATCAGTCTTTCCACTCCCGCCCAGACACTGTGCATCCATTGCAATTGCGGTAATTGCTTCAACTGCGCAGGATCAGGATTGGCAACGATGGCGACTTTACAGGTAGCTTTGTCCTCATCACTCATACTGTCAAAGGCGACAATCTGTTCGTCTGGCAGATTCTTTTGCAGCGCATCTACCCAAGCCTGGGTATGGGAGTAAGCAGGCGCAGCCAGGAATGGAATTTTAGTTGAATTCATTTGTCGTAAATACTTTCCAGATTATTGAAACCTTTGATTTCTATGGGATTGCCTGAGGGATCAAGAAAAAACATGGTTGCTTGCTCACCTGCTTGTCCAGCAAAACGAATTGAGGGTTCCAACACAAAGTCGAGATCATGGCCCCGCAGGCGATCAGCCAGTACCATCCAGTCCTTCATCGCGAGTATTACACCCAGGTGCGGCATGGGCACCAGATGATCCCCTACCCTGCCTGTATTAGTCGTGGCGAACGGCATGCCCAGATGCAAGGAAATTTGATGACCAAAAAAATCAAAATCTACCCAGGTTGCCGTACTGCGCCCCTCTTTGCAGCCCAATATGCCTGTATAAAATTGCCGTGCCTGATCAAGATCATGCACATGATAGGCAAGATGAAATAAAGCTTTCATGGATATGGTTCCGTATTGAATTATCGTTGTTCATATGGTGACTCGCAATATTGAAATGCTAGCGCCATTTCTTCGTAAGAGATAGCATATTATTTTTAATCCATTCGAAAGAATTTTTTATGGATAGTCGCTATCTACAAAGCCTGATTGCCACCATAGAACATGGGTCTATCGCAGAAGCCGCAAGAGTTGAGAACCTGACCGCAGCGGCGATCAGCCAGAGAATTCAGGCTCTGGAGAGGGAGCTGGGTTTTCCTCTATTGTCGAGACAGACGCATGCGGCAAAGCCAACCCAGGCTTGCCTGCATCTGCTGCCACGGGCACGAAATATCGTGCGCGAGATTGGTTTGTTAGCTGGTGATGCCGACCTTGATGGCTTGACAGGTACAATAAAGATAGGCGCTATTTCCACCGCGATGACAGGCATGCTGCCAACTGTCTTACGGCACTTGACCAGACATGCACCAAAATTGAAGGCCGGTATCGTACCTGGCACGTCCCGCTCCTTATATCAGTCTGTGCAGGATGAGGAGATAGATGCTGCAATACTGGTTGCACCTCCATTTGATTTGCCTACAAGCCTGATAGCGCACCACATAAAAACAGAGCACCTGGTCTTACTTTCCAGACAAGCGCTGCACAACGATATCTTGTCCACGCTGCAATTAAAGCCCTATTTGCGCTATGACCCGACAGCATGGGGTGGCCGTTATGCTGAGAAATTTCTGAAAGACCAGGGCCTGGCGCTGGAAGCCATGTGCGACCTCGATGCACTGGAAACCATCGCCATGCTGGTCGCAGACGATGTAGGCGTCAGTTTGGTACCACACTGGTCAGGCTTGGCAAAGTTGGCGAGGCATTGCGTATTAACACCCATCCCCAACCCTGCCTATGCACGTAACCTTGTTTTACTCAGCAAAACGCAACATCCGCGACCTGCAATGTTGGGCCTGTTGCTGCGGTCATTGAAAATCAAGTCTTAATCTGACCGCATCTGAGTAAGTGCATCAGCCAGTTGATTTTTGTGCCTGGGCACCCAGGACACGCGCAACTGCTCAAATGCAGAGGCCAGTTCCTGTGCTTGCTGACGATACTGCTGCATGCGTAACAAGCTACTCACCTTGGTATGGTTAAAGTCATCAATGACCACCTGGCTATCGCCATGCACAAGCAAGTTCACTATTCCGTGTCGTCTCGCTTGCTGTAATAGCAATATCAAACCACTGTATTCTGCGTCACAGCTGTCGCCGTACTCAATATGGGCTATGTGCTCAAAATTTTGCCCGTCGGGCGCTTTGAGTATGCAGGCAATCCGACATTTCCCTGGGTTAGGCACTGCCGAGCCATCGAACCAGGCCAGCCAGGTATTTGCAGGCAACAAAGTTAAATCGCGATCTTTTTTACCCTTTTGCCGTGCAGCTTTTTTGACCAATCTTTGAGCAGCATCCGCCACCTTTATGGCTTCCCGCTGTTGTGCCAGCTCTGAGATATTCTGCAAACCTGAATTCTGTGCCGCTGCTTGCAGCAGCTTAAAAAGAGCTTCCCCAGCATGCAGTTTTTCCTGCTTTGCCAATTGACGACTAAGCGCGTGCTCTTTGCGCGTAGCAATACTGACTAGTTGTTGATATGTAAAATTGGAATCCATAAAGCTTTGCGATTTAGATTTAGCAAATGTCCTGATATGACCGACTCTGGTCGCTATCTATGCTGGCACATACCATTCAAACTGATATTCTGCTTAATATTCACCCACAACAGAAAGGAAATGTATCATGCTTGAACTCAGACCGAATTGTGAGCGCTGTGACTGTGATTTACCACCGGATTCTGACAAAGCCCGCATTTGCACTTTTGAATGCACCTTTTGTGTTGACTGCGTAGAGGGGCCGTTACAAGGTACATGCCCGAATTGTGGTGGGAATTTCGTCCCAAGGCCAATCAGGCCACAAAATAAACTGCTGAACAACCCTGCATCGACCAAACGTGTACATGCAAAAACAAATTAAACCTTAGTCAATCCATGTCCAAATCTGTCCTTAGCACACGTCACATCCTGATCGCTGCCATAGTCATTCTGTTGTGGGGAATGAATTTTGTGGTGATCAAAATAGGATTGAAAGGCATCCCTCCCTTCTTGATGGGCGCTTTGCGCTTTATGCTGGTGGCGTTTCCCGCTATCCTGTTTTTGCCACGCCCAAAAGTGTCATTCAAACTGTTATTGGCGTATGCCATGTTCATTAGCCTTGGCCAATTTGCCTTTTTGTTTTCAGCAATGGCGGTCGGTATGCCAGCGGGCTTGGCATCGCTGGTTTTGCAAGCGCAGGCTTTCTTTACTGTGGGCTTATCTGCTATGGTCTTTGGCGACAAGTTAAGGCCCAGCAATTTACTAGGCATGTTGGTGGCCAGCGCAGGTCTCATACTGCTGGGCAGCGCAAGCATTGCCAGTTCGGCCAGCCAGGTGACACTAGCTGGCTTTGCACTCACTTTATGCGCCGCATTCTCATGGGCCAGCGGTAATGTCATCAATAAAAAAATAGGAGTGACTAATGTACTGAGTCTGGTGTCATGGAGTGCCCTGGTGCCTATACTGCCATTTATTTTGCTCTCTTACTTGTTTGAAGGTGGTGATGTCATCTTGCACAGTTTAAGCAATATGAGCCTGTCATCTGGTCTGACCATCGTTTACCTGGCCGTCGCAGCTACCCTGATAGGCTACACCTTGTGGGGTAAACTACTGGCCAGCTTGCCTACCCATCTCGTTGCGCCGCTGACGCTGATGGTACCAGTAGTTGGCTTGACTGCAGCATGGCTGATACTTGATGAGGCATTAAGCCATACCCAATTACTGGGCGCAGTTATCGTAATGGCTGGCCTGCTCATTAATGTATTCGGCGCAAAACTGGTTCATAACTTGCGCAATATGTTCGCCTGACTAATCATGCCTCGTGTTCAACCAGTTTATTTTCTGTTATTGCAAGACACCTTATTGCTGGATATTGCCGGGCCAGCAGATGCACTCTTGTTTGCCAATCGCTATCAGGATGAAGTGCGGTTTGAAATGCACTTCATCAGCTCGCAGCAAAGCGTGAATTCTTCTGTCGGCCTGCAACTAGGCCCGCTGCTGCCTTTGCCGGAACAACTGACTCCAGATGCCATCCTGATTTTGCCTGGCCTGATCGGTGGCAATGAAGTCTATGCTTTGCCAGATGCACAAATTGCCATCCGCTGGTTGTCAGAAAAAGTACAGGCAAGCCATAGAGTGGTGTGTATTTGTTCTGGCGCACTGATGGCAGCGCATGCTGGTTTACTTCGCGGGCACAAGGCAACGACACATCATAATCATTGCCACGAGTTGGCAGAAATAGACAGTTCAATCAAAATAGAAGAAAACCGCATATTTGTTGAAGATGGACGCATCAGCACCAGTGCCGGCGTTACGGCGGGCATAGATCTCGCCCTGCATCTGGTCAGCGAACTTACCAGCCCCTTCGCTGCGAGTGCAGTTGCCCGCAATCTGGTGGTATATATGCGTCGTTCTGGCAATGATCCACAATTGTCACCCTGGCTGAAATACCGTAATCATCTGCACCCCATTGTTCACAAAGTACAGGATGCTATGGTCAAGGACCCTGCTCACCCGTGGAATTTAACTGAATTGTCCAATATCGCCTGCAGCAGCACGCGGCATATTACCCGACTGTTCAAGTTGCACACGGATGTTTCGATACAAGCCTATTTAACATCATTGCGCTTATCGCTGGCGACAAAATTTCTGGCCAACACCGATTGGTCAATAGAGCGAATTGCAGAGGCGTCTGGTTTTGGCTCGGCAAGGCAATTCAGACGTATCTGGAATAGTCATTTTTCCGCACCTCCTTCGGCTGAGCAATTTAGATGATTAATTTCCACACATCACCTGGAAGATAATTAATAAAACAAAAAACCCACCGCTTTACAGAGGTGGGTTTTTTTTACACAGCAGGGAGGATGTTTTCTCCCTGCTGCATGGGTAGCAAGCTACCCAATTTCCTGCATAGCTTACTGAATTAAGCGATGAAGTCGCCAGCGACGATGGAACCTGCGCCAGTGATTTTAACGATAAAGTCAGTTGCATCAACAGTACCTACAGTGCCACCGATGTTTTGGAAAGCATAAGTACCAGCTGCTGTACCTGCGGCTACAGTGATCACGTAAGCCTGAGTATTCGCTGCCAGAGCCGCGCCAGCTGCAGTTGCTGCTGTAGCGATTGCTGCTGCCAGAGTAGATACGTCAGCAGTAGCGATGGACAACAGGTTCAGCGTTGTTGCTGCTGTGCCAGTTTTGAACACGTCAGCGCCAGCAACTTTGAAGTTTGCCACTGTATCGATTGCAGAGATGACTGAACCAACACCGATTGTATCAGCACCAGTTGCAGTTGTTGACAGATTGATTGTATCCACACCGGAACCACCAGTAATAGTGATTGCGCCAGTTGCTGTACCCAGGATATTAACAATTTGACCGCCAGCACCTAATTGGACAGTGTCACCACCGAAAGCACCTTTCGTAAAGCCCAAGGTTACAGCGCCATCTGCATTTTGGAACGCATACCCAGCAGCAGCACCACCTGTTACACCAATAAATTCAATGCCTGTTACTTTAGGCTGGATATTAGTAGCGGCAGAAAGAAGACCCAAATTTAGATTATCAGTACCCAGGCCACCAACAATACCATTATTTGCAGCAAGCAAAACATTCGCTGCAGAAATACTGAACGTATCATTACCTGTGCCACCGATGACAGACACCAGGCCAGTTGTACCTACGAAACTGTTTGTGCCGTTAGCCAGTACATAATTCTCTATTGATGCATTCCCAATAACAGTGCCAGCGGTAGTAAGTGTGATGGTTTCTGTTGCGCCAGCGGCAACGCCAGTGAACGCGCCGTATTGAGCTGCTGTCAATGTTACAGATGCGTTATTTGCGATAAACAGTGTCTCAAAGCCTGTGATGTTCGCCGCAGAAATATTGTCACCGTTGAACACGCCTAATGTGTCTGTTGTGCCAGCGCCAGCAGAGTAGGTGCCAGAATAAGATTTGCCGGCTTCCAGCGTAAGGGTGTTGCTACCAGCGCCCAAGTTAACGTTACCAGCCAGGAATGTGGAACCAGTATTAGCGAAGTTCACAGTGTCATCACCTGTGCCACCATTAACTGTAGTGATACCAGTAGTCGCATTGAAGAAACCAATACTATTAGTAGCATTAGCCAGGTTCAGTGTCTTGATGTTGGTGATAGTACCACCTGTACCACCATCACCAAGACTTACAGCTGCTGCACTACCCAGAGTGATCGCATCAGTGTCACCCAGATTACCGTTGACTGTTGTACCGCTCAATGTCGCTGTCAAGCCTGTGAAGTTATCGTTCACGCCTGCAACGCTGTTAAATGTACCGCCAGCTGTCAGTGCTGTAGGAGACAAAGCAGAGCCGCCACCATTAACTGGATTAGTACCAACAACACCTGTTGTTACTGTTGCGCCACCAGACACTGTCACTGCATTGCTAACTGTAGTGTTGTTCACGCCACCACCAGTTGCATTGGAAGAAGACGTTGTGTCGATAACCAATGTGCCGCTAGTTACAGAGATCAAAGACAGATCGATGTTGTTCACGCCAGCGATATCATCAACGATAGTCAGTTGATGTGGAACATTGCCTGTGAATGTGATCACTGGTGTGCTCAGGGACAGAGCAGCACGGGCAGCAACCAGAGCAGCGTATTGGGAAGCAGTGATCACAACAGCGGAGTTCGCTGTGATGTTTTCAATACCAGACAATTGCGCACCAGCCAGGTTGATCGCACCGTAAGTAACCAGTGTATCGTTACCTGTACCCAGGTTGATCGTGTCTGTTACAACGCGAGCAACTGCAGTCGCTGTGGACTGTGCATTCAGGTTCACACCGTTTTCTGTCGTGTTGTAGGTACCGGCAACATAGTTACCCAACAAGACTACGCGGTCATTACCAGCGCCGAGGCTCAGGAAGTTGGCGCCGCGGGCCAGTGTGACGTCCAGTGCAGATTGTGCTGTCAATGCGCCTGCATCGATGGAAACGCCGACTGTTGCGTTAGCAACGTTGGTGTTGTCGATCGCACGGATCGTCAGACGTTCTACGTGGGTTGTTGTGTTAGCAGCCTGGTAGCTGTCAACCAATGCATCAACGATCGTATCGTTCAACTGGATTTGGGACACTTGTGTGACTGCTGTGTCGTTGGTCA